>JAAZXC010000057.1 GCA_014240365.1 Acidimicrobiales bacterium | reverse complement strand
CTCCACATGCGGGTAGTCCGAACCCCACATGACGTTCTGGATGCCGATCTGCCTCACCACATCTATCTCGGTGGGTCGCAAGAAGCTGGCTCCGACGTGACACTGCCGCTGCCAGTACTCCGACGGTCGCAGCGACATCTGGGCCACGGCGATGCCCCCGAAGATCGCCTCCGAGCCGTACTTCGAGTACTTCATGCGCTCGTAGAACGAGTCCAGCTTCTCGAGGGTGTCGGGCACCCAGGCGGTGCCGGTCTCGGTGTTCACCCACTGGAGGTCCGGGTGGCGCTCGAACACCCCGGAGAACATGAGGTGCCAGAGGCCCCTCTGGCTCCACCAGGAGACCTCCAGCATGAACATCGCCAGCGATGCCGGGAAGTGGCTTCCGAAGTTGGGTGTGGCACCACCCGAATGGTGGTTCAAAGGCATGTCGCAGGCTTCGGCGGCGGCCCATATGGGACGGTAGGCGTCCGAGTAGAGGGGCTCGAACGGCGAGTCGGGGGGAGCGCCGGGCACCAGGATCCCACCGCGCAGCCCGTTCTCGGCAGCCCACTCGATCTCGGCCACCGATGCCTCGACGTTGCCCAGGAAGATCTGTGCGATGCCCGCCCTGCGCTCCGGCGCCTCGGATACGAAGTCCAGAAGCCAGCGGTTATGGGCCTGGAGACCGGCCCACCTACGGACCATGTCGTCGCTGTAGGGAGGGGCCTCGAACTGGCTGGCGGCCGCCGGAGCGAACGGAGGCTGGGTGTTGGGGAACAGCACAGCGGCCACCACACCGTCGGCCTCCTGTTCTCTGAGGCGACGCTCGCTGGACCAGTTGCGGTCGCCGTCCACCTCGGGGTCGCCGTCCACGCCGACGTTCAGCGGCGAGCGGTCGGAGTCCTTGAACACCTCGGCGGTCCGCCGCTCGGCGGCCTGCACCGACTCCGCCCACTCGTCGAAGTCCGCGTGGTACTTCTTCTCCAGGTACGGCTTGTAGTCGTGTAGTGCCGCACCACAGTGGGTGTCGGCCGAGATGACGATGTGTCGCTCGCTCATTGAATTGTCACTCCCAGGTGGTCGGGTCGAGAGGTCGATGCCGTGCTCAGGCGTACTGCATCTCGCAGCCGTACTCGCGTATCCACCAGCGGGCCTTCTCGACGGCGTCGGCGGGCGTCCGCAGGTCCGGGGACTGGCCCAGCGTCTCGGGTGTGGGGCCGATCCTGTCTGCCACGACACGCAGCCCTGCCTCGTCCAGGCCATAGCAGTCAATGGCGTTGAGGCCCAGCAGCCGGCGTGTGTCCTCGATGGAGACCTCCTGGAAGTCCTTCTCCAGGCGTTCCACGGTGTGCGGCCAGGAACCCTCGGGGTGTGGGTAGTCGGTTCCCCACATGAGGGCGTCTATGCCGTTGACGTGGCGCCGGCGGACCTCCTCGGTGGACATGGTGGAGGCACCGATGAAGACGTTGCTCCCGAAGTACTCGGACGGCAGGCGTGAGATGAGGCCCTTCATGCGGTTGCCCATCTTCTTGATCTTCCAACTGGCTCCGAAGTTGACGTCGGTCTTCCAGAGCAGGTCGCCAATCCAGTACGAGCCGCACTCGACAACCGCGTAGCGGAGGTCCGGGAACCGATCGAACTTGCCGGAGAAGAGGAGCTGCCAGAGGATTCGGTGTGTCCAGAACGGCACCTCGCTGATGTACATGGCCACGTTCTCGCCGTAGGAGTCGAAGTCAGCCTCGCCGGAATGGGTGTGGACCACCAGGCCCGTCTCGGCACATGCCGCCCAGACCCTGTCGTAGTGGTCGGTGCCATAGGCGGGTAAGCCGTGCCACATGGTCTGCACCATGATCCCCTTGATGCCCGGCTTTCCGGCCAGGGACTCGATCTCGGCCACCGCCAGGTCCACGTCGTGGGTGATCGGCACAAGTGCCACGCCGGCGCGCCGCACCGGATCGGTGGCGCAGAACTCCTCCAGCCAACGGTTGTGCGCGCGGGCCCCACCGAACGCCAGGCGGGGATCGGTGATCTGGCCTGCGGCCAGGCCGGCACCGAACGGCGGAGACTCCTGGCCTGTCACGGCATCGCCGTCGGCGAAGATGATCTCGCCTGCCACGCCATCGGCGTCCAGCACCGGATCGCGTACCTCCGGGTCGTAGGCGCCCTGCAGGCCCCACTCGTTGTCGCCCTCCCACTCGGCAATGAACTCGGCGTTGAGTTCCTCGGCGATGCGCCGGTGTGCGTGGCGCTCTGCGACGTACTGGTCGAACTCATCGTGCAGCGACGACTCCAGGTACGGGCGGTACTCCTCGCACTGCAGTCCGGCGTGGGTATCTGACGAGACGACTATGTACGGCTCGCTCCCGGTGCTGACCTCTCGCTCCACGGTATGCCTCTCCTGATGGGGCGCTGCTCTCTTGGACAGCGTCACAAACTCCGTTGTACACTGTCGCAGAGAAAGGACCCGACCGCAACCCGGGACCCGGAGGGCACATGGACGAGACCCGACCCAGGACCAACCGCCACGCCGGCCTCGAGCCCGACGAGGTACTGGACCGTGCCCTCACCCTCGTCGAGGTCGAAGGTGCCGATGCGCTGACGATGCGGCGGCTGGCCTCCGAACTGGGTGTGGCCACCACGTCGATCTACTGGCATGTCGGCAACCGGGAACAACTCGTGACGGCAATGGTCCGGCGCCACGGTCTTCGCCTGGCCGAGGCCCCGATCGTGGGCGACACACCACGCCAGCGGGTGCTCGCAGTCGCACGGCTCATCTGGGAGGGCGCCCTGGCTGATCGGGAGGTCACCCGGCTGGCCAGTGCCCACGGGCTCTCCTCCCTCCACGCCCAGCGACTGGAGCTGGCCATGGCGAGGGAACTCCAGGAGGCCGGCGTGGTCGGCGAAAGCGCCCGCGACGCCCTGCGGGCCATCACGGCCTGTGTCGGCGGCTTCATCATCGCCGCCCTACTCGACGACGCCCTCCCCACCGACCACCGTCGGAGCTCGGTCCTGGCCCATCTGGAAGATCCGGGCCTGGACCCGGCCACCCACTCCGCCCTGGCCACGAACAGCCACCTCCCTTCGCTGTTCGACACGACGCTGCGCACAGTCGTGGATTCCCTGGTTCCCGCCGACCTCTCAGCCAACGCCTACCTGTAGGTCTGGCCCGTAGATCAGGCCTCAGGCCAACCTCAGGCGTCGTAGCGGTAGGCCGTCGCCTTCGGCTTGACCGGACGGGCGAACCAGAGGGGGCGACGTAGGCCGTCAGGGCCGGGACCCGGCCGGACCTTCGCCAGCCACTCCTCAAAGATCCGGTGCGATGCCCCGGTGTCGACCACCACGTCGCCGTATGCGTCACCGGGTTCGGCCGGCGACACCGTCACCCGCTGCAACCAGCAGTGCATGCCGCTGACCGGATCGGGCTGCACGGGGAAGGTGAGGTTCTGGTGCACCCCGGTATCGGTCCACCAGATCAGCCCGGTGTCCGGATCGTCGCTCTGGTAGGCCTCCACGCCCTGCTCCCGCTGGAGCTTCCACCGGCCATCCTCATCCTGTTCGATCGAGGCCTTTCCGGTTCCCCACGACCGTGCCTTGTCGTCCTCGAGGCGCCACCGCCCCATGTGGTGGCTGGCCGCCACCACACCCGGGCGGATGCCCTCCGTGCGCCATGCCTGGATCACGAAGTGGCCGATGCGGGTGGTGATCCGGACCAGGCCGTTCTCCTCGATGCCCAACTCCTCTGCATCGCCCGGGTGCAGCCAGAGCGGGTGGCGATGGCTGATCTCGTTCAGCCACTGGCTGTTGGCCGACCGGGTGTGGATCAACGTCGGAATGCGGAAGGTGGGTACCAGGATCCGCTCGCCGGCCGACATGTCCAGGTCCTCCCAGTGCACCTGGCTCCTGATGAACGTCGGCATGGAGTACTCGGGCCAGCCCCAGTCGCGGATCGTCTCGGAGAAGAACTCCAGCTTCCGCGACGGCGTCGGAAACCCGAACTTCGGCTCACCGTTGATGTCCACGGCCGGCGAGCCGTCGCCGATGAACGGCATGTGACCCCTGATCTCCTCCAGCGACTCGTGTGAACCGGCTGTACCGGGCCGGCGCCAGACACCATCGGCGTCCCTGACGGCCCCCTCCAGGTCGGCTGCCGGCACGTCGCGTTCGTAGACCTGCGTCTGGTCACCGGGCAGTGAGAACGAGCCTTTCCGACGCATGTACTCCAACGGGGTGATGCCGAGAGCCTCGGCCTCCTCTGGCAGGCCGGGAACCGAACCCTCGAACAGCATCGAGTAGTACTCGTCGAGCGTGAGCGGCGTACCCGGATTCTGGACGCTCTCGAACTGGGAGCGGATGCCCAACGAACCGTCGGGGTCGATCCGCCACGAGAGGTCGATGAAGAACTCCTGCTCCTCCCAGACCTCGCCCGGGTTGGCCTCGTGCGTGCGCTCGATGGTCTCGCCGTCCAGCTCCCGGTGTCGTCGGGCGACGGGCTGGCGGAAGCCGATCCAGCGGCCGTTGTGGGTCTCGAAGCTGGCGACGTCATGGCGCTCCGATGCGATTCCCATCGGCAGCACGTAGTCGGCAAACCATGCCGACTCGTTCCAGGTGGGCGTGAGCGCCACATGGCATCCGATCTTGTCGGTGTCGCGCAGCACCTCCATCCACGTAAAGCCGTCCGGGTTGGTCCAGAGCGGGTTGTAGACCCGGGTGAAGTAGGTGTCCAGGTAGCCCCGTCCGGCCTTCAGGAAGTGCGGCAGCAGGATCGACATCTCATGGTGGCTGAGCGGGTACTCGATCGGCCACTGCATCTCGTTCCACCGGCCCTGGGGCTCGGGGTGGAGCGGGGTGACGGGGATGAACTTGTTCCAGCCATTGGCGTTGGTGCCACCCACGGTGCCAACGGACCCGGTCAGCACCGTCAGGAACTGCAGGCAGCGGGCCACCATCCATCCACCCTCGTTGCCTGCCGACGAAGCCCTCCAGGTGTGGGAGGCGAACCCTCCCAGGCCTTCGCCGATGGTGCGGGCGACGGTACGTAGGCGGTCCTCGTCGATTCCGCAGATCCGGGCGGCGGCTTCCGGCGTGTACTCGGCGTAGAGCTCCAGCAGTGCAGGGCCCACGTTGGCGAACACCGGCTCCAGGTCCGGTCGCGATTCGCGCAGGAACGTCTCCCAGTTCACCCACCGCTCGAAGAACGCCGCATCCCAGGTGCCGTCCATGATCAGCAGTCGGGCGATGGCCAGCAGCAGGAACGCCTCGGTGCCCGGCCAGGCGGAAAACCAGTGGTCAGCTTTGGATGCGGTGTTGGACAGCCGAGGATCGATGCAGATTACGGTCGCACCGTTCTGCTGTCCCTCGATGATCCGCTGTGCGTGCGGGTTGAAGTAGTGGCCAGCCTCCAGATGCGATGAGATGAGGAAGATGACCTTGGCGTTGGCGAAGTCGGCCGACGGACGGTCGAAGCCCATCCATGAGGCGTAGCCCATCCTGGCGCCGCTGGAGCAGATGTTGGTGTGGCTGTTGTGGCCGTCGATGCCCCAGGAGTGGAGCACCCTCTCCATGTAGGTGTCGTCGCCCATCCGACCCACGTGGTACATCACCTCGTGGTGGCGTTCCTCCCGGAAGGCATTGCCGATGCGGGTACCGATCTCGTCCAGTGCCTGGTCCCAGGTGATGCGCTCCCAGAGGCCCTCGCCCCGTTCGCCGACCCGCTTCATCGGGTGCAGGATCCGCTCCGGGTCCTGCACCTGGTTGATGGTGGCCGGCCCCTTGGCGCAGTTGCGGCCCCGGCTGGCCGGGTGCACCGGGTTTCCCTCGAACTTGGTGATCAGCCCGGTCTCCTTGTCGACCCAGGCCAGCAGGCCGCAGTTGGCCTCGCAGTTGAAGCACGTGGTTGGCACCAGGCGGTGGGTCCTCCGGACACGTTTCGGCCATGCCGCCGGGTCCAGCGATTCGACGTGGTCCCAGGTCTCCTCGGGCGGGTACGCGGACAGGCCTTCGGCACCCGTTCCGGGCTGTGCTGCGTCCAATGCCATCGTGGGTCTCCGGTTCCGCCGTTACGAGAGGGGGACCGACTGGCCCGCCCTCACGTAGGCATCCTCGTATGCGAACAGTCCGAACAGGACGAACGGTGCGGCCACGGCGGGCAGCAGCGGATCATCGGCGCCGGTGGCGATCGACGCGGCAATGAGCACCAGCGGCATAGCCATGCCGTTCAGGCGCCACTGTCGGAACGACCTCTGCTGGCCTCCCCGGGTCATCTCAGCCAGCGCCATGGTCACGTGCCGCGAGTGCCCACCCCTCAACTCCAGGCCGACCAGGAGGCCGTTGGCGATCAGGCCCAGCAGGAACGTCCACTGGATGGCGGCGGTCCCCGGAACCTCCATGACCAGGTCCAGCAACGAATAGGCCGCTCCACCGGCGACGACGGCCTGGGCCAGGAGGATCGGCAGGAGGAGGGGTTCCTGCCAGAGATCGCGGCCCTCGCACTGCCCGAACAGGAAGGCGGTGTAGCCGGCGGTGGCCAGTGCCAGCAGCACGGTGGGCAGCACCAGCACGGGGAGGATGCCGTCAGCGCCAGACAGCCCGACCACCCACCAGGCGGCCAGGCATGCGGCGAAGCCACCCAGCACGTAGGCGCCCTTCACCAGCCACGACGTCCGGTTGCCCCGTGTCATCAGGTAGATGAAGCGCTTCGGCTGCTTCAGGTCGGCGACCAGCAGGACGCCGGTGAGCGCCAGGAACATGCCGGCCAGCATCGGAGGCACGATGCCCACGGCTGCCCGGGAGCCACCATGGCCGAGCAGGACCAGCAGTGATGCGACCAGCATCACGCCGGCGGCTATGGCCTTGGTGACCAGGTATCCCGAGACCATCGAACCCCAGGCCATCGGATGCTGGGTCGTGTAGACGGTCCGCGCCATGGCGGCACCGTCGTCGCGGGCGGGCGAAGCGCTGAGCGCCACCGGCGTGGGGGTGGGGTGGCCGGGCGTGGTGTCGGTCCAGATCATCCCGTCGTCGGCGATGGCCGATGCCAGGGGATCCAGCGAGGAGGGGTTGGCGCCCTTGTAGACGACCTTCGGCCTGGTCCCCTGTTCCGGGGAACGAACCGTGCCGCCCGAGGCGAGGAGGATCGATATCTCGGACGCCGGATCGTCCAGATCCCCGACCCGTATGGCCTGTGTGGGGCAGACCACCACGCAGGAGGGTTCCAGGCCGTCCTCGATCCTGTGGTTGCAGAAGTTGCACTTGTGCGCCGTGCCGGTCTGTGGGTTGAGGTAGATGGCGTCGTACGGGCAGGCGTTCATGCAGGCCTTGCACCCGATGCAGTTGTCGTCGTCGAAGTCGACCACACCGTTGTCGGCCCTGAACAGCGCCGAGGTCGGACAGATGTCCATGCACGGCGCGTCGTCGCAGTGGTTGCAGCGCATGACCGAGAAGTGGCGCTCGCTGTCCGGATGCGTACCGGTCTCGACGTACTTCAGCCAGGTGCGGTTCACCCCCAGCGGCACGTCGTGCTCGCTTTTGCAGGCCACGGTGCAGGCGTGGCAGCCGATGCAACTTCCGGAATCAAGGACGAATCCGAGGCGGGTCATGGTGGGAGCGTCTCCGGGCCGGTTGGTCCGCCGATCAGGCGGAGACCGTGGCCATCTGCCGGATGCCGGCGCACAACAGGACGACCATCCGGTCGAAGCTGTCGTCAAGGTCAAGTGCGAATGGATGGCCGTCTCCAGCCTCCAGGTGGGCAAAGCCGTGGAAGGCACTCCTAAGGGTCCTGGCGGCGTGTATCCGGTCGTCGTCCTCCAACCCGTAGCCGGCCAGGGCCTGGCCCAGCATCTGGACGACCCGCTCGACGGCCTCGGCCAACTCGGCGTCCGATGAACAGGGGTAACGGTCGGTAGCCGCGTACAGGCCGGGATGTTCGGCGACCATTGCCCGCCACGCACCGCCCATAGCCCGGACCGCGTCATCACCGGCCAGCCCTACGGCGGCTTCACCCAGCCGGTTGGCGAGAATCTCACGACCCCGCAGGCCCAGCGCCCGGATGAGGGCGTCGTAGTTGTCGATGTGGCGGTACATGGCGGGCTGTCGGACGCCCAGGCGTTCAGCCACCCTTGTCAGGGTGACTGCGTCCAGCCCGTCCGCATCGGCCAGTTCAGCAGCACAGTCCACCACCTGAGCGGTGTCCAGGGTTCGTCGACTCATTCCCAAATCCTAGTGTTATAGACTCTCACGCGCCAGTTATGGTCGCTGCCGTTTTCGTGAACCATCAATCCCGTCGCTCCCACGGTGATCACCAAACCACCAGAACCGCTCCCGCAGCCACCAGGACCGCCCCCCAGAGGGCTCGTGGGCCCAGGGCCTCGCGGGCGATGAGCACGCCCAACACCACCGAGACCTGCCGCAGGCCGGCCACCTGCCCTGCCTGGGCCTGCTGGAAGGCCAGCAGCACGAGGGCGTAGGCGCCGCCCTGTCCGACTCCGACCACCGCTGAGACCCCCAGCGCTGGTCGCAGTCGCCCCCATCCGGGCCTTCGTACCAACAGGACCATCGTGGAGCTCAGGACCATTATCACGGACAGGTATCCGAGCGCTCCGGTGAGGTCGACAGCGCTGGCGTCGATGAGCGAATAGCTGACCGTGCAGAGACCGGTGCCCACCGCCAGGACCATGGCCCTGCGCTCCCGGAGTCGGTTTCCCAGCCCGGCCAGGACCACGAGGCCGACGAGGAGCACCACCAGGCCGACCACGGTGGCGACTGACGGTCGCTCGTCCAGCAGCAGCCAACCACCCAGGCCCACCAGCAGCGGCGCGGTCCCCCGGGCGATCGGATAGACCACGCCCAGACTGCCCTCCCGGTAGCCGGTGCCCAGCAGGCTCAGGTACGCGCTCTGGGCCACCGACGAGGCCATCACCGCTCCGGCCACCTCGAGCGGTGGATCCACGACCGCCGCGGGCAGCAGGACAATACCGACGGCCAGGTAGGCGAGGGCGATGACGACCTCGGGGTCGGCAGTCCGGTGCAGGCGGGCATTCCAGCCGGCGTGCAGGACCGTCGAGGCCAGGACGAGGAGGACGGCGGAGGTCGGCACGCGTACCTGGCCTGATCAGGCCGAAGCGCAGGCCTGCAGCCCCGCGATCACGGCCACGTCAAGTATGTCGTCGGCCGAACAGCCTCTCGACAGGTCGTGCAACACGCCGTCCAACCCCTGGAGCAACGGGCCGAACGCCCGGGCTCCACCCATTCGCTCAGCGACCTTGTAGGCGATGTTCCCGCTGTCCAGGTCGGGAAAGACGAAGACGTTGGCCGCCCCGGCCACCGGTGATCCCGGTGCCTTGGCCTCGGCCACCTCGGGAACCCAGGCGGCGTCGAACTGCAGCTCTCCGTCGACGACCAGGTTCGGTACCCGCTCACCGACGAGCGCCGTGGCCAGCCGTACCTTGTCGACCCGGGCGTGTTCGGCGCTGCCCTTCGTCGAAAAGGAGAGCATGGCCACCCGCGGCTCGGAGTCGACCAGAGCGGCAAACGTCCGGGCCGTCGAAATGGCGATCGACGCCATCTGGTCGGCATCCGGGTCGGGCACCACCCCGCAGTCGCCGAAGGCCACCGGTCGGCCGTCAGGCATGACCAGCATGAAGCAGCTGGAGACCAGGTCGGTTCCGGGTGCCGTGCCCAGCACCTTCAACCCGGCCCGTACGACGTCCGCGCTCGGACGTGTCGCCCCGGCCACAGCGGCATCGGCCTCACCGGCCCGCACCAGCACCGCGGCTGCAACCACCGGATCATCGGGGTCCAGCCCCCGGGCCTCGGCGTGGGTGGCGCCGGCTGCCACTGCTGCGATCGATCGATCCAACACCGGCGGGATCACGATGGCGAGGCCCTCGGCACCCAGACGGGTCGCCGCCATGTCGGCACGAGCGTCGCCGAGGTCAGCCAGCACGATGCGGGCCGGATCCGAAGCGGCGCGGGCATGCCACCCGGCCAGGACCCCCTCTGCATGCACGCCTGTCACCCGTTCGCTGCCAGCCAGCCGTCGACCCGGTCCGCAATGCGGTCCACCCTGCCGACGAGGTCGTCGATGACCGCCTGGTCAGCAATCAGGGGCGGCGAGATGGTGAGGCCGGTGTAGCCCCTGTCGTCAGGGCGGATGGTGATCCGCTCATCACGGACGAAGCCACCCAGCACGCCTCCCTGGAGGGCTGCCTCCTGGGCATGACTCAGGTCACGGTCCGTGCTGGAGTCGGCGCACAGTTCGACGGCATAGAAGTAGCCGGTGCCGCGGACCTCACGGATGCTGGGATGGGCCTCGGCCATCGACCGAAGTTGCTCGCCGAAGTAGCCCTCGTTGAGGAGCACGTGATCCATGAGGCCCTCGTCTCGCATGGCGGTCATGTTTGCAACCGCCACCGCCGTGGCTACCGGGTGGCCACCGAACGTCGAGCCGTGCACGTATGAGCCCATCGGGGAGTCGAACAACTCGGTCACCAGTTGGCCGCGGATGACCACGCCGCCGAGTGGCTGGTAGGCCGAGGTCACCCCCTTGGCGAAGGTGATCATGTCCGGCACCACGCCGAGGCGCTCGCTTGCGAACCAGTGGCCGAAACGGCCGAACGAGCAGATGACCTCATCGGCCACCAGCAGCACGCCGTGCTCGTCGCAGATCCGGCGGAGCTCCTGCCAGTAGCCGGCCTGGGGCACGAGGGCACCGCCACCGTTCTGTATGGGCTCGGCGATGACCATGGAGACCGTCTCCGGGCCCTCGGCCAGGATCATCTCCTCGATGGCACGCACGCATGAAAGCTCGCTGGCAGGCGTATCTGCCGGCGAGGTGCACTGGTGGGTGTTCGGCACGTGGCGTGTGCCGTCCCAGAGCATCGGTAGGTACGGCTCGCGGAACTTTGGGATGCCGGTGACGGAGAGCGCTCCCAGCGTGGTGCCGTGGTAGGACCAGTTGCGGGAGATGACCTTGTACCGCCCCTCGTCGCCGCGGGCCACGTGGTAGTTGCGGGCGAACTTGATGGCCGACTCGACCGCTTCGGAGCCGGAGCTCACGAAGAACGTCTCGCTCAGGTCCCCGGGGGCGAACCCCGCAATCATCGTGGACGCCTCAATGGCCGGTGGGTGCGCGAAGCCCCAGTTGGTGGCGAAGGCCAGCGTCTCCATCTGGCTGGCGGCAACGGCAGCCAGGTCGGATCGACCGTGGCCGATGTTCACGCAGAACAGGCCTGCCAGACCATCCAGGTACTCGTTGCCATCGGTGTCGTAGAGGTAGCAGCCCTCGCCGCGTTCGATGATCGGCAGGGCGTCGGTGTGCCAGGCCCCCTTCTTCGTGAAATGCGGAACCAGGTGCTTCTGGGCCAACTCCCGAGCCGTGCTCATGGTTTCTCCGTGTGGATGCTCATGGGTTACCCCGACGTATTGGGTCGTACACTCCTGCGGACCGTCAGCCGGGTGACCGGCGTCACGTAAGTTAGAGTCTGTAACCTAATCACAACGGCGTCTAACGACAAGGGGTCCACCCCTTCCCGGACCTGTCAGCGCCTTCGACGACCACACCAGGGGCGCTTCATACATGGCAAAGCAGATCCCCGAGCGGGCGCAGGTCGTGATCATCGGTGGCGGCATAGTGGGCGCCAGCGTCGCCTACCACCTCGCCGAACTGGGCTGGTCCGACGTCGTCCTTCTGGAGCGCCACACACTGACCAGCGGTACAACCTGGCACGCCGCCGGCCTCGTCGGGTGCCTTCGGGCCACCCAGAACATGACCCGCCTCGCCGCCTACTCGGCCGAACTCTATGAATCCCTCGAACGCGACATGGGTCATGCCACCGGGTTCCGCAAGGTCGGGTCGCTCAGCGTGGCCGACAACCCGGAGCGCATGGAGGAACTGGTTCGGGGCGCCAGCATGGCCAACGCCTTCGACGTGGACGTCGAGGTCATCACCGCGGAAGACCTCTGCGGGCGATACCCGCTGCTCAACCCCGAGGGCATCGTCGGTGGCGTTTGGCTACCCGGCGACGGCCAGGCCTCGCCGGTCGACACCACCATGGCCCTGGCCGCCGTGGCCAAGGAGAACGGCGTCCGGATCCTCGAGGGCGTCTCGGTGGAACGCATCCGCACGGCCGATGGTCGGGCTATTGGCGTAGACACCGACCAGGGCCCGATCGACGCCGAACACGTCGTCACCGCAGCCGGCATGTGGTCACACCAACTGGGCCGCGACATCGGGGTCAACATCCCGCTACACGCCTGTGAGCATTTCTACCTTGTCACCGAACCGATACCGGACCTCCCGTCGGGCCTGCCGGTTCTACGCGACACCGACAACTGCATCTACGTGAAGGAGGAGGCCGGCCGCCTGCTGGTCGGCGCCTTCGAACCCGTGGCGAAGCCGTTCGGCATGGAAGGCCTACCCACCGATCGACCATTCATGCAACTCGACGAGGACTGGGAGCACCTGGCCCCGGTCTACGAGGCGGCGTGCGAGCGCATCCCGGCCCTCAGTGACGTGGGCATCCGCCTGTTCTTCAACGGACCCGAGTCGTTCACCCCAGACGACCGCTACCTTCTGGGCGAGACACCGGAGGTACGGAACCACTGGGTGGCCACCGGCTTCAACTCGATCGGCATGCAGTCGGCAGGCGGCGCCGGCAAGGTGCTCGCCGAGTGGATCGTCAACGGTCGGCCCCCCATGGACCTGTGGGACGTCGACGTACGCCGCATGCAGCCCTTCCAGACCAACCGCCGGTACCTGCACGACCGGTCGGTCGAGGCCCTCGGCCTGCTCTACGCCATGCACTGGCCGTTCCGTCAGGTCGAAACGGCCAGGGGCGTCCGGCGGTCACCGGTACACGACCGCCTGGTGGGCCTCGGGGCCTGCCACGGCGAGGGCGGCGGCTGGGAACGACCCAACTGGTACGCGCCCGAGGGGGTAGAGCCCGTCTACGAGTACACCTACGGTCGCCAGAACTGGTTCGAACACTCGGCTGCCGAGCACAGGGCCTGCAGGGAGGGCGCCGCCTACTTCGACCAGACCTCCCTGGCCAAACTGCTCGTCCAGGGTCCTGACGCATGTTGCGTACTGAACCGGATCTCGTCAGCAGACGTCGACGTGGAACCGGGCACGTCGGTGTACACGACCTGGCTGAACGACCGAGGAGGCATAGAGGCCGACCTCACCGTGAACCGCCTGGACGAGGAACGGTTCCTGGTGGTGACCGCCTTCTCCACGCAGGTCAAGGACGCCAACTGGATCGACCGCCACACCCCGGACGGCGCCCGCATGACGGTCACCGACGTGACGTCGGGCTACGCGGTTCTCGGCGTGTTCGGTCCCAAGGCCCGTGACATTGTGGCGCCACTCACCGACGCCGACCTCTCCAACGAGGCCTTTCCGTTTGGCACCCTCCAGGAGGTCGACCTGGCCTACGCGAGGGCCATCGCCATACGCCGCACCTACATGGGCGAGCTGGGATGGGAACTCTACGTGCCCACCGAATTCGCCCTCGGAGCCTTCGATGCCCTATGGGAGTCCGGCGCCCCGGCTGGCCTTACGCCGGCCGGCTACCACGCCATGAACTCCCTGCGGATGGAAAAGGCCTACCGCCACTGGGGCGACGACATCGCCGATGAGGACACGCCTCTAGAGGCCGGCCTCTCGTGGGGTGTGGCGTTCGACAAGCCCGGAGGCTTCATCGGCCACGACGCCCTGGTGGCACAACGAGAGGCCGGCGTAGTTCGGAGGCTGGTCCAGTTTCGTCTGGATGACCCCGAGCCGCTCCTCTATCACGACGAGCCGGTGTTCCGCGACGGCACCCTGGTGGGCCGCATCACCTCGGGCATGTACGGCCACACGGTGGGCGGCGCCCTTGGCATGGCCTACGTGGGCTGCGAACCGGACACACCACGGGCTCAGGTGCTGGAGGGTTCCTTCGACGTTGACGTGAATGGCGTGCGCATCCCGGCTACCGCCTCGTACAGACCGTTCTACGACCCGGACAGCCTGCAGCTCCGCCTCTAGGCAGTAGCGGGAAAGGAGCGGCCCGGTCGCCCGGACCGGTCAACCCAGCGGGGCATCGAGCAGGGATTCCAGAAGGTGAGCCAGCTCAGCGCGTTCACCCTCCTCAAGCCCGGCATAGAGAGCGCGTTCCACCTCATGCTGTCCCCTGTAGCTGTCGCGGACGGCTGCCTCGCCGGAACTGGTAAGCGACACAGTCACCATCCGGCGGTCGTCGTGCTCCCGGGAGCGCGCCACGTGGCCGTCGCGTTCCAGGGTATTGACCGCGCTGGACACCGAGGCCCGGGACAGACCAGCCAGCACGGCGATCCGATGCGCTGCCAGCGGGCCGCAGGCCCAGATGGTGAACAGGATGCGGAACCCCGCCGTGGACAGGTTGCGCGGCCGGTGGACAGCCGACTCCACGTGTCGGGTGAACCGGTTGGCCGCCCGGGTCAGGGCGAACGACAGGCGGAAGAGATCTAGGTCGACGCCATGATCCGACCCGGCAACCCGATCGGTGGCCTGCTTCAGGAACGGGTCCGAACGAGGCCCGTCGATCATGGGTCGGCAGTGGCCAAGCCTGCCTCATCACCCAGGTAGGCGGCGATCACCGCCGGATCTCGCTGCACGTCGGCCGGCGGTGATC
>JAAZXC010000056.1 GCA_014240365.1 Acidimicrobiales bacterium | reverse complement strand
AGTCAAACACCTTCGGCATGGACCTCGAGTTCGTGGAGGGCATGCAGTTCGACAAGGGCTACCTGTCGCCGTACTTCGTTTCGGATCCGGAGCGCCAGGAGGCGATCCTGGAGGAGCCGTACATCCTGTTTAACCAGGGCAAGATCAGCTCTGTCCAGGACATGCTCCCGGTCCTCGAGAAGGTCATGCAGTCGGGTCGCCCGCTGCTGATCATCTCCGAGGATGTCGAGGGCGAGGCCCTGGCCACCCTGGTCGTGAACAAGATCCGTGGCACGTTCAACTCGGTGGCCGTGAAGGCTCCGGGTTTCGGTGAGCGCCGCAAGGCAATGCTCCAGGACATGGCGATCCTCACCGGTGGTCAGGTCGTTGCCGAAGAGGTCGGCCTGAAGCTCGACGGTGTGAGCCTCGACATGATGGGTTCGGCCCGCAAGGTCGTGGTCACCAAGGACGAGACCACCATCATCGAGGGTGCCGGCGAGTCGTCGGAGGTCGAGGGTCGTGTTGCTCAGATCAGGCGCGAGATCGACGATACCGATTCCGACTGGGACCGTGAGAAGCTCCAGGAGCGTCTCGCCAAGCTGGCCGGCGGCGTCGCCGTCGTCAAGGTCGGTGCGGCCACCGAGGTGGAGCTGAAAGAGAAGAAGCACCGCATCGAGGACGCCCTTTCGGCAACCCGGGCAGCCATCGAGGAGGGCGTGGTCGCTGGTGGCGGCACCGCCCTGCTGCGGGCTCGCCCCGCAGTGGCCAGCGTGATCGACGGCCTCGACGGTGACGCTCAGACCGGCGCCCGCATCGTGTACGCCGCTCTGGAGGCTCCGGCACGGCTCATCGCCGACAACGCCGGTCTCGAGGGTGCCGTCATGGTCCGCGAGATCGAGTCGGCCACAGGCTCCACGGGCCTCAACGCCGCAACCGGTGAGATGGTCGACCTGGTTGAGGCCGGCGTCATCGACCCGGCCAAGGTGACCCGTGCTGCGTTGCAGAACGCGGCTTCCATCGCAGCCCTGCTGTTGACCACCGAGGTTCTCGTGGCTGACAAGCCCGAGCCCGAGGCGGCCATGCCGGCTGGCGGCATGGACCCGATGGGTGGCATGGGCGGAATGATGTAGCGATTCCCGCTGATCGTCGTCGGTAGCCGGGCCATGTGCCCGGCTACCGTCGTTTTCGGCCATCTACGGGTTGGTTTCCGGGGCGTAGCGACCGCCGGCAAGCCGGTACGGTGACCGCATGATGGAAGGTCGTCCGGACGCGGATTCGAAGAAGTTGGCAGGCCAGTTCGACGAGTGGCTCCGCGGCGAGACGCTGGTGGGTCGGATGCTGGCCAACCTCAGGACCGGGCGGTTGCCCGATGCGCTCGATGCGGCGGTCAATGGGTCGGGTGGGAAGCCGGCCGGGGCCCTGGCCGAAGTATGGAATACCTGGGAGCGGGGTACGGAACCGCCGTTGGCGGTGGCCGAGGGCCTGCGCGACGGCGGTCTGGCTGAGTTCCTGGTCGGCGTCGGGGACGTGGCCCGGGCAGGGGAGTGACCCCTGTCGGGACCCCGGGGCGCGGAGCACCCCAGGAGATACCGCGACCTGAAGGCTGGCTGCCCGGCGAGCCTCCGCCATGGGCCGCCCTTGAGGACCGGTCCCTCACCCTTGATGGGATCCTCGGGGTCATGGACGGTCGGCGTCCGGTCGGCATTCGTGGACTGCCCAGGGGTGACGAACGCGAAGCCGGCGTGCTGGTGGCCCTCTATGACGACCCCGCTGGTGGTGGCCCACACGTGGTGCTAACCCGGCGATCGCCGAGCCTGGCCTCCCACTCCCATGAGGTGAGCTTTCCCGGTGGTCGTCGCGACCCCGGGGACCCGGACCTGTGGGCGACGGCCCTGCGCGAGGCCGCCGAGGAGATCGGTCTGGACCCTCGGCTGCCCCGCCTGGTGGGGCGCCTGGACCCGCTGGTGACGGTGGGTTCGCGCAGCCTGATACATCCGTTCGTGGCGGTGCTCCCCGGACCGCCGACCCTGGTTCCCAACGTCGACGAGGTGGAGGCCGTCCTACTCGTGCCGCTCGCCGAGCTGCTGGAGGACGAGGTGTACCGCGAGGAGGAGTGGGCCAGGTTCGAGGTGCCGTGGATCATCACCTTCTTCGAGTTGGAGGGCGACACCGTCTGGGGGGCCACCGCAGCGATGCTCCGACAACTTCTGGCCCTCTCGTTGGAGATCGACGACAGCCGTAACTACCGTGTCGATTCGTGACCGATCCGATGATGTCTGAGCTGCCCGTAGGCCCCGACCACATGACCCCGGACGATTTCCGGATCGCAGGACATGCGACGGTCGACTGGATAGCCGACTACCTGGCCGGTGTGGCCGATCGGCCGATCGTGCCCGATGTGGCACCCGGGGACGTAAGGGCATCGTTGCCGCCGTCGCCCCCACCTGTGGGCGAGTCCTTCGATGTGCTGCTTGCTGACGTGGACAGTCTCATCGCCCCCGCCGTCACCCAGTGGCAGCATCCCGGGTTCTACGGTTACTTCCCGGCCAACTCGTCGCCTCCCGCCGTGCTCGGGGAGCTGGTGTCGGCTGGCCTGGGCATACAGGGGATGCTCTGGTCCACCAGCCCGGCATGCACCGAGTTGGAGACCCACGTACTGGACTGGCTGGCCGAGGCGTGTGGGCTTCCCGACAGGTTCAGGTCCGATGGGCCCGGTGGTGGCGTCATCCAGGATTCGGCTTCGTCGGCCTCGTTGTGCGCTGTGCTGGCCGCCCGGGACCGCGCCGGCGGGTCCGACGCACTTCCCGGCCTGCGCGTGTACACCTCCAGCCAGGCCCACTCGTCGATCGAGAAGGACGTCCTGGTGGCCGGTTTCGGTCGCCACCAGTTGCGGGTCGTGCCGGTCGATGCCGACTACGCCATGGACGCCGACGCCCTGGCCTCGATGGTCGCCGCCGATGTGGCCGACGGCCTTGTGCCATGTCTTGTGGTTGCGACGGTCGGCACCACCTCGTCGGGCGCCGTGGATCCGGTGGCCCGCATTGCCGATGTGGCTTCCGGCGTCGGGGCGTGGGTGCACGTCGACTCGGCCTGGGCCGGTTCGGCCACCGTCTGCCCGGAACACCGTGACCTCCTCGATGGCCTGGACCGGGTTGACAGCTACGCCTTCAACCCCCACAAGTGGCTGCTCACCAACTTTGACTGTTCGGCGTTCTACGTGGCCGATGCCGCTCCGCTGGCGGCATCCCTGTCCATCGTTCCGGAGTACCTACGCAATGCGGCCAGCGATTCCGGCGAGGTGGTCGACTACCGGGACTGGCAGGTTCCCCTCGGTCGTCGCTTCCGTGCCCTGAAGCTCTGGTTCGTTATGAGGTCCTATGGCACCGACGGGCTGAGGGCCCACATCCGGGCCCATGTGGCAGCGGCGGCCTCCCTGGCTGACCGGGTGCGGGCAAATCCCCGCCTGGAGATGGCGGCGCCGCTCTCCCTCGGGCTGGTCTGCCTGCGCCACGTGGACGGAGACGAGGCATCGGAGCAGCTCATAGCGGGTGTCAACGCCAGCGGTGAGGCGTTCCTGACGCACACGAAGCTCGACGACCGCTTCGTGCTGCGCGTTGCAGTGGGTGGTACTTGGACGACGGCCGCCCATGTTGACCGCCTGGCTGACCTGCTCGACGACCTGGCCTGAGGCCCACGGGGGTCCGTCGCCAGAAGGTCAGGTGGTTGTTGAAACCGCAGGTCAGGCTGGCCGCGGTGGTCGGGCGCGAGTGGCTACAATTGACCCTTCTCCGGGGGCCGCCGCGGCCCGACCGGGCGGAGCCGGCGTTGCTGCTGGCGGGGAGTCGACATGGCCGAAATTGAGATCGGGCTTGGAAAGAGCGGTCGTCGCGCCTACGGGTTCGATGACATAGCGATTGTTCCCAGCCGACGCACCCGGGACCCCCAGGACGTCGACATCAGCTGGCAGATCGACGCCTACCGTTTCGAACTGCCGCTCATGGCCTCGGCCATGGACGGCGTGGTCAGCCCGGCCACCGCCATCGAAATCGGTCGCCTGGGTGGTGTGGGCGTGCTGAACCTGGAGGGTCTCTGGACCCGCTACGAGGACGCCGACTCGGTCCTGGTCGAGATTGCCGGCCTGCCGGTGGAAAATGCGACCCGGCGCATGCAGGAGCTCTACCAGCAACCCATAATCCCGGGCCTGGTGACCGAGCGGATCCGTGAGATCAACGATGCCGGCGTGGTGTCGTGCGCCGCTGTGACCCCGCAACGCACGGCCGCCCTGCTGGACCACATCCTGGCCGGCGAGCTGGACATGCTCGTGATCCAGGGCACCGTGGTCTCAGCCGAGCACGTCTCCAAGACCATCGAGCCGCTCAACCTGAAGACCTTCATCAGGCAGCTGGACATACCGGTGATCGTCGGTGGCTGTGCCACCAACAAGGCGGCCCTCCACCTGATGCGTACGGGCGCCGCCGGTGTGCTCGTGGGCGTCGGTCCCGGCCACGCCTGCACGACCCGGGGCGTTCTGGGCCTGGGTGTGCCGCAGGCGACCGCCATTGCCGACGTGCGGGCGGCGAGGATGCGCCACCTGGACGAGACGGGCATCTACTGCCACGTCATCGCCGATGGCGGGATGGCAACCGGTGGCGACATCTCAAAGGCCATTGTCTGTGGCGCCGATGCCGTGATGATCGGTTCACCGTTGGCCGCCGCAGCGGAGGCACCGGGTCGTGGCTACCACTGGGGAATGGCCACCTTCCACCCGACCCTGCCACGTGGTGCACGCGTCCAGACGAGCACCCGGGGCACGTTGAAGGAGGTCCTGCTGGGCCCGGCCAACGAGAACGACGGCAAGCTGAACCTGTTCGGTGGGCTCCGCACGTCGATGGCCACATGTGGCTACGTGGATGTGAAGGAGTTCCAGAAGGCAGAGGTCATGGTCGCCCCGGCACTGATGACCGAGGGCAAGGCGCTGCAGAAGTCGCAGGGCGTGGGGATGGGGCACTAGCCCCCCCGCCGACCTCTTCGACCGATGACCGACACCCCGGGCGGCAGCGCCCGCGCCACCGAC
Source organism: Acidimicrobiales bacterium (assembly GCA_014240365.1). GTDB lineage: Bacteria > Actinomycetota > Acidimicrobiia > Acidimicrobiales > MedAcidi-G1 > UBA9410. The sequence goes on along the minus strand of JAAZXC010000056.1, from coordinate 9,751 downwards.
CGGATCCTGGTGGTCGACTTCGGGGCGCAGTACGCCCAGCTCATTGCCAGACGGGTACGCGAGGCCAACGTATTCAGCGAGATAGTCCCGCACGATCTGTCAGCCGACGAGTACGCCGCCCGTAGGCCCACTGGAATCATCTTCAGCGGTGGTCCCGCTTCGGTCCACGTGGATGGTGCTCCCCGGATCGACCCGGGCGTCTACGACCTGGGGGTGCCCATCCTGGGCATCTGTTACGGCGCCCAGCTCATTGCCCACCAGCGTGGTGGTGTCGTGGGCCGCAACGAACGCGGTGAGTACGGCCGCACCGAGTTGACCGTGGGCACTCCGGGCACCCTCCTGGCCGATGCCGGGAGCGGCACGCACCCGGTCTGGATGAGCCATTTCGATGCCATCACCGCCCCCCCGGAGGGGGCGACCGTGACGGCATCATCGCCGGATGCCCCTGTGGCGGCATTCGAATCCGCCGAGGCCGGCCTCTACGCCGTGCAGTTCCATCCCGAGGTGCACCACACGCCGTGCGGCCAGGACCTCCTCAGGCGCTTCGTCCTCGATGTGTGCGGCTGTGCCGGCGACTGGACCATGTCATCGGTCATCGAGTCGTCGGTGGCCGCTATCCGCGAACAGGTGGGTGACGGTCGTGCCATCTGTGGCCTGTCGGGCGGTGTCGACTCGGCGGTGGCGGCGGCCCTCGTGCACAAGGCCATCGGCGATCAGCTGACCTGCGTGTTCGTCGACACGGGCCTGATGCGCTCCGGCGAGGGCGAGCAGGTGGTCGAAGCCTTTGAGAAGACCCAGGGCATCGAGCTGATCCACGTGCAGGCCGCAGAGCGCTTCTTCCAGAAGCTGGTCGGGTTGACCGATCCGGAGGAGAAGCGCAAGGCCATCGGCGAGCTGTTCATCCGCATCTTCGAGGACGCCGCAGCCGGCATTGCCGACGCCAGGTTCCTGGTACAGGGAACCCTCTACCCGGACGTCATCGAGTCGGGGACGAAGGACGCGGCCAAGATCAAGAGCCACCACAACGTGGGCGGCCTGCCCGACGACATGGACTTCCTCCTGGTGGAGCCGCTCCGGAACCTCTTCAAGGACGAGGTCAGGTCCGTGGGCACGGAGCTGGGCCTGCCCGACGAGGTCGTCTGGCGCCAGCCGTTTCCCGGGCCGGGGCTGGGGGTGCGCATCATCGGCGAGGTCACACCGGAGACCGTGTCCGTGCTCCAGGCGTCGGACAGGATCGTCCGGGAGGAGATCAGCGCCGCGGGTCTGGAGCGTGAGATCTGGCAGGCCTTCGCTGTGCTGCCCGACATCCGGTCGGTGGGGGTGATGGGCGACGAGCGGACCTACGCCCGTCCGATAATCATCCGTGCGGTAACCAGCGAGGACGCCATGACGGCCGACTGGGCACGCCTTCCGTACGACCTGCTGGAGAAGATGTCCAGCCGCATCATCAACGAGGTGGATGGGGTCAACCGGGTGGCATACGACATCACGTCCAAGCCGCCCGGAACCATCGAGTGGGAGTGACCCCGGGCCCCATGTCCATGGAAGACAGCGCCGACACGATCGCTGCCTACACCTCCGCCTGTGCGTTCTTCGGTGAGCGCCTGGCCACGGTCACGGACCTGGACTGGGAGAGGCCCACGCCGTGTGAAGGGTGGGACGTCCGCACCCTGGTGGCCCACGTCGTCACCGGTGAGGCACTGGTCGCACAGGTGCTGACCGGTGGTGGTTCGTGGGACGCCACCGTGGATCCCTCGGTCCTGGGCCTCAACCCGATGGCCGCCTGGCGCGGCACAGCCCTGGCTGCCCTGGACGCCGCATCCGGCGAGGGGGTACTGGACGCGATCCATCCCCATGCAGCGGGCGACCTGCCTGGCGGGGTGATCGTCGGCTTCCGGGTCACCGACAACCTGGTACACGGCTGGGACCTCGCAACGGCCTGCGGCACCGATGTGGAACTGCCCGACGGGTTGTCCGAGCTCTGCCTCGACTTCTGGATGCCGTTTGCAGGATCAGACGGGATGGGCGCCCATTTCGATGCTCCGGTCATGCCGCCCGAGGGGGCATCTCCAGGGGTGAGACTCCTGTCCTTCCTGGGCAGGAGGCCATGACCGACCCGGGCCACGCCATGGTCTACGAGACAGGGCCGTTCTTCGTCGAGACCGATGCTGTGTTCGTGCCGCAGCCCGTCTCCGGGGGCCCGTGGGATCCCGGCCTCCTGCACGGCGGTCCGGTGGTCGGCCTCCTGGCCCACCTGGTGGAGTCGGTGCCGTCCCCGACCCCGGTTCGAATCTGCCGCCATACGGTCGACATGATGCGTGGCGTTCCGATGTCACCGCTGCGCTCGGAGGTCGAGGTGCTCCGGGCGGGACGGCGGATCCAGGTCGTACGGGCCTCGCTCTTCGACGGTGACGCCGAGGTTGCACGCTCGACCAGCCTCCGCATGCGCGTGTCGCAGGTGGTCAACCCGGTGGACCCGGTTCGCACGGCGCACGCCGAGGACGAGCCGCACCCGATGCCTACCCAGCCGTCGTTGCTGTCCATGACCGATGTCGGCGTTCCCGCCTTCCTGCGTGCTGTCGAGTTCCGCCGGGAGGGAGAGTTCCGTAGCGGTGCACCCGGACTGGTCTGGATGCGCATGCACAACACGATGGTCGACGGATTCGAGGCGTCACCATTCGTGCGTCTGTCGACGATGGCGGACATGACGTCTATGGCGGCCCAGTACCTCAGCCACGAGGAGTGGGCCACCATCAACGCCGACCTGAACGTGACGTCCTTCCGTGATCCTGTCGGCGACTGGATCGGCATACGGGGCCTGCACAAGAACGACGGTGACGGCATAGGCCTCTCCGAGGCCGTGCTCTACGACCTCGGGGGTCGGATCGGCCGGGCCACGGCCAGCATCCTCATCGAGCCCCGCTGACGCAGCGCCCCCGGTTTGCACCCGGAAGGCGGTCGCCCCACGCTGTGGTGCAGCGCCCAGCCGAGGAGGCCCACGTGGCACAGCCCGATGACCAGGACCCGACCCACCCGATACGGGTCGGCAGCATGCTGTACACCCTCGTCGATCCGGACCAGGGCCGCGAGGCGGCCTACAACCGGTGGTACGAGCGGGACCACTTCTACGGTGGCTGCATGGTCGGGCCATGGTGCCTGGCGGGCAGCCGTTGGGTGGCCACCCGGGAACTGAAGGACCTCCGGTTTCCGACGACGGGGAATTCTGTCAGCGACCCGTCCGACCGGGGTTCCTACCTCGCCATCTACTGGGTGGAGGACGGCCACCATGACGATCACTTCGCATGGGGGGCCGAGCAGGTGGTGAAGCTGTACAAGGCCGGCAGGGGGTTCCAGGAACGCCGGCACGCCCACACCGTGTTGTACCGCCACCTGGGCGACCGCTACCGCGATGTGGATCCGGTGCCCGTCGAGCTGGCCCTCGACCACCACTACGCGGGGATCGCCTCGGTGGTGGTGGAGCCCGGCAACGGCGTGTCGACCGATGCCCTGGCTGCATGGATCCACGACGAGGGTCTCCCTCCCGTGTTCGCCGATGGGCCGGTGGCCTCATGCAGCGCCTGGAGTGCGGTTCCGAGGGACGCCATGACCAGCAATGCCCCGATGGATCTCGGCTCCCCGCCCATGGGTCCGGACGCCACCCACCAGGTCTTCTTCCTGGAGGACGACCCCCGGTCGTGCTGGGGCCGGTTCGTGGACTACGCGGAGCGCCTCGAGGCCTCGGGCAGGGGCCGGGTCACCTCGGCAGCGCCGTACTTCCGCACGGTGGTGGGCACGGACCGGTACGCCGACGAGCTCTGGTAGGTCCGAATCCCCGGTGGGTCTGGCGGTGGCCGGTCAGACCCCGGCGAGTGCCTCCACGACGGGGGCGAACTCGACCATCGAGTCCTCGTTGAGGCCTATGTAGGTCAGGCCCCAACGCTCCCGCCAGGCCAGGAGGGTCTCCACGCACTGTCCGACGGAGCCGATCAGGACGTGCGGTGAGGCCAGGGCGGCTTCGGCGTCGAGGCCCAGTGCCGGCGCCATGAGCTCCGCCAGGCCCTCCGGATCGTCGGTGATCTGTGACATGTGGACCCGCGTCTGGAGTTCGATGTCGGCGAACCGGTCACCGGCGGCGTCGCGTATCCAGCCCAGTTTCTCGTCCGTTGCCTCGACGGTGGCCGACGCACCCGCACGCTGGTCGATCACACCGGCGGCCATGTTGGCGTTCACCCCGACGATGTCAGCCACGCTCGCTGCCAGGGTGAGCATCTTGCGGCCTCCGCCGGCCAGCAGGAGCGGTGGGTGGGGGGACTGGACGCAGGTGGGCTGCCCGTCGTGGCCGCGCACCGTGTAGTGCTCGCCGTCGAAGTCGAACGGACCCTCGGCGAAGCACCGCTTCAGGATCTCCACCGATTCGGCCAGGCGCTCTATGCGGACGCTGGGCCGGTCGAGGGGTATACCCGACTGGTCGTAGTCCGTGGTCTTCCAGCCTGCTCCCAGCCCCAGTTCAAGGCGACCATCGGAGAGCAGGTCCAGCGTCGCTGCCTGCTTCGCCAGGAAGAGTGGATGCCGGAAGTCGTTCCCCAGCACGAGGGTGGTGAGGCGCAGGTCGCGGGTTGCCTCAGCGGTGACGGCAAGGGCGATGAGGGGGGCCATCTCGGCATCCAGGTGGTCGGAGACCGAGAGGGCGGAGTAGCCGAGGTCCTCAGCCCGCCTGCCCAGCTCGCGCCATTCGGCGGCCAGACGGGGTGCGGATGCCTGCACACTGAAGCGGAAGGAGCGAACCATGGTCGGCCACCTTAGGCCACGCCGGAGCGCCGGTCAGAGTGTGCAGCCGGGCCTGTCACCGGCCACCGGTAGGGTGCGCCCGATGGCCTCCAGAGACCCGGATTCGGCGCCCAGCGAGGCGACAGGCGGGCCGGTGCAGGACCTGGGGGACGGCCTGAACCCCGCCCAGGTGGATGCCGTCACCCACCCCTCGGGCCCGCTGCTGGTGGTTGCCGGGGCCGGTTCCGGCAAGACCCGCGTCCTGACCCGACGGATCGCCCACCTGGTGGTCGAACGGGGGGTGTCGCCATTTGCCATCCTCGCCATCACCTTCACCAACAAGGCCGCCGGTGAGATGAAGGAGCGGGTGGCTGCGCTCGTCGGACCCGTTGCCCATGACATGTGGGTGTCCACGTTCCACTCGGCCTGCGTGCGGATCCTGCGCCGCGATGCAGCGCTCCTGGGTTACCCCTCGCGCTTCAGCATCTACGACCAGGGCGATGCCGTGCGCCTGACCGGCTACGTGATCCGTGACCTGGGCCTAGACGTCAAGCGGTATCCGGCACGGGCCGTGCATTCCGCCATCTCGGCAGCCAAGAACGAGGGCCGGTCAGCCTCCGGATACGTGGAGCACGCCGCTGGGCCGTACGAACGCCGCATCGGCGAAGTCTTCACCGAGTACCAGGCTCGCCTGCTGAGAGCCGGGGCGATGGACTTCGATGACCTGCTGGGCAACGCCGTCCGTCTCCTGCGGAGCCAACCCGACGTGCTGGAGCGGTACCGGGGGCGCTTCCAGCACATCCTCGTGGACGAGTACCAGGACACCAACCAGGTGCAGAACGACCTGGTGATGCTGCTGGGCTCGGCCCACCGGAACGTCTGCGTGGTCGGCGACAGCGACCAGTCGATCTACCGGTTCCGGGGTGCCGACATCCGCAACATCCTGGAGTTCGAGCGGGCCTTCCCTGATGCCACGGTCGTGGTGCTGGACCAGAACTACCGGTCATCCCAGACGATCCTGGATGCGGCCAACGCCGTCATCACGAGGAACCCCGGTCGCCAGCCGAAGCACCTCTGGACCGATGCCGGCCCGGGTGACCGCGTTGTCCGTTACCGCGCCGATGACGAGGTGGACGAGGCCCGCTGGGTCGTGGGCCGCATCCGGTCCCTGCACGATGCGGGACGGAGGTGGTCGGATATGGCCGTCTTCTACCGGACGAACGCTCAGAGCCGGGCCGTCGAGGAGCAGATGGTCAACCTCGGCGTCTCGTACCGGGTGATCGGTGGCACCCGCTTCTATGACCGCCGTGAGGTCCGTGATGCCCTGGCGTACCTGAAGTTGGCGGCCAATCCGGTCGATGAGGTGGCGGCCAGGCGCGTCCTGAACGTTCCCCGGCGCGGTGTCGGCGACACCTCGGTTGCCAAGGTCGATGCCCTCTCCGCTGAGGGTGGTATCGGCTTCGTGGCCGCTCTCCGCGAGGCGGTCGACGCCGGGGTATCCGGTAGGGCTGCGACGGGGATACAGGCCTTCCTGGACCTGCTGGACCACCTCTCCGGGTCGGTCGACGACGGCCCCGAGACTGTGCTCTCAGCGGCCCTCGACCGGTCCGGCTATCTCGACGAGCTGCGCTCCGAGCACACGATCGAGTCCGAGGGGCGACTGGAGAACCTGGCCGAGCTGGTGGGAGCCGCCTCCGGGTTTGATTCGGTGGACGACTTCCTGGAGCGGGTCGGCCTGGTGGCCGACACCGATGACCTGCCTGACGATGACGACGATGCTGGCCAGGTCGTCCTCATGACGATGCACGCTGCGAAGGGCCTCGAGTTTCCGGCGGTGTTCATCGTGGGTATGGAGGACGGCGTATTCCCCCACCTGCGTGCCCTCGGTGACCCCGACGAGTTGGCGGAGGAGCGACGGCTGGCCTACGTGGGGATCACCCGGGCACGCGAGCGCCTGTTCCTCAGCCACGCATGGAGTCGGATGCTGCACGGCCAGACCCAGTACAACCCGCCCAGTCGCTTCCTCGATGAGATCCCGCCCGACCTGATGGTCGAGGCGGAGGGCAGCAGCAGAGCCGGCGCCAGAGATCGTCGCTCCCAGACCGAATCCTCCGGCGGGAGCGACTGGTTCGACCCGGTGCCGCCACGCCATGGGGGGCCGGGCGGGTCGGGGGCCGAGCCGGATGGCCTGGTGTTCGGCAGCGGCAGCGGTCCTCCACGGGAACCGGGCCCATCGTCCACGATGGCCCACGAACTGGGCCTGAAGGTCGGCGACGACGTGGTCCACCGGGCATGGGGCGATGGCCTGGTGCTGTCGGTGTCGGGCGAGGGCGACAGGGCCGAGGCGGTTGTGCGCTTCGCCGGCAGGGGCGACAAGAGGCTGCTCCTGGCATGGGCTCCCTTGGAGCGTCCGCAGGTCGACTGACGGGCGGTGTGGGCGACCCGCTGGCTGGTCGTGGCCGTTACGCTTCGACGGCGGCTGGCCCCTCCGGGCCGGTACCGGCCCGTGTAGCTCAGTCGGAAGAGCGATTCACTCGTAATGAATAGGTCCGGGGTTCGATTCCCCGCGCGGGCTCGTTCAGATAGGACAGGTTCCACCCGGCTGCATGCCGACGTGGGGCGACGGACCCCCTAGGATCCTTCCCATGAACGTGCTCGCAGGCGTCATCTGGCACTACTGGATGGCCGTACCCCTGGCAGCGGGTGGCATCGCCCTCACCGTCTCCACCGTGGTCGGCTACTTCCAGAAGGTCTCATCGACGCGTTACCCGAAGCGCTGAGCCCGTCGCCGGCACGATCCGGCGATCCGGCGTACCGCTGATGTCCAGGACGACCGCTGCCGTTGTCGACTGGGATCTGGCTGAGCGTGTAGCCGTCCGGGTGGCTGATCGGGCGCCCTTCGGCGCCTCCCACCACCTCGACGGCCTGACGGCCGAGTTCGACGACCACACGGCCCGTGCCGAGGACCTGGTCCAGGCCACCACCGGCCTCCGGGCCCTTTCCGGTGACGCCCGTGCGCGTGTCGTGGGTCGGGCCGACTGGATCCGGGCCAACCTGGCTTCGCTGCAGCGGCTGCTCCGTCCACTCTTTGACCGGATGGCCGACGACCCCGATGACGAGCCCTCGGCGATGTCGGCGCGCCTCGGCGCTCTCGAGTTGGGGGCGATGCTGGGTTGGATGTCGACCCGGGTGCTGGGCCAGTACGACCTGCTGGTGCTGGAGGACGAGGCCGCCGAGGATCAGGACATCGTCTATTACGTGGGCCCGAACCTGGTGGCCCTGGAACGGCGCTACGCCTTCCACGCACCGGACTTCCATCTCTGGCTGGCGCTCCACGAGGTGACGCACCGGGCCCAGTTCATGGGCGTGCCATGGATGCGGGAGCACTACCTGGGCCTCGTCGGCTCGCTGTTCGATGGTGCCGACACCGAGTCGTTCGACCTAGTCGCCACCCTGCGGTCAACCCTCGACAGGCGCCGGGCGGGTACGGCGGAGTCCGGTGGTGGGGTGCTGGGTGCCATCTCGACTCCCGGGCAGCAGGCCACGATGGATCGGATCGGGGGTCTCATGAGCCTGCTGGAGGGTCACGGTGATGTGACCATGGACAGGGCCGGCATCGGGGTCGTCAACGGAGCCGACCGGTTCGCCAGGGTGATGTCGGAACGGCGGGGTTCCGCCTCGGGAGTGAGGAAGCTCTTCCAACGTCTGGTCGGGCTGGAGGCCAAGCTGTCCCAGTACGCGCAGGGCGAGGCCTTCATCGCCGCTGTGGAGGCACACGGTGGCACGGTCCTGTTGGACAGGGTCTGGGAGGACCCCGACCACCTACCCGACCTGGCCGAGATCCGCCAGCCCGGTCAGTGGATCGACCGGATGGCGGCCCTCCCGGTCGAACCCCCGGCGGGCTGACTACCGCTGTGGTCGCATCCGACCGGACACCCGAGGTGGATGGCCCGACGTTCGTCGGGCTGCTGGAGCGGTGCAGGTTTCCCCCTCCCGGCACGGAGGTGGACTGTGCGGTCTCCGGTGGACCGGATTCCACGGCGTTGCTCGTGCTGGCTGTCGAGGCGGGGCTGGTGGCCACCGCCTGGCACGTGGACCACGGCCTGCGGCCCGGATCCTCGGACGAGGGTGCGATGGTCGCCAGGCTGGCGGCCGACCTGGGAGCGACGGCACGGTGCGTGGAGGCGCTGGTGGAGGACGGACCGAACCTCGAGGCCCGTGCCCGTGACGCCAGACGCGCCGTGCTGCCATCCGACGTGCTCACTGGGCACACCGCTGACGACCAGGCCGAGACCGTGCTGGTGAACCTGCTCAGGGGGGCGGGGGTGCCCGGAACGGCCGGTATCGGTTCGCCGGGTCGGCGGCCGCTTCTGGGCCTGCGCCGACATGAGACCCGAGCCCTCTGTGATGCGCTGGGCCTCCGGACCATCTCGGATCCGATGAATGACGAACCCCGGTTCGTCCGCAACCGCATCCGCCACGAGGTGCTTCCGCTCCTCGCTGATGTATCGGGCCGCGATCCCGTCCCACTGCTGGCGCGCCACGCAATGCATGCCACCGAGGCCACCCACCTGCTGACCGCTCTGGTCGCCGATGTGGATCCGACCGACGTCCGGGCACTGGCCGAACTACCAGACGGCCTGGTCCGACTTGCGCTGCGCGGCTGGTTGACCCTGGGAGCCAATGGCCTGCCGCCGGATTCGGCTTCGGTCGACAGGGTGCTGGACGTGGTCCGGGGCCGGATCCGGGCAACGGAGGTGGCCGGCGGCTACTCGGTGGTCCGCTCGGCAGGTCGTCTCTCCCATGGGCACCGGTAGGGTCGCGACCATGGCCGGCAACCAGGTGGCACCCCTCTCGGTAGGCGGCTATACCGTCGGCCGGGTACTCATATCCGAGGACGACCTGCAGGCCAGGATCCTGGCCCTCGGCGAGGAGATCACCTCCGATTACGCAGGTCGGGCCCCATTGCTGATCGGGGTACTCA
>JAAZXC010000055.1 GCA_014240365.1 Acidimicrobiales bacterium | reverse complement strand
CCTGAATGCCCAGCCAATGGGCTTCTACTCGCCGCACACCCTGGTCCAGGACGCCCGTCGGCACGGCGTGGAGGTCCGCACTCCGGACCTGAACAGGTCTGACGCCGATGCCACCCTCGAGCAGATGCCCACCGCCCCGGAAGTACCGGGGCCCTCCAGAGGCGGTCGGGGCCATGGTGGGCCGGCGATCCGGATGGGCATCGGGTCGGTCAGGAGCATCACCGGGGACCTCGCCGGTGCCATCGCCGCCGGCCGGCCGTACGCGTCAATCGAGGACCTCCAGCGGCGGGTGGATCCCGGTCGCCCGGTCATGGAGGCCCTGGCCACCGCCGGAGCGTTCGCCGGATTCGACGTGGATCGGAGAGAGGCCCTGTGGGCGGCGGGGGCGTTGGCCTCCACCGGGCCCGACCGCCTCCCCGGTGTGGTCACCGGCTCCTTCCCTCCATCGCTGCCGACCATGGACGACCGGGAGGTGGCGCGTGCGGACCTGTGGGCCACCGGGGTATCTCCCGAGGGGCATCCCACCAGGTTCATCCGTCACCGCCTGACAGCCGAGGGCGTGATCACAGCGGTGGACCTGCGGTCGGTGCGTGACCGGGCCCGGGTGAGGGTGGCGGGGGTGGTCACCCACAGGCAGCGCCCGCACACCGCCGGTGGGGTCACGTTCCTGAACCTGGAGGATGAGACAGGGCTGGTGAACGTGGTGGTCTCGAAGGGTTGCTGGGTCCGTTACCGCCACGTGGCGACATCGTCGTCGGCGCTGCTCGTACGGGGTCGGGTGGAGTCCTCCGAGGGAGTCGTCAACGTGGTGGCGGAGCACCTTGCCCCCCTCTGGGTCCGATCACCGGCACGTTCCAGGGACTTCCGCTGAGCGGGGTAGTGCCTGTACAGGCCGCCGGGCACACCGGCCAGCGGCCGGGGATGCAACGGTGGACGACACTTTCGCAGATGCCGTAGGCAATGATCCCGTGGGCGGACCGGTGGTCCAGCACAATGGTGCAATGCGTTCCGCCCAGCGCCTCCTCACGGCTGCTCCCTCGGCCGATATGCGCCAGCGGATCGTGGCGCTCTCCATCGGGGTGCTTGCCGCATCCGCCGGCGGCATGGTTCTGGCCGCTTCGGAGGGGACGCTGGCTGAGCTGCCGGGCCTCCTCCTACTCGTTCCGGGTGCGATAGCGCTTCGGGGCAACGTATTCGGGGCGATGGGGAGTCGTCTGGGAACCGCTGTGCATGCCGGAACCTTCCGGCTCTCGGCCCGACCCGATGGCGTGGTCGGGCAGAACCTGATCGGGGCTGCCGCCCTGAGCGTGGTGATGAGTGCGGCCCTGGGCGTGATGGCCAGCGGCACGGCCATCGTGTTCGGCGTCGCCCCGACCATGACCCTTACCGACTTCGTCGTCGTGTCGACCCTGGGAGGCCTGCTGGCCTCGGTCCTGGTCGGAGCGGTGACCCTTGCCCTGGCTGCCGGATCGGTCCGCTTCGGCTGGGACCTGGACAACGTCCTTGCGCCGCTGGTATCTACCCTCGGCGACCTGGCCACCGTGCCGGCCCTGGTCCTTGCAGCCGGTCTGGCTGGCCACTCCGGGTTCACCGAGATGCTGGGTGGAGGCCTGGGGGTGGCAGCCGTCGTGGTCCTGGTGACGGCATGGCGCTCCCCTCTGATTGACGCCAGGCGCATCGTCCGACAGTCGTTGCCGGTGCTGGCCGTAGCCGGGGTGCTCGACCTGGTCGCCGGCGTGACGATCGAGAGGCGTCTGGACGACCTGCTGGCAGCCGAGGCGATACTCATCCTGCTCCCGGCATTCCTTGGAACGGCGGGAGCCCTCGGGGGGATCCTCTCGAGTCGCCTCTCCACCCAGTTCCACCTGGGCCTGGACGACGCCACCCCGCTGCCGTCACGGTCCAGCCTGCGTGAGGTCCGGTCGCTGGCCCTCCTGGCCCTTCCAGTGTTCGCCTGCTGTGCCGTGGTCGCCCAGTTGGCTTCGGTGGCTACGGGCCAGACCACGCCCGGGATCGCTTCGCTCATGGCGGTGGTCCTGATGGCGGGCCTGGTGGCAACGGTGCTCGTCGTCGTAGTGGCGTACTACACGACGATGGCCGCCTACCGGTACGGCCTGGATCCGGACACCTACGGCATTCCGGTGGTGATGTCGGCTCTCGACCTCGTCGGGGCGTTCACCCTCATCCTGGCCATGGTCGCAGTTGGGGTGGCATGACCATGCCGCCCGAATGCCATTGCACAACCCTCCACGACCGTCTGACGGTCGGGAATACCATTCACCCACGACATCTAGCGAGGACCTGATGGACGAGAGACCACGCAACCTGCGGGCCATGCTGGCCGAGGCGAAGGACACCTCGGAGTTGATGGTCGACCTGGCGTACGCCTCGGTCTACTTCGGCGACCCGGACATGGCCGAAGAGGTCGACGAGCTGGAGCAGCAGATGAGTGAGCTGGTCCACGACATGCGCGCGGTGTGCGTCATGGCGGCGCGTAGCCCGAGGGAGGCCGAGGGAATGTCATCGGTGCTCCAGGTGGTGTCCGCCATTGAGCGCATGGCCAATGACGCCGTGGACATCGCACGGATCGTCACCCACCGTCTCGGTATTCCACAGCAGCTCGTCGCCGACCTCTCGGATGCCGAGGAGGTCTCGCACCGTGTGCTGGTGAGCGACGGATCCCACATGGCCCATAGGCCGCTCTCGGCCCTCGAGCTGACGGTCCAGGCCGGCATGAGAGTCATGGCTGTACGCCGCGGACGGCAGTGGATCACCGACGTGGACGGCGACACGGTCCTGGTGCCCGGCGACGTGCTGTTCCTGCACGGCTCACCGGATGGCATAACCCGACTTCGCGAGCTGGCCGGTGCTCCGGTCTGGGAACCGCCCCGCCCCGACGGCGGCGAGGCCCTCACCGACCTGGATCGGGCGGTGGACGTGCTGGTCGAGATGAAGAACCTCTCCGAGGCGGCCGTGGGCGTGGCCTACAGCGCTCTGGTCCTTGGAGACAGGGGGCTGGCTGCCGAGGTGGGCCACCTGGAGCAGAGGCTCGATGAGATGCGTGACCACCTGGAGCTCTGGGTGCTGCGGGCCGCCGCCGACGGCATGGACCCGTCGTCGCTGCGGGGACTGCTCCACCTGGCCGAGGCCGCCGAGGACCTGGGCGACCAGGCCCGTGCCATGGTCTGGCTGATCGAGGAGGGCGAGGAACTCCACCCGATCCTCGGCATCGCCCTGGGCGAAGCCGATGAGGTGGCGGTCCGGTTTCCGGTCGCAGAGGGGTCCACCGTGGACGGCTCGACGTTGAAGGACCTCCAGCTGAACATCGAGCCGGGGTTCACGGTCCTGGCGATCCGGCGGGGTGGTGGCTACGTCTACCGGCCGCGTGGGCCGGTACGGCTCGCCGCCGGCGACGAGTTGATCGCCAGTGGCCCCGAGGAGGGCCAGGTCCTCCTGGCCGCCATGTGCGGTTGGGAGCTCGTCGAGGACGGGGACGGCGAGGACCAACTGGTACCCGTCGGCTAGGTGTCCGGCTATTCGAGCGTGTGGTCAGTCGGACGACCAGGAATCGGTTGTCGGCCCGTGATCAGTCAGCCTGCGCCGGGTCATCCACGGGTGCCGGTGGCGCTTCTGACTCTCCTCCGGCTCCGGCATCCGGGGCCTCGCCGGTGAATAGTTCGGCGATGGCTCCCAAGGAACCCAGGGTGGCGCTCAGATCAGCCGGCAGGAAGATCTTGGTGGCCCGTCCGTCGGCGATGGTCCCGAGGGCCTCCAGGTACTTGACAGCCAGCAGATCAGGCGTGGGGTTGCCGTCGTGGATGGCCCCGAAGACACTTCGCACAGCTTCGGCCTCGCCCTCGGCCACAGTCATCTGCCGGTAGCGCTCGGCGTCGGCCACGGCCCGGATTGCATCAGCCTCGCCTTCGGCCTCCAGGATCGACTCTTGCTTGATCGCCTCGGCTTTCAGGATCACGGACTGCTTGTCGCCCTCGGCGCGGGTGATTGCCGCCTCGCGGGTGCCGTCGGCTTCCAGAACCACGGCACGCCGGGTCCGCTCGGCCTTCATCTGTTCGTGCATGGCGTTCATCACATCGATCGGCGGATCGATCCGCTGGATCTCGACGCGGACCACCCGGACGCCCCACTTGTCGGTGGCGTCGTCGAGTACCTGGCGCATGGTGACGTTGACGTTGTCCCGTGAGGTTAGGGCGTTGTCCAGGCTCATATCGCCGATCACGTTGCGTAGGTTGGTCTGTGCCAACTTCGTGATGGCCATGAGAAAGTTGGCCACGTTGTAGATGAGCCGCTGGGCGTCGGTGGGTTCGTAGTAGATGACGGCGTCGACGGTCACCGTCACGTTGTCCTTGGTGATGACCTCCTGCGGCGGCACGTCGACGACCTGCTCCCGCATGTCGACGCGGGTCAGCGACTGGATGACAGGGATGATCAGCTTCAGTCCCGGTCCGACGGTGGCCTTGTAGCGACCCAACTGTTCGACGATGCCCTTCTGGTATGGCCGGACGATCTTGATGCCTGCCGCGGCGAACACGAACAGGACGAAGGCGATGACGATGAGGACTATCACTGCTGCCATAAGAGGGACTCCTCAGGTGGTTGGGTGGTTGGGTCGATCAACTCTAGGGCGCTCAGTCCGTGCGCTGGACCACGGCCCGGGTGCCCTCGATCAGGACCACCCGGACGGGGGTTCCGGCGGGCAGGTGGTCGCCTTCGGAGGTTTCGGCGTGCCATTCCTCGCGGCCGATGCGGACAGTTCCCATCCGTTCCGGGTCCGGGGAGAGGTCCGTGACCACGACGCCGGTTTTGCCGAGGAGGCGGCCAGCACCCACGCCTACCGGGTTGCCGTCCCGTTCCATCCGTCTGGCCATGGGTCGCATGGCGCCGAACGAGGCGACGGATACCAGCACGAAGGCCAGCCACTGCCAGACGGGATCGGCGCCGGTGAATGCGATGGCGGTGGCGGCTATGGCGCCCACGCCAAACGGTAGGAGGAAGAAGGCGCCGGTCATGGCGATCTCGCCGACCACGAACATGGCGGCCGTCGCCAGCCAGATCCAGCGCCAGACTTCGGGATCCATGCAAGTGCTCCTCGGTTGGCGTCGGAACGGCACTTCCGAGATGCTCGCCGTCCAGTATCGGCAATGTACTACGGAGGTCGGCAATGGTGTCCGCGTAGGACGTGGTGTCACTGGCTATGCGGATACCGTTTCGGGTCGTGCCAGCAGTTTCCCCTGATGCCCCACTACGCCTGCTGACGGTCCACGCCCACCCGGACGACGAGGCCTCGAAGGGAGCGGCGACGGTCGCCTGCCTGAACGCCCAGGGGGTGCACTGCGTGCTGGTGTGCTGCACCGGTGGCGAGGCGGGCGACATCTTGAACCCGGAGATGGACCGGCCCGACGTCCGTGGCGACCTGGCTGCGGTCCGGGAGTCCGAGTTGGCCCGGGCAGCGGCGATCATCGGATACGACGAGGTCGTGATGCTCGGCTACAGGGACTCCGGAATGAAGGACTCGGAAGCCAACGCCCATCCCGGGGCGTTCGCCAATGCCGACCCTGACGAGGCCGTCGGTCGCCTGGTGGCGATCATCCGGAGGGTCCGACCCCAGGTCATCGTCACCTACCCGGATGCCCGGGGCGAGTACGACCACCCCGACCACGTGCAGGTGCACGACGTGACGGTGCCGGCCTTCCACGCCGCCGGCGATCCTGATAGGTACCCGGAGGCAGGTCCGGCCTGGCAGCCGTCAAAGCTGTATTACACGATGTGGTCGCGGGCTCGCATCGTCGGCAGGCACGCCAAGTTCCTGGAGCTCGGGATCGATTCGCCCTATGACGACTGGTGGTTCGAGCGTCCGTCGCGCGACCACCTGTTGACGACGAAGGTGCCGATTGGCGAGCACTGGGATGTCGGTGTCGAGGCGCTGCGGGCCCATGCCACGCAGATCGACCCTTCATCACCTTTCTGGTTCGGTCTCCCGGATGACGTGGCCAGGACCATCTACCCATTCGACGACTACCGCCTCGAGTTCAGCCATGTCGGGCATCCGGCCGAGGGCGACCTTGAGTACGACCTGTTCGCCGGGTTGCGTGGGACCACGACGGCCACCGGCTGATGGCTGATTTGTCGTTCCTGTCGGATGGGTGGCTGGAGGCCCTGGGCGAGGCCGGTGCCGCACTCCGGGTCCAGTCGGGGGTGGACGGTGTGGTGAGGTTCGTGGTGACCGCCACACCACACGGAAAGGTCCAGTTCAGGCTGGTGATCACCGACGGTCGTGTCGTCGAACTGCTCCCCGGTCGCGACGGTGAGGCCGAGGCGACCGTGACCTGGAGGTATCCGGATGCGGTGGCCCAGTTCAGCGGAGACCTGGATCCCGATGAGGCCTACATGACCGGTCGGTGCAAGGTGGAGGGCGACTACGCCCGCTATGTGTTCGACCTGCGGCCGGTGTTCGGAAGCGGGGAGTGGGCCGAGATGCTCCGGGATCTGGCTGCCAGAAGTGATTCCTGAGCTGGCCTTCAGCCGGCTCTCTGGACCTCCCGGAGGTCCCTCCAACTCACCAGGGTGACCTGTCCACGGTCAAGGTCGGAGCGCATTTCACTGTTCCCGCAGGCCAGGTCCATGTGTTCCACACGGCGACCCCACTCATCGCAGATGGCCCTCAGCTCAGGTGTGTCGGCGGCCGGCTGGATCACGATCTCGGTGACGCCAGGTTGGAGGTCCATGGCCTCGCGCTCGAGCGCCGCCGGGTCCGCCAGGCGCCGCATCCGATGGTGGTCCACGGTCAGGACGCCCTCTTCGGCGGCCAGCGCCCGGAACGGGAATCCGGCTGCCGACTCAGCACTTCCACCTTCGAGGCGGATGGGAAGGCCGAAGTCGACGGCCAACTCGAGGTAGACGTCAAAGAACTCGGGTCGGTTCTGGAGCGCACCGAGGTGGGTGCTCAGGTGACTGACGTCGAATCCCCACAGGACGGCCCGCTCCAGCTGGGCACGGCACTCGCGGCGGGTCTCGTCCAGGTCTGCGTGGTTCCAGAGGTCATCAACGGTGCGCGGAAAGCCGCCGTCGCCATCGTGCAGGCTGGGTGCCTGCGTGATGGCGCGCCACCGGTAGCAGTCCAGTTCGGCGTTCAACGTGAGGTGTACGCCCACCGGTTCTCCCCGGTAGTGGGAGGCGGCGTCGCGGGCCCAGGGTCCCGGCACCATGAGGCCGGCACCGGTGGCCAGCCCTCTCCGGAGGCAGTCGTAGACGCCCACGTTGGAGGCGTGGCACATCCCCAGCAGGTCGGCGGTGAGGATGAGGAGGCGGTCTCCGGGATCCCGGCCGAGTCGTTCGCCCACACTGGTCACGTCATGAACGGTACACGTCGGTTCTTCCGGGATCACCGGGATGCGCCACCCGTCGGCCGTCGTGGCCGGTCTCCGGCTGGTCGGGCGGGCCCGTAGGGCCCTCCGAGGCAGACCTCCATGGCATGTTTCTGGGCCCTATCCGGCGAGCGGCTCGTGGGGCCCTCCGCAGGCTGACCAGAGGCCCAGCCCGGCAGAGCGCGCCCGCGCCTCGGCGGCTGCCAACTCGTGTCGCATCCCGTCGTTCGGGTCGATGTGGAGGGTGGCTGCGAAACCGTTCTCGACCAGGGAGAGGTTCACCACCAGGCCATCTGAGAGGCGCTCCACGTAGGCCAGGAGTCGCCCGTAGCGATCGCGTGCCTCCACGTCTCGCGTGATCGCCACGGCGGCTCCGGGCGCCAGGAGGAGGGCCAGTCGTGCGGATGCCTCGGCGCCGAAGCATTCGGGATCCCGGTCCGGGTGCACTGTCTCAGGTGTGTCGATGCCGAGTAGGCGGATGCTCTCGGATCGCCCGTCCAGGTCCACCACCAGGGTGTCGCCGTCCACCACGCCGACCACCGTGCCCAGGCCGCTCTCCGGTAGGCCGGAGGTCGTGCAGGCGATGAGGAGGCCCGCCACCAGACCCAGGACGGGCCAGAGCAGGCCGGCCGTCCGCTGTCGGGACTCCACTGTTGACAGGTCTCCGTTCACGGTCCGCTCAGGCTGCCTCGAGATGGGCGCGATGCGTATCGCCAACCGGCAACCCACCCGCCAGGTCGTCGGTGCCGGTCGGGTGGGGGTCAGCCGAGCCGGGGAGGCCGCCGGTGACGGGCCGACAGGCGGCCAGCACCAGGCGTGCACTGGCAACGCCGGCCAGGCCGATCTGGCGGGTCCGGGCGTCCAGCCGGTGGGTGGGCCGACCGTCAGGGCGACGGGCTGCCTGCCTGGTCGGCCGGCGCCGGGTCGATGGCCGACCCTGCCCGGGACCGGGTGACCGGCTGGTTCTGCGATTGGGGAACGGGAGCGTTGTTTCCATGTGACCATCTTGACGATGGGGTGAGACAACGGCCGTCCGACCGCCCGGATGGTGGAGAGGTGGCGCCCCGGCGGCATCATCGGGAGATGCTTCGCCGCTCCTATCTCAGTGAGGAACTACGGCGCGGTGGGCAGCCCCGCACGTGGTATCTGCCAATCACCGAGGACGAGTGCTCCGGAGCCGGACGCCTGTTCGGTGGTACCGGCCTCGGAGCGGCGGTGAGGGCGCTGGAAGCCGACGCCGACAGGCCCCTCGTCTGGGCCACGGGCCAGTTCATCTCGCATGCGGAGCCGGGCGAGATGCTCGTGATCGAGGTCGAGCTGATGGCCGAGGGGCGTGCCACCACCCAGGCTCGGGCCAGCGGGAGCGTCGACGGCCGTGAGGTCATTGCCGTGTTCGCCACCCTCGGCCGCCGCGACGTTCACCGGTCGGGAGTATGGGTGTCGCCGCCGGATGCCCCGGCGCCCCTCGATTGCCCACTGTTCCCCAGCCGCAGTTCGTCCCGTTCCGTGTCCGCCAACCTGGAACGTCGTCTGGTGCGTGGCCGCATCGAGGCTCAGGATCCGGCAATGGACGACGGCCGGGTGGCCATGTGGGTGAAGGTGCCCGACCATCTACTTGTGGACCCCGCCTTCCTGGCCGTGCTGGGCGACTACGTGCCGTGGGGCGGTCGCGATGCCGTGGGCGGCGGACTCGGTGGTGGGCAGAGCCTCGACAACACGCTGCGGGTGGTCGACCCGGTGGATACCGAATGGATCCTGGTCGACGTGCGGGTCGGAAGCCTCGTGCACGGCTACGCACACGGCACCGTCCACCTCTGGTCGGAGGATGGCCACCTCCTGGCCACGGCCAGCCAGACATGCCAGTTCCGCAACCCCAGGCGAATGGAGCCACGGTGACAGCTGCAGAGACCCGGTACGGGATGACCGTTCCGTTCGGCGGACCGCTCCACGAACAGGCCGACCGGTTCCGCGAACTGTCGGAACTCGGCTACACGGATGCCTGGACCGCCGAAGCCGATGGGCACGACGGCCTCACGCCCCTGTCCCTTGCATCGGTCTGGGCGCCGGACCTCCGGCTGGGAACGGCGATCCTGCCCGTCTACACCCGTGGGCCCGCCCTCCTCGCACAGAGCGCAGCGGCTCTGGCCTCGGCGGCCCCGGGGCGTTTCGTGCTGGGCATCGGATCGTCCTCGAACGTGATCGTGGAGCGCTGGAACGCGATTGCGTTCGAGGAGCCCTACCAACGGGTGCGCGACACGGTGCGGTTCCTGCGGGCGGCGTTCACCGGCGAGAAGGTCACGGAGGACTTCGAGAGCTTCGAGATCCGGGGATTCCGACTGGGCGAGCCTCTGGAGCAGCCGCCACCGATCGTGGTGGCCGCCCTACGGGAGGGAATGCTGCGCCTGGCCGGCAGGGAAGCCGACGGGGCGGTTGTCAACTGGCTGTCTCCCACGGACGCCGAACGGGTCACTTCAATCGTGCGGGAGGCGGCGTCGGCAGCCGGACGCCCGGCCCCCGAGGTGGCGGCCAGGATCTTCGTCTGTCCGTCCGATGACCGCGAGGCGGTGCGTGCCGGGGCGAAGCGCCTGGTGGCTGCGTACGTGAACGTCCCGGTCTACCGGGCATTCCACGAGTGGCTGGGACGGACCGAGGTGCTCGCTGCACACTGGGAGCGTTGGGATGCCGGCGACCGTGCCGGTTCGCTCGAAGCCATGCCCGACTCCGTGGTCGACGACCTGCTCGTCCACGGAACCCCGGACGAGTGCCGGGCGACCATTGCCAGGTACGTCGCCGCCGGTATCACCACACCGGTGCTCGCCATCGTGCCGCTGGCCGGCGTGGATGCCGCCCAGGCCGTGCGGAACCTGGCCCCGGGCGCCTGACCGGGAGGGATCCTGTCGGCCGACAGGTCCTCCAGCCGGTTCAGGCCCTCCAGTTGGTTCAGGCCCGGTCGGCGAGGTGGCCAGCCGATTCCAGGTGCTCCACAAGGTCGGCTAGCCGGCTGTGCGTGTTCAGGCCGCTGGTGTGTGGCATCAGGTAGACGGGTCGGCCCCCGAAGCATCGTTCCTGCACGCCGGCGACGGCGTGGCGGTCGACGACGGTCCGCCATCCCCCCAGGCCGACGAAGCACACGGCCCGCGGGCGGAGCCACTCCACCAGGCGCCCGACCCGTTCGGCTCCCCGCCGGTACTCGTCGGCGGACACCTCGTCGGCGCGAGAGGTTGTCCGGCGAACCAGGTCCGTCATGCCGAGGCCGTGGTCATGCAGGGCGCTGCGGGGTTCCCGGTCGATGCTGGCCAGCCCTGCCTCCAGCACGGCAGGCCAGAACCTGTTGCCGGCCCGGTGGAAGCCGACGGCTGTGTCGGCCGAGGACGGACTGGGGTTCAACCCGACGACCAGGAGGCGCAGGCCCGGTGCCACCGTGTCGGGAAGGCTCCGGATCCGTGTGGCCACCACCTCCACCCGGCCGTCGTCGCACCAGCTGACGGTGTCAGGCACGAACCCGGCCCCGACCAGGACGTCATCGGCGCGCTCCAGCGTCCAACCCGCGTCACCGACGGGGTCCAGCCGGATGTGCACCACGTCCCCCGGGGAGTGGGCGAGGTGGAGGTCGGCGAGCCCGAGGGCCAGGTCGGTCGTCGGCCGACCGGTGCCGATGTTGCCGACTTCTGCCGTGGATGTCACGCCGGGAGGGTACGACAGGTGAGACGGTGCCCAATTCGAAACCGGTGGACTTGGTCACCTCCATCTCCGTCTAGGGTGGAGTCATCGACAAGAGACGAGAGGATGAGGCTGTGACTGAGACGCTCGACACCACGAAGATAAACGAGATCCGGGCCATCATCGACCGCGGACTGGGTACCACCCAGAGTCGCGAGCTGATCGCCGCATCGGAGGTGGCAGACCTACTGTTGGATCTGCGCCTACTGCTCGTCACCAGTGAAGCCGACCTCGAGGCCGCTCCCTCCAACTGACAGGGCTGTCCGCTGGCTGGCGGGTCAGCGCAGCGGTGCGGCTCTGCGGATCAGGCGTCCCAACGTCAGGCCGATCCCTGCACCCACGATGACGTCGCTGGCGTGGTGTATTCGAACGTGGATACGCGAGGTGGCGACGATCGCCGCAAGCCCGAACCAGAGTGGCTTCACCTTTGATCGTTCGGACAGCAGGGTGGCGGCCAGGAAGGCCGCCGAGGCGTGTCCCGACGGGAAGCTGCTCGTGAGCGGCTGACGCAGGTTGTGGGGCCGTTCTCCCGACTGGACCGGTCGCTCCCGCTTGAAGGCTGATTTCACCATTCCGTTGACCAGTGCGGACTCGGCACCAAGGGCGAGCGCCAGGCGGGCCGCCTCGCGTGTGCCGCCTCGCAGCGTGACGCCGCGTGCCGTGCCCAGCAGGTGCCAGATGAGGCTGAAGTCGCCCAGTTCGCTGGCCGTGTAGAAGAGGCGGTCCAACGCCGGGTTGCCGCGCAGGTGGTCCCACGCCCTGTCGACGGCATCGTCCAGGGAGGCGACGATCGGACCCAGCGGGTGAGCGGTCCCATCAGCCGACGCCGTCTCGTCATCCACCGTGCCCGATGCTTCAGGGTCGGGCACGGTCGAGGAGGGGTCGGGCTCTGCGGGGGAGGAATCGGTCGGCTCGGAAGCCGGCACCTCGGCGGTGGCCACGGATCCAGCCTACGGGGGGTCCGTCCGGGACCCGATTCGGTGGGTTCCCGGGCTCGAGATGGGGGCTCAGTCGCTGCCGGCGTAGGCCCCAGGGGCCGAGAGCGAACCCCGCTTCCAGCGCCGCGGTGTGGCCAGCAGGGCCCTGGGATAGTCCTCGAACAACCAGCGGGCGAAGTTGCGACGGGTCCATGGCACCAGAGCGGTCGCCCACAGCGCCATCCGGGCGCCGGCGGGGCTGGCCAACATCCCCTGCAGTGCAACGGACATCGTGTGGTCCGCAACCAGCTCCCGTCGCACCGAGCGCGCATAGGTGGACGCCACCTCGGCGGCTGTTCCGCCGGCCCGGGCCGCCTCAGCCGCCAGGATCCCGGTCTGGAGGGCCTGGCCGATTCCCTCGCCCGTCAGGGCATCGGATGCCGACGCAGCGTCACCTACGAACAGGACCGGCCCGTGGTCCAGTACGGCGGCGTCCACCCGGGCCGGGATGGGCCAGGCGGAGCGCCGTCCCTCCGGGCGGGCGTCGTCGCCCAGGACGGCCCGTATGGCCGGCCGGTCCATGAGGCCGTCCCAGATCCGTCCGGTGTCGCCCACGGCCACCTGACCTCCCCGGAGCACGCCGAAGCCCACATTGGCACGGCCGCCGGGCAGGGGGAACGACCACGCGTAGCCCGGCAGCAGGTCCGGTTCGAACCAGACGTGCAGGTCCGCTGCCGCCGGCCCCACGTCGGCCACGTACTGCCGGAATGCCTGCCACTCGCCCCGGTAGCCGCTGGAAGCCAGGCCGAGGAGCTTGCGGGTCGGGGACCACATGCCGTCTGCGGCCACCACCGTCGTGGCCCGGATGGTGCCGAGGCCTTCGACCTCGAGTGTCGCAACATCACCATCCACGTTGATTCCCGTCAGACCGTGGCCATCGCGGACGTCGGCTCCTGCCGAACGGGCCAGGTCCAGTAGCGCAGCGTCGTACTGCATGCGAGGCACAACCGCTGCATACAGGCCGTCGCCGCATGGCAGCGGGTACCGGGTGGATCGCCCGCCGGGTGGGTGGATCACCAGGTCCTCCACCGTCTGCCAGCCGGGAATGAGCAACGGGTCCAGGCCGAGGCCCTCTCCCAGGCGGAGGGCCAGTGCCGTGAGGCCGTCGCCGCAGCACTTGTCCCGGGGAAAGGTGGCTCTGTCGACGAGGAGTACCGACAGCCCTGACCTGGCAGCGGTTATGGCCGCGGCCGATCCGGCGGGACCACCACCCACGATTGCCAGGTCCACCATCACGAAGTCGTTCCGTGCCTCAGAAGAGCTTCAGCTCGTTGGACCTGATGCCGCGCAGTTCGTTGTAGTCGACGACGACGCACCCGATGCCGCGGTCCTCGGCCAGCACCCGGGCCTGAGGCTTGATCTCCTGTGCGACGAAGACTCCGCGGACCGGGCGCAGCATCGGATCCCGGTTCAGGAAGTCCAGGTAGCGGGTGAGCTGCTCCACGCCGTCGATCTCTCCACGGCGCTTCACCTCGATGGCTACCGCCATGCCGTCAGCGTCACGGCAGAGGAGGTCCACCGGGCCGATGTCGGTGGGGAACTCGCGACGCACCAGGCGCAACCCGTCGCCCATGGTGGTCGGGTCTGCGGCCAGGAGCGCCTGGAGGTGGGATTCCACCCCGTCCTTCTGGAGGCCCGGGTCCACCCCCATCTCATGTGAAACGTCTGACAGGACCTCGTGCAGGGTGATGGTGAGGACCTCGCCAGCAGGGTTGCGCACCCTCCAGACGGCCTCGGCCCCGTCGTCCTCTGGCTCAGCGTCGATGGTCAGCGTGTTCGGAGATGTCATCCAGTTCAAGGGCTTGTACGCCCCGCCGTCGGCGTGGATCGCCACGCATCCATCGGCCTTGACCATGAGAAGCCGGACGGCATCGGGCAGGTGGGCGGTAAGGCGTCCGTCGTAGTCCACCGTGCAGCGGGCGATCACCAGGCGCACGGGCTCAGCCCGCCAGTGCCGACAGGATCGCGTCGGCCAGCTCGGCCCTGCAGATGACGAGGTCCGGCAGGTACGGATCAGGGCAGTTGTAGACGAGCGGCGATCCGTCGATCCGCGAGGTGTGGAGGCCGGCCGCCTCTGCCACGGCCACCGGCGCGCAACTGTCCCACTCGAATTGTCCGCCCGAGTGGACGTATGCGTCGACCTCGCCGCGCACCACGGCCATGGCCTTGGCGCCGGCCGAACCCATCTCTACGAGCTCGCCACCGAGTGCCGCACAGACGGCGAGTGCCTCTGCCGGTGGGCGTGACCTGCTGACGACCATCCGGGGACTGGTTCCGACCGGTGGAAACCCTGCAGTCGCCGGGGGACCGACGGTGGAGAGCGTGAGGTCCAGGGCCGGCAGCGCCACGGCTCCGGCGGTTGGGCGACCCGCCTCGACCAGGGCCACGTGGACGGCCCAGTCCGACCTTGGCGGTTCGCTGTATTCCCGGGTGCCGTCCACCGGGTCGACGATCCACGTCCGCTCGGCACCGGAGCGATCCGGATGCACGGCGTGTGCCGTTCCCTCCTCGGACAGGACCGCGTCGCCGGGTCGGTGCTCGGCCAGTGCAGCCATCAGGAAATCGTGGGAGCTCTGGTCGCCCTCGTGCTTCAGCAGTGCCGCCGGAGCCCCGTCGGCTGCGAGCCGGGCCCGGATGGCGAGCAGGAGCGTGCCGGCCCGGGTGGCCAGGTCGGCGGCCAGTGCGTGGTCAGCGGGGGTGGCCATGGTCCGATGGACTCAGTCGCCGGCCGAGCGACGGCCCAGCGCGATGGCGGCCCGGACCGTGGCCCGAATGTCGTCCTCGTCGGCACCCGCCGCGACCAGG
>JAAZXC010000054.1 GCA_014240365.1 Acidimicrobiales bacterium | reverse complement strand
GCGGTGTGGAGGCGATCGCCATGGACGGCCACGAGGCGTTCCGGGGTGGCCGCCACGAAAGAGGTTGCGCCGATCGACACGCCGACGGTTGCGCACGCCGGATAGGTGTGGCGCAGGGTGGCGAGTAGGCGGGCCACGTCGGGGCGACGCTCCAGGCGCAGGGATCGGCATGGCACCGCTTTCACCAGCTCGCCGCGGTCGATGGCCTCCAGGGCCAGTTCCACGAGGTGCCGGTAGTGGGACCGTGAGGTCTCGTCAGCCCAGTCGGCGGCGTCGACCTCGACGGGTTTCGCCGGACCGGGTGCCACCACGACCGGCGTTGGTCGGTCATGCCCATCGATGCGGATCACCCAGGTCCGCCCAGACCGACGGAGCACCTGGACGGCGGGAAGGACCAGTCGTCCGTCGCCGAAGGGCGCCCACGGCCCGGACCGTGCAGTGTCGTCGAAGGCGAAGCCGGCGGAGAGACGGGGGAGCGGAGCGTCGGCGGGTCCGGTCACCCGGAGTAGGCCGAGGAGCCGGTCGGCCTGGTCTGCCGCATCGTCGAAGCGACCGGGGCCGGATGTCGCGATGGTTGCGGCGCTGCCGATGCCCACCCAGGCTGTGTCGTCCTCGGGGACCTCCCAGTACCAGCGCTCGTCGGTGTGTGGTGTCGTGGCGAGCCACGCCAGCGGATCCAGCGCCGGTCCGTTGCGGACCTCGGTGATCGTTGCCGACATGGGCCGTGCGGGTTTCGGAACCATCTCGTTCAGGGCCATCGGCAGATCACCTCCAGGCGGTCGGCGTCGGCCGCCGCCAGGGCATCCGCGAGGGTCCGTCGGTCGCTGTCGGCCACCCGGTCCAGTGCCCGGTTCACCAGCGTCCGGTTGAAGTGCTGGGCGACCAGGCGGGTCACGGCCGGGAGCAGGGATCGGACCACGTCGACGAGAGCGTCGTCCGAGCCGTCGGTGCCGACCGTGATGTGGTCCTCGAACAGGGCTATGGCACGGTCCACGACCTGGTCCACGTTGGCGCTGTGGTCGGCTGCCAGGGCGACCAGCTCGTCGAGGGGTACGCCGGCGGCGCTGATGGCCAGGCCGGCCCTGACCATCGGGACGGCGCTCTCGTCGTAGAGCGGTTCGCCGTCGACGGTGATCGGCTCGAGGATCCCGTTGTCGCTCAGCAGCGAGACGAGTCCCTCCGGCACACAGGCCAGGTCTGCCACCTCGTGGCGGGTCAGCCTGTTGGAACTGGTCGCATCGGCGAGGCGGCCGAGGGTGCCGCTCCGGGAGGATGCGCCCAGGGTGGCGATCTGGGATAGGGAGAAGCCCTCGTCGGCGAGGTGGCGGATCTCGGCCAGCCTCTCCAGGTGGGCCTGGGAGTAGAGGGCCCGGCGTCCCTTCCTGGCTGGGGCTTCCAGGAGGCCGAGGCGCTGGTAGTAGCGGATGGTGTCCACGCCGAGGCCGCTGATGGCGGCCACCCGGTCGACGGTCAACGGCTCGACGGTCAGCGGGTCGCCGCCGGGGAGTCCTGTCGCTGCGGCCATCCGATGATTGTAGGAGTGACAACTCTCAGTGTCCATCCTCTCAGCGTCAGCCCACTGACCGGTCGAGCGAGCCGATCTCGTGCCTGACCCAAGACGCATGCGTGTCCCGTGGCACCATTGGACCGTGGACGCCAGCACTCCGGTCGATTACATCGCCCTCACCCGAGCCCAGTACGACGAGCTGGGCTATCCGCCGTACCAGTGGGCCGAGCGGCCCGACACCCCGCCATGGACCCCGCTGCGGGCGCCCCTGGCCGAGTCCAAGGTGGTCCTCATCGGATCCGGTGGCGCCTACCTGAGTGGCCAGGTGGCGTTCCACTGGAAGGACGACACCGGCATCCGTCGCATCCCGACGTCGGAACCGGCGGCCGACATCCGGGTCACCCACTTCGCCTACGACCTGGTACCGGCTCGCGAGGACGCCAACATCGTCTTCCCGGTGGACCGCCTCCGCGAACTGGTGGACGAAGGCGTCATCGGTGGGTTGGCGCCGACGGCCATCGGCTGCATGGGAGGCATCTACTCGGCTCGACGGACGGTCGAGGAACTGGCCCCGGCCATCGTCGCCGAGGTGCTGGCCATGCGTGACGCCGGTGAGGCCGACGTGGCGCTACTGGTGCCCGTCTGACCGGTCTGCCACCAGACCGTGGGTCTGGTAGCGAGGGCGTTGGAGGAGGCGGGGGTGCCGACGATCTGCCTCACCGCCGCCTACAGCATCACGGCGTCGGTGAACCCGCCCCGGGCAACCTTCGTGGACCTGCCGCTGGGCAACACGGCCGGCCGGCCCCATGACCCGGAGTTCCAGCGCGACCTCCTTCGGAGAGCGTTCGCTGCAGCCGAGGCGATGGACGAGGCGGGCACGATCACCGACCTGGGGGTCGCCTGGGACGGCGACGGCTCATGGAAGCGGTTCGCCACATCGACAGGCGTGGGAACCGGCGATGGCCGCGACGATCGAAACCAACGCCTCGACACCCCCCAGTACCAGTACGAGTCCGACCGGCTGGCCGCCGGAGGCTGAACCAACCATGCCGGTAGCCGGTGACCTCATAGCCCTACTGGCGCTCGTCGACGCTGCCCGTCTACCCATGGACGAGGTGACGCCCGAGTCCATGCGCGCCGGCTACTCAGCCCTGGCTTCCCCGGGTGGTGCGGAGATGGCCGAGGTGCTGGACAGGGTCATCCCGGGACCGGACGGTGGCGACCTGCCCATCCGGTCCTACCGGCCACCTGGAGCAGCGGAGCGGCCCCCGGTGATCGTGTACCTGCACGGGGGCGGATGGACCATTGGCGACCTTGAAACCCATGACGAGCCCTGCAGGGCGTTGGCTGCCGGAACCGGTGCCGTTGTCATATCCGTCGACTACAGGCTCGCCCCTGAGCACCGGTTCCCGGATGCTCTCGACGACACCTACGCGGCTGTCTGCTTCGTTGCCGACAATGCCGACGAGCTTGGCGTCGATGTGGAGCGACTGGTGGTGGCTGGCGACAGTGCCGGCGGGAACCTCGCCGCGGTGGTGTCACTGATGGCCAGGGACCGCTCTGGGCCGGCCATTGCCCTCCAGGTGCTCATCTATCCGGCTGTGGACTTCGACTACGACTCGGGTCGTTGGCCGTCATTGGAGGAGAACGCCACCGGATACTTCCTGCACCTCGAGACGATGCGCTGGTTCGCCGACTGCTACGGCGATATCGGCCAACTGGCCGGAGATCCACTGGCTGCACCGATCGGGGCCGCCGACCACACCGGCCTACCCCCGGCCCACGTCAGCGTGGCCGGCTTCGATCCGCTTCGCGACGAGGGACTCGGATACGCCGCGACGCTGGCTGGGGCCGGGGTGCCCGTCACCCTGTGTCGACACGATGATCAGGTCCACGGCTACTGGCACTTCGCGCCTGCCGTGGAATCCAGCGGCGCGGCCCGGGATACCGACATAGCGGCCATCGCCGTAGCCATGGCGGACCTGGCCGGCCCGGCCTCGTAACCAGCTGGTAGGGCAGTCCGCCTAGGAGCCGTCGACGGGTAGGTGGACCACCCCGGTGGCGACCATCGATGCGATCTCGGAGTCGGTACGACCCAACTCGCGCAGGAGCTCCCGGGTGTGCTGGCCCAGCCCGGGTGCCGTGGACCTGGCCTCCCACGGCGTGCCGTGGAAGTCGACAGGGGAGGCGACCATCGTGGTGGACGCCACGTCGTCCGGCACGTCCACCAGTGCACCCGACGAGTGGAAGGCCGGATCGGCCAGGAGGTCGTCGGGCGTGTTGATCGGCGCCCAGAAGAAGTCGGACTCACCCCCGAACACCTCGGACCATTCGTCGAGCGTGCGGGTGGCGAATATCGAGTCCAGCATGGCGATCAGCTCGGCGGCGTTGGCGGCCCGGTTGCCCGGGCGGGCGAAGCGCTCGTCGGTGAGCCACTCCGGATGTCCCACAGCGCGTGCCAACGGCGGCCAGTGGCGTTCGCCATCGAGGCCCACGATCCAGAACCGTCGGCCACAGCCGGCCGTGTAGTTGTTCATGGCCGGATTGCCCATCGTGGAGCGCACGCCCACGTCCAGCGTCGCTCCCCACATCAGCAGGATGTTCAGGTCGAAGCTGATCGTGTAGGCGCCCTGGCGCATCAGCGAGGTTTCCACCAGTTGCCCCCGACCGGATCGTTCCCGGTCGAAGAGGGCGGCCGAGATGGCAGCGGCGGCCGACATTCCCGTGGAGTGGTCGCCCATGCCGCCGCGTTGGAACGGCGGATCACCACCGGGAACCGTCAGCAGGGAGGCCAGGCCAGAGCGTGCCCAGAAGGCGGCGATGTCATAGGCGGCCCGGTCGGCGTCCTCTCCCTCACGGCCGTAGCCGGTGATCTGTCCGTAGACCAGCCTCGGGAACCGATCGGCGATCGACTCGTGGTCCAGACCCAGACGCTCGAGGGCGCCGACGCGCAGGTTCGTGATGAATACGTCGGCGTCGGCCAGGAGGTCCAGCGCCACCGCCAGGCCGTCGGCGGTCGTGAGGTCGACCGCGATGCTGCGCTTGGAGCGGTTGTCCATCTCGAAGACCGGATTGGTGGGAAGGTCACCACCGAGCATGCGCTGGAACATCCGGCAGGGATCACCTGAAGGTGGTTCCAGCTTGACCACGTCGGCTCCCCAGTCGGCGAGGATGCCGCCGGCGGCGGGCCCGGCGATCCACACGCCAAGCTCAACGACCTTCACGCCGGCCATCGGTCCTGCCATCAGGGTGTCCTCCATCCTGTTCGCATAGGGGTGCATCGGGGTTGCTCAGGCGACGTTAGGCCCGCGGGTGCCTCCGGTGACGAACCCGTCCTCGGGTACGGTCGGGATGATGATTCTCTTCGTCTGCACCGGCAACACATGCCGGTCCGCCATGGCGGAGGCGTTGCTCGGCCATTCTCTCCGGCAGTTGGGTCCGGATCTCTCTGTCGTGGCCTCGGCGGGTACCGAGGGCGGGAGTTCTCCGGCCACCGACAAGGCCGTGGATGTGCTGGCGGCCCGGGGCATCGACCTGGGGGAGCATCGGAGCAGAGCGTTGACGGCGGAGTTGGTGGCTGACGCCGAACTCATCGTGGCCATGACACGTAGGCATGAGGCAGCGGTGGCGGCAATGGTTCCGGAGGCCCGGTCGCGCACCTTCCTGGCCGGCGAGGTGGCACGCCTGGGAGCGGGCGTGGGGCCGGTCGGAGAGGGCGGGATGGCAGCATGGGTGAGGGCCATGGACGGCGCCAGGGGAGGCCATTTCACGACCGGTCGGGTGGCTGATGAGGTTTCCGATCCCTACGGGGAGTCGTTGGAGTCCTACAGGCGCTGCGCCGACCGTCTCGACGGCATCTGCGCAACCATGGCCAGGTTGCTGGTGCCGAAGCACTGAGCCGACCCGGTTACCGTCAGGAACCATGGAGTTCGCCCGCACCGCTGCCGAGGATGCCTTCGCCGACGAGGTTCGGACCTGGCTGGAGGCGCACCTCGGGGGAGCCAACTCCGATCTACGCGGCAGGGGCGGTGTGGGCCAGGAGGACGTGGAACCGGAACGCCTACTGGAGTGGGAACGCGAGCTGGCCACGGGTGGATGGCTGGGCCTCGACTACCCCGTCCACCTGGGCGGCCGTGACGCCTCCCTCTCTGAACAGGTGGTCTTCCACCAGACGTACGTGGAGGCCAGGGCGCCCGGCCGGATTCCCAACATCGGCCTGACGCTCCTGGGTCCGACGCTGGTCGCCTTCGGCACCCCCGAACTCCAGGAGCGGTTCATCCCGCCGATCATCTCCGGCACCGAGCACTGGTGCCAGGGGTACTCGGAACCGGATGCCGGATCGGACCTCGCCAACGTCTCCACCCGGGCTCGCCTCTCCGGCGACAGATGGCTCGTGACGGGCCAGAAGACGTGGACCTCGCTTGCCCAGTACGCCCAGTGGGCGTTCGTGCTGTGCCGGACCGACTCGACCAGCGAACGCCACGCCGGCCTCTCCTACCTGCTGGTCCCGATGGACCAGCAGGGGGTGGAGATTCGACAGATAGTGCAGGTGACGGGCGGTTCGGAGTTCAACGAGGTCTTCTTCGACGATGCCGTTACCGATGCGGGGATGGTCGTCGGCGGGGCGGGCAACGGTTGGGCCGTGGCGATGGGGACCCTCGGTTTCGAGCGGGGGGCGTCCACCCTCGGCCAGCAGACCGGCTACCGCCGGGAACTGGATTCCCTTCTGGAGCTGGCCCGGGCCAACGGATCCATTGACGACCCTTCGCTCCGTCAGGACCTGATGCGCTCCTACTCGGAGCTGGAGATACTCCGCTACAACCAGCTCAGGATGCTCACGGCTCTCGTGGCCGACGCTGTGCCGGGCCCCGAGATGTCCATTGGCAAGCTCTACTGGGCGTCGTGGCACCGAAGGCTCGGCGAGCTCGGGATGCGGGTCCGCGGGACGAGTGCCATGGTGGGGATCGACGCCACAGCGCCTCTCGGGGATCCGTTGGGTATCGGCTACCGCCTCGACCCGCTCCAGCGGACCTTCCTCTACAGCCGGGCGCACACCATCTACGGCGGCTCCAACCAGGTCCAGCGAAACGTCATCGGTGAACGGGTGCTGGGCCTTCCCCGCGAGCCCCGGTAGCGGTCATCGGCCGCTCCAACCCGTAGAATTTTCAACCAGATCCACGTGTCCCAGATCCACCAGGAGATTCCATGACCGAGGCCTACATCGTCGATGCCGTCCGGACGCCCACGGGCAAGCGGGGCGGCGGCCTGTCACAGGTGCATCCCGCCGACATGGGAGCCCACGTGATCAACGAGGTCCTGGAGCGCAACGACGTGGACCCCATGGCCGTCGAGGACGTGGTGTTCGGATGCGTTGACACCCTCGGTCCCCAGGCTGGCGACATCGCCCGCACGGCGTGGTTGGCCGCTGGCCTGCCGGAGGCGATCCCGGGTACGACCATCGACCGCCAGTGCGGTTCCGGGCAGCAGGCCGTGAGCTTCGCCGCCATGGGCGTCATGTCCGGCCTGCAGGACCTGGTGGTCGCCGGCGGTGTGCAGAACATGAGCATGATCCCCATCGGCCTGGCCCTCGAGGCCGCCCGGCCCTTCGGGCACGAGGATCCGTTCTCCGGGTCCACCGGCTGGGTGGCGCGCTATGGAACCCAGGAGGTGTCCCAGTTCCGGGGTGCCGAGCTGATTGCCGAGAAGTGGAACATCAGTCGCGAGGAGATGGAGGCGTTCGCCTTCACGAGCCACGAGCGGGCCATCACCGCCATCGACGAGGGGCGCTTCGAGCGGGAGGTCGCCCCGCTGGCTGGAGTCGAGGTGGACGAGGGTCCCCGACGGGGCGGCAGCATAGAGAAGATGGCCCAGCTGGCACCCCTGGTCGACGGAGGCCGGATCACGGCCGCCCTGGCCAGCCAGGTGAGTGACGGCGCAGCGGCCATCCTCGTGGCCTCGGAGCGGGCCATCGAAGACCACGGCCTCACCCCGCGGGCCAGGATCCACCACATCAGCGTGCGTGGTGATGACCCGATCTACATGCTCTCCGGGCCCATTGCAGCGACCACCTACGCGCTGGAGAAGTCCGGGATGTCGATCGACGACATCGACCTCTTCGAGTGCAACGAGGCCTTTGCCCCCGTGCCGCTCGCGTGGATGGCCGAGCACAGGGTGCCCCACGAGAAGGTCAACGTGAACGGCGGGGCGATCGCCCTGGGCCACCCGCTGGGCTGTAGCGGTGCCAAGCTCATGACCACGCTGCTGAACGAGTTGGAACGCACGGGCGGGCGCTTCGGGCTCCAGACGATGTGCGAGGGCGGCGGCCAGGCGAACGTGACCATCCTCGAGCGCCTCTGACCGCCCGCCCGCCCGGCGATTTGCTCCGGGGTAGGTCGGACGCGGATCGGGTCGGTGGATCAATCCACGATCGCGTCGACGAGGCCCCACCCCAACGCGGTGGTGGCGTCGATGGTGGCGCCGGTCAGGCACATCCGGGCCGTCTGCTGGCGCCCGATACGCCGTGGGATGCTGACCGTGCCTCCAGCGCCCGGTATGAGGCCCATGGATACCTCCGGCAGGCAGAACGTCGCCGAGCCGGTGGCCTCCAGGCGTCCGGCGAATGCAGCCAACTCGACTCCGGCACCGACGGCTGGACCATGCACCCGGACGGTGAGCCGGTCGGCCAGCAGGTCCAGCCAGGGAGCGGCGTTGGCCGAGGACCGGATCAGGTGAGCCGCCACCGGATCGGCGACCGTGCCGAACTCGGCCGGATCGCCACCACAGCAGAATGCCGGGCCCCTGCCGGTCAGCAGGACCTGACGCCTGTCGTCCGGTGCCACCAGCGGGCGGAGTGCCTCGACCAGCGCATCGCGCATCGCTGCGGAGAAGGCGTTGCGTAGTCGCGGTCGGTTCAACGTCAGCGTCACGGTGTCGTCGTCGGCGTCCACCAGAACGGGAGGGTCCGGATCGACGGGCCTGACCCTCCGCCCGCGACCCTCCAGCCACCCTGCGAACTCGGCGCCTGCCTGCAGCGTGCCGTAGGCCGTGGACTCCAGCAGGAGGCCGGCTGGCGTATCCAGGTCCTCCCCGTGGCGAAGGACCTGACAGCAGGCCAGTGCCGCCCGGGGGGCGTCGGCCACTCCGTTGGCGATCCGGACGGCATCGACGGCATCCTCGACCAGCATGTCGAAGGCGGGGGCTGTGCCCGGGGCGGCCAGCCCGATGGAGACGATGGGTAGCCGGGCCAGTGATGCGGCGGCCTCCGGCGGAAGCAGGTGGGCATCGTCGACGATCAGCAGTGCCAGGTCGCGAAGGACGCCGATGTCGAGGTCCGCCGTCGGCGTCGTCAGACGTGTCGTCGCCTCGTCCACGGACAGGACACGGTTCGGAACTGCGTTGGCCACCTGCCCAGTCTGCTCGTTGCCCGGACCGTCGTCAGCCCGGAGAACCATCGCCGAGGTGGGCGAGGTCCGAGCGCAGCACCCGCCTGAGCAGCTTTCCGGTGTCGTTGTAGGGGAGCGACGCCACGAACTCCACGTGGTCGGGCGTGCGGTTGGATCGCAGCCGGTCACGTACGGCGTCGCGTAGTTGCTCCGGGCTGGCCGAGGCGCCCGGGTGGAGGACCACGGCGGCGATGATCCGTTCCCCCCACTGCATGTCGGGTAGGCCGATGGCTGCGGCGTCGGCCACCGCCGGGTGACAGACCAGGACCTCCTCGATCTCGCCGGGGGAGACGTTCTGGCCGCCCTTCACGATGACGTCGTCGATTCGGCCCGTGACGTGGAGGTACCCGTCGGCGTCCATCCAGCCACCGTCATGGGTGGGGAACCAGCCGTCGGCGGTCAGGCGTGGGGCCGACCCCCGGTATTCGCCTGAGACCTGTTCTCCCCGGACCCAGATCTCCCCGGGCTGGCCCACTGCCACCTCGTCTCCAAGATCGTCCCGGATCGTGACCTCGATGGTGGGTAGCGGCCGCCCCGCTGATCCGAGGCGTGCCCGGATCGCCGGATCGGCGCTCGCCATGGCCTCCCGGTGCTCGTCGGGCCCCAGCAGGGCCACGGTCGAGCTGGTCTCGGTGAGCCCGTAGGCGTTCACGAATGCGGTGTTCGGAAGTAGCTCAAGGGCCCGCTGGATAGTGGGCGAAGGCATCCGGCCGCCGCCGTAGGAGAGAGATCGCAGGGTGGGTAGTCCCGGTCCGTCGGAGCCTTCGGCATCCAGCACCTCGACGATGCGTGTCAGCATCGTGGGCACCACCATGGCGCTGGTGACCGATTCGGCCCGGACGAGAGCGACCCAGTCGTCGGCATCGAAGGTGGGCAGTTGGACGACCCGGCGTCCAGCGAAGACGTTGGAGAGGATCGCTGCTATGCCGGCCACGTGGTACGGCGGCACGCTCACGAGGGCGGCCTCGTCCTCGTTGGCGCCCATGAACTCCACCGATCCGAGGACGTACGACACGAGGTGCCGGTGGCGCAGCACAGCGGCCTTGGGCTCGCCGGTTGTGCCGCTGGTGAACAACTCGATGGCGGTTCCCTCGCCGGTCATGTCCCATTCGGGTTCCGGTGGTTCGGCACCGTCGACGAGGTCCATCAGCCCGTGGCGCGACAGGAGTCCGATGCCGTCGATGCCGGTCAGGCGGTCGGGGGATTCGGGGTCCACGACGATGATCGCCGGGGAGATCCTGGAGGCCAGCGTGGCCAGCTCGCCGTCGGTCAACCGGTAGTTGAGGGGCACGAAGGGCAGGTCGGCCCAGGCCGCTCCGAAGAGCGATATCGGCATGGCGACCGAGGACAGGTCGGCCATGGCCACGTGCGAGCCGCCATCGGCGCGGAACCGTACGGAGGCCGCACCGGCGGAGTCGTAGAGGTCCCGGTAGGTGAGGCCGCCGTCAGCCGGTCCGAGGGCGACCCGGTCTCCGAAACCGTCCGCTGCCATCTCCAGCAGCATCATGAGGTTCACGTCGTCGCCCTACCTTGTCGTGGGCTGCCGGATCGGGTCAGTCCGAGGCCGGCAGGGGCTTGGCTTCCTTCAGGTCCAGCAGGGCATCGCCGATGCCCAGTGATCCGTCCCCCGGCTTGGTGCAGAGCACTTCGACCGTCTCGTCCGGATCCACGTAACGCTTACCCATGAGGGTCCCGCCCGATGTCCCCTCGGCGGGCAGGCCGCTGTCGCCCGCTGCACCGGGAGCGAGCATGGGCGCACCGCCACACCGCAGGTCGACCTCGCCTACACCCTTCACGACGATCACCTGGGTGGTGCAGACGCTGCTGGTGAACCGGCTTCCGGGCTTCAGGGATGGCATCTGGGTGTCTCCTGCCTTGACCGTCCGAACACTCCCATGTTCCCCCATGGGCCGCCCCGGGGGCTACTCGGAGGCCGAGCCGTGGCCGAACCCGCCGTCAGCCGGTTGGTACCGTTCGGCGGGCATGGATGGTGGACCCGACCCGACGCGGATTCTGGAGGACCTCCTAGCCGGGGGTCCGGTCGACGCTGCCGACGCGGCGTCGGACTGGGCCGCATCGGGGGCGATGGCCCTGACCGGCCCGGCCGACGGTCCGCCGCGTCAGGCGCCGGCCTCCATCGTCGACGTGATGTGCCTCATGGCGGAGAACTACGAGGCTTTCGGCGGCGACCCGGTGGACGGTCCAGCCCTGCTGGGTGAGCGGGCCGCGCTGGCTGGAATGGGCCGTCATGGGTCCACCTCGGTCGGAGGCAATGCCTACCTGATGGAGGCAGGCGACGGCCTTGTCTGCATGAACCTGGCTCGGCCCGACGACATAACGGCCCTTCCGGCACTGCTCGGCGCTGGCGTGGATCCCACCGACTGGCACAGCATCGAACGCCTCGTACGGAGCCTGCCCTCGGCGGAACTGGTCGAGCGCGCGGACCTGCTGGGAATGCCCCTGGGAGTGCCCGGAACAGCTCCGACCCTGCCGGCCGTCATGACCACTGGAGGAGCGTCGTCCCACTGCTCCGACAGTCCCCTGGTCGTCGAGTTGGGGTCGTTGTGGGCTGCACCACTTTGTGGTGACCTGCTCCGTCGGGCGGGTTGCCGGGTGGTGAAGGTCGAGAGCCGCTCCCGGCCCGATGGCGCCAGGAACGGCCCAGCGGCGTTCTTCGACCTGTTGAACGGCGGTAAGGAATCGGTCGTGGTGGACCTTTCCGTTGCTGCGGGCATCGAGATGGTGCAGTGGCTCGTAGCGGCGGCCGACGTGGTGGTGGAGTCCAGCCGTCCAAGGGTGATGGACCAGTGGGGCGTCGACGTCGAGGCGATGGTGGATGCGGGCACCGTCTGGACCTCGATCACGGGATACGGGCGGAGTGGGCCCCGGTCGTCGGGCGTGGCGTTCGGTGACGACGCCGCGGTCTCCGGGGGCCTGCTGCTGGAGGGCCCGCCGGGCTTCGTTGCCGACGCTGTGGCGGATCCGGCGACGGGCCTCCTGTCGGCCGTCCTGACGCTCGCAGCGTTGGGCAGCTGCAGAGGACACCTCGTCGACGTGTCGCTTGCGGGAACGGCCCGCTGGATGGCGGGCGATGGCCGGGTGGTCGGCACAGCGAACGCCGGGGAGGTCTCTGCGCCGCGGGCCCGCCGGGTGGGTCCACGTGCAGCCGAGCTGGGCGAAGATACCGGTGCGGTGATGGCCGGGTTGGGTTCCTGACACGGCATCAGATACGGGTAGGGCACTACGGTGGCGCCGTGAGCGAAGAGACGAACGCCGTGGTTTCGACCGGACCCTCAGAGTCGGAGGGCGACCTGCGGGCTTCGGACGGTCGCATTCCCGGGCGGCGGGGACTGGCCACCCGCCAGAAGCTTCTGGATGCCACGCTCACCGTGCTGGACACCGTCGCGTACCGCGACCTGAAGGTTGTGGACATCGCCCGCCAGGCTTCCACCTCGCCGGCCACCTTCTACCAGTACTTCCCGGACGTGGAGTCGGCGATGCTGGCCCTCGCCGGGAACCTGTCGGAGGCGTGGCACGCCGACCTCCGAAAGCTGGTCACGAACCGCGACTGGGACACCGACCCGGATAGCGCTGCTCACGTCGTTGCCGACGGGATGCTCGAGTTCTGGACCCGTCACAAGCCTGTGTTGAGGGTGCTGGACCTCACCTCCATGGAGGGCGATCTTCGCTTCCGGGAGATCCGGACCTTCCTGCTGGCCGGCGCCACGGACGCCCTCATGGAACTGGCGGCCGAACGCAAGATCCCCGGTGACCCGATGGCATCGGCTGGCGTGGTGGTGGGAATGCTGGCCCACGTCGCCAATCACCAGCACGGCCTCGAGCGGTGGGGTGTCTCCCACGAACTCCTGGTCGACACGGTCGCCGGCATCATCCGGCGCACGATCGTCGGCCTGCCCTGAGCGGCCGTCCGGCCCCGGTGGCCGGAATCGCGGCCGCAGGCCGGCCGGTAGCCTCGGTCCGGTGACACCGAGAGTCCGCTTCGCACCATCGCCCACCGGTTTCCTGCACGTCGGGAGCGCCCGGACGGCACTGTTCAACTGGCTGCACGCCCGTTCCGTGGGCGGCACCTTCGTTCTCCGTATCGAGGACACCGACGCCGAGAGGAACCGCAGCGATCTCACCGACAGCCTGCTGGCCGAGTTGGAGTGGTTGGGCCTCGACTGGGACGAGGGCCCGTACTTCCAGTCGGAACGGCGTGACCGTCACCGTGAGGTAGTGGAGGATCTTCTGGGCAGCGGCCAGGCCTACCTGTGTGATGCCGAGAACCGCGAGGTGGGTGGTTCGACCATGGTGGACGGCCTGGCGGTGCGTTTCCGCATGCCGCCGGGCGCGATCATGGCCTTTGACGACATGGTGCGTGGTGAGGTGTCGTTCGCCACCGACGACCTCGAGGACTTCGTCATCTGGAGGTCCAACGGCTCGCCGATGTTCCTGCTGGCCAACGCCGTGGACGATGCCGACATGGGCATCACGCACGCCATCCGCGGAGAGGACCTCCTCTCCGGCGTGCCGAAGGTGCTGCTCCTGCTGGATGCCATGGGTGTGCCCCGGCCCACGTACGCACACCTTCCCCTGCTGGTGAACGAGCAACGCAAGAAACTCTCGAAGCGTCGTGACGACGTTTCGATCGGCGACTACCGAGAGCGTGGTTACCTACCTGAGGCGATGGTCAACTACCTGGCATTGCTGGGATGGGGCCCGCCGGACGACGTGGAGATCCGGCCCCTCGGCGAGATCGTGGACCTGTTCCGCATCCAGGACGTGAACAAGGCGGCGGCGTTCTTCGACCTGAAGAAGCTGGAGCACATCAACTCGACCCACCTCCGGGCGCTGGACAGGGACGACTTCACCGACCGGGTCGCTCCATGGGTGGGTGACGACGCCCCGTGGCCGTCCGAGCGTTTCGACGCCGGGCTCTTCTCTGTAATGGTCGACCTGGTCCAGGAGAAGCTCCGGACCCTCGGCGACATCACGAAGTTCGTGGACTTCCTGTTCCTGGAGGATCCGGTGGACGACCCGGAGTCGTGGGAGAAGTCCATGGTGAAGGCACCCCTGGCCGCCGAGATGCTCGATGGTGCCGCCATGGTCCTGGCCGACTGTGCGTGGGACACCGCTTCGGTGCTCGCCGCCGTGGCCGAGGTGGGGGAGTCCCTGGGACTCAAGTTGGGCAAGGCCCAGGCGCCGGTCCGGGTGGCGGTGACCGGTCGGACGGTAGGCCCACCGCTGTTCGAGACGATGGCTGTGTGCATGGAGCGCTCCGAGGTCCTGCGTCGAATCGCCAGGGCCCGCGCCCGGCTCTGACGCCGGTAGCGGTACCGGGCGACTGTGGTCCGGGTCGGCTCAGACAGGTGCTGCCGTTAGGCTGATCGGGCCCCATGGGCCCACCTTCGGGGGTGGTGTAATTGGCAACACAGCTGGTTCTGGTCCAGTCGTTGGGGGTTCGAGTCCTCCCCTCCGAGCAAGAGGCGGTGTCCACCACCGTCGCTACAATGACCGCCGCTCAGGCGCTTCAGGTCCCCGGACCGGCGGCGTAGGAGCGGATCGGGCCCCGTTCGTCTAGAGGCCTAGGACGCCAGATTCTCAATCTGGTAGCACGGGTTCGAATCCCGTACGGGGTACCACGTGAGCCGGTCCGTTTCGGGGCCGGCTCCGGTGCTTTTGCGGTCCGTTTGGCTGGTTCAGCCGAGGTGGCGCAGGTGCCCGGTCTCGTTCACGCTGCGCAGCGTGCGGATGCCGCTCGAAGAGGCCGTCACCCGCATGATGCCGCAGTAGTCGGTCATGACGGCGAACGGGTCGTCGTGGCCCAGCAGGACCTGCAGGTACACGGCTGCGACCATCGAGTGGCAGTAGGCGGCGACCCGCCCACCACGGTTGACTTCGACTATCGAGTCGAAGGCCGACCGGACCCGCTCCCGAAACGTCTCGTAACCGTCGGAGAACATGGCCATCGGGTCGGTCAGGAACTCCTTCACGACCTCGTGGTCGGCGTTCATCTCCTCGGCAGGCGTGTATGTGGCCCGTTGGTGGTCCGATTCCTTCAGGTCGCCAATGGCCTCCGGTGTGATGCCCAGCAGGTCGGCCAGCGGCTGGCCGGTCTGGATGGCCCGGAGCATCGTGCTGGTGACCACGTGGGACACGCCTTCGGTGGCCAGCAGGGCGGCGTCGGTGGCCTCTTCGTCCGACCATGGTGCCATCAGGTCCCGGAACCGGGCCTCTACCTGGTGAAAACGCGCTTCGCGCTCCCAGAGGGTGTCGTCGGCGTCGAGTCCAAGGACGGGGAGCGGGTCAGATCCGGGCACGCGCCAAGCCTACGGTCCGGCATGTGCCA
>JAAZXC010000053.1 GCA_014240365.1 Acidimicrobiales bacterium | reverse complement strand
CGGCCATGGTGGACGTGTTCCAGATCGCCTCCGGAGCCGATGAAAGCGGTCACCGACCTCCAGTCCCACCTCACCAACTGGGCTGCCGGGATCGGTGGCCTGAAGCTCGGGCTGGCCCTCTGGCTGGTGGTAGCCACCATTGCCGTCTGGGGGCTGGGGCCGGCGCTCACCAGCAGGACGCTACGCAACACCCGCACCACGCTCCTCGGTGCATGGCTGGTGGCCGAAGGCCTGTTCCACCGCGGCGACCTGGTGGTGGTGCCGGTCGGCCGCCTCATAGCGGACTGGCCAGCCCGGGTACCCAACTGGGTGGACCAACCGTGGCGTTGGGCCACACCGCTGGAGCTACTGGTAACCCTCACCATGGCCCTCGTTGCCTACGGGGTAGCCAGGGGTGCTCTGTCCTCACGCCGCCGATGACCCGGACCGTCCCCGAAGCCGCCGGACCGGTGGTCGTCACGCCGATCGGGAGCCTCACCGAACTGCTGGCAGTGGACGGGGTATCAGAGGAACTGGACCTCAGGTCCGGTGTCGGCGTCCTCGCCCTCCACGGCGGTGGGTTGGAGCGTGCCACCGACGTGGTCGCCCGGGAGGTGGCCTCCCGCACGGGTTCATCGTTCTACGCGCTGGTCCAGCCCGACGGCTCACGCAGGCACCTGTCCTCGACCCGGTTCGTCACCGGGGTCTCCGAAAGGCTGGACGCCTTCCTCCAGAAGGTCGACACGGTCATGTCGATCCACGGCTACGGCCGCCACGACGACTTCTGGGCCGTGCTGGTGGGAGGTGCCAACCGCCCGCTGGCCCACCACGTTGCCGGCCACCTGCGTGCCACGCTGCCCGAGGAGTACCGGGTGGTTGACGACGTCGACGCCATGCCGCGCTCACTCCGGGGCCTGCACCCTGACAATCCCGTCAACCACCGGGCCGGTGGCGGGGTACAGGTCGAGCTACCGCCCAGCATCCGCTGGAACAGAGACCACCGGGACTGGTCTGATCACGACGGCACCCCACGCTCCGAGCACCTGGAGCTCCTCATAGGTGGGCTGGCAGCCGCTCTGGCTGACCTACCCGCCAGCGACCCGACAGCGCTCTAGGGGCTCTAGGGGGAGCGGCGCTCCACGTCCCACCCGTCGCCATTGCGACAGAACCTCATCCGGTCGTGCAGACGGTCGGGTCGGCCCTGCCAGAACTCCACGGAGTCGGGCCGTACACGGAAGCCACCCCAGTGGTCGGGGCGCTCCACATCACGGCCCTCCCACTGCTCCTCGGCCGCAGCGAAAGCCTGCTCGAGGACCGACCGGTCCGAAACGACGGCACTCTGATCCGATGCCCAGGCACCCAGTTGGCTGCCCCGGGGACGCGTCGTCCAGTAGAGGTCCGACTCTTCGTCGTCGAGCCTCCGGGCGATGCCGACAACACGAACCTGACGGCGCAGCTCGGTCCAGCTGAAGGTGAGCGCCGCACGTCCGGCGTGATCCAACTCAATGGCCTTGTCGCTCGTGTAGTTGGTGAAGAACACGAAGCCACGATCGTCGATCCGCTTCAACAGCACGTTGCGGGCCGACGGCCAGCCATTGGCGGCAACGGTGCTGAGAACCATGGCGTTTGGTTCCCAGTAGCCGGCAGCCTCCACCTCGCCGAACCAGCGGTGGAACTGGGCGACCGGGTCGGCTGCCAGGTCGGCCTCGTCGAGCCCCGCAGCCTCATATGTCTCGCGTACCCGACTGAGGTCCATCCCGGCAGTCAACACGGCGCCGCCGGTTCCGCCAAACCCCTGAGGTGCATCGGTCCACGGCTCTAGGGTGCGGGCCATGGTCCGGATGCCGCTGATCGCAACGGTGGCACTGGGTGCAACGGTGGGTGCCACTATCCGCTGGGCCGTCCTGGAGGCTTCCGGAGCGGCGGCCTTTCCCTGGCCCGTCCTGCTGGTGAACATTGTCGGATGCACCTTGCTCGGCCTGCTCATCGGGCTGCGGGTACCCAGATCCACCGCCCTGCTGCTCGGCACCGGCCTGTGTGGCGGTCTCACCACCTTCTCCACCTTCACGGTGGAAGCGGCACAGATGATGCGGGCCGACGACACGGCCCTGGCCATTACCTACGTGGTGTGTTCGGTTGCGGGTGGCCTGGCCGCCGTTGTCGCCGGGCGCACGGCCGGCGCCATGGTGGGAGGCCCGGCATGCTGACCGCCGTCGCCTTCGTCGGACTGGCTGGTGCCGGTGCCACCGTCCGCTTCCTCGCATCCGAACGCTGGCCCGGAGGCCACCGGGGAACGCTGCTGGTGAACGTCCTCGGGTCTCTCCTCCTGGGACTCCTCACGGGGTCCGGTGCTCCGGTTCCGTTGGTGGTCGGGGTGGGCGGGCTCGGCGCCATGACCACCTTCTCGACGTTCGCCGCCGACGCTATGGCCCTGGCTGACCACCATCGTCTGAAGGCCGCTGGCCATGTGGCGACGACGCTGGTGCTGGGGCTGGGCGCTGCCCTACTCGGTCTGGCAGTCGCCTCCTGAGCGCAACCCCGACGAGGCAGCCACACCGGCCGGGTCTGCCTACGACTCAGGGATCAACCGATGTGGGTGGCGCCGCGCATGTAGCGCTGGAGGACCTCAGGGATGGCAATCGTGCCGTCAGGCTGGCGATGGGTCTCGACCACTGCAGCCCACACCCGTGGCACTGCAAGGCCCGAACCGTTCAACGTGTTCACCACCTGTGTGCCCTTTCCCTCGGCCGGCCGGTACCTCACGTTGGCCCGTCGGGCCTGGTAGTCCCTGAACCATGAGACCGACGAGACCTCCAACCACTGGTCCGCTCCGGGGGCATACACCTCCAGGTCGAATGTGCGGGCCGACGAACCGCCAAGGTCTCCGGCGCAGAGGTCGAGGACCCGGTACGAGAGGCCAAGGTCGGTGATGGCGCCCTCGGCACGCGAAAGGATGTCGGCATGCACCTCGGGGGCCTGAGCCTCGGTGGCATACGCCAGCAGCTCGACCTTGTCGAACTCATGCACCCTCAGGAGGCCCCGGGTGTCACGTCCCGCTGAACCAGCCTCCCGCCGGAAACAAGACGTGTGCGCCATGAGCTTCATGGGCAGGTCGGACTCGTCCAGGACCTCGTCGCGACAGAACGACGTGAGGGGCACCTCGGCGGTCGGTATGGCCCACAGGTCGTCGCGCTCCAGGTGGTACGCATCGTCCTCGAACTTGGGCAGGTGTCCGGTGGACACCATGGTCTCCGTCTTGACCAGCGTCGGCGGACGCATCTCGCGATAGGCATCCGCGTTGCGATCCAGCCCGTACTGGATCAGCGCCCTGCAGAGGGTGGCACCCATCCCCGTGTACATCACGAACATGGACCCGGAGAGCTTGGTTCCACGTTCCACGTCCAGGAGCCCCAACTGCTCGCCGATCTCCCAGTGGGGCACGCGCTGGTGCTCGCCGTACGCGTCCTCGTCCCACTGCTCGTAGCGCGTGATGACATTGTCGCTCTCGCCGAGGCCGTCCGGACAGTCCGGCGAGGGGATGTTCGGAACGCGCAGGAGGATCTCGTGGATCTCGGCTGCAAGCACAGCGGTCTCTTCGGCCAGGGCCTCTTCCCGCTCGCCCAGCACCCGGCTCTTCTCCTGGAGCTCCGCCGCCTCGCCGGCCCTGCCTTCGCGGTGCAGGCCACCCACCTCTCTGGAGATGGTGTTCACCTCGCCACGGACCCGGTCTCGCTCCTCGGCGAGGCCGCGCTGGCGGGAATCCAACTCGATGACACGATCCAGGCTGGCGGTGTCCTCGCCACGCCGGGCAATGTCAGCCTTCACGGAGTCGGGATCGGAACGGAGCAGCCGGATGTCGATCACGACCCCGAACCTAGCGTCGCAGTCGGACCGCTACTCGACCGGTTCAGCCTCCGTGTTCCGACGCTGGAGGTCCAGGTGCCGGCCCTCAGCCGGCCGCATGATCTGACCGTCGCGATGGTGGATCCGCGAGTACCCGATGAACTTCACGATGATGATGCCCCACAGGTAGAAGCCGCCCAGGAGCTTCATGATGAGGCCAGCCGCCTGCTGGTCAGACTGGACCGACACGCCCCACATCTCGAATCCATCGTCGTAGTGCTTGTACACGGTGCCCTCGGCGAAGGTCAGCCAGGCGGCCGGGATCGTCGGGATTATCGACATCAGGAATAGGTAGATCATCTGACCCGGCAGCGAGATCCGGAGCTCGGGTATCGGCGCCGCCACCGGCACCCACATCAGCAGCGCCGAGAGGAACAGCATCAGGTGGAGCGAGTAGTGGAACATGCCCGATTCGAAGGAC
Source organism: Acidimicrobiales bacterium (assembly GCA_014240365.1). Taxonomy (GTDB): domain Bacteria; phylum Actinomycetota; class Acidimicrobiia; order Acidimicrobiales; family MedAcidi-G1; genus UBA9410. The sequence continues at coordinate 11,378 of JAAZXC010000053.1, read as the reverse complement.
AGTTGCACCACGCCGCTCCAGTGGGTGATCGCCACCAGGGCGTTGAACACCACACCGGCAACCACCGGGTGCGCCATCCGACGTACCGCCCTCGAGCCGACACCTCCGTCGAGCACCAGGAGGCGGACCAGCCAGGCCGGCGTGGCTAGCAGGTAGAGCGGCGGAACGATGAATGTGATCGCCATGTGCTGGGCCATGTGCACCGAGTAGAGGTGTGCCTCGGCAATGTCGTGGATGGGCCAGTCGGCGGACGCCAGCAGCAGCACCGTGGCGGCCACGAAGGTCCACCGTTGGAAAGTCGTGGCCACCGGTCGGCCGACCGGCACGACCTTCGGACCAATGACTCGGACCGCCCACCATCCGAGGGCCAGAATCGCAAGGACGAGGAACCAGACCTCCGGGTGGGCCTGCCACCTCCACGGGTCGATCGCTCCCAGCAGGGGCAGCACGGCGTCAGCAGGGATGGTGGTCACCGCCGTTCCGGAGGCCGCTGTGTGTCAGCCGCCCGGAGGCGACCGGACCTCAGCCCTTGGTCCAGAACTCGAAGACGGTGAGGAGGACGCCGTAGACGAGGGTCGCCAGGACCAGACCGGTCACGAAGAACTTCGTGAACAGCGGGCTGTCGAACCGCAGGTGCATGAACCAGGCCGCCACATAGAAGAACTTGAAGACCATCATCACCATCAGCAGGGTGATGAGTAGCGCCCCGGGCATTTCGACGAAGTAGGTCGCCACCTCCAGGGCCGTGACGATGCCGAGGACAATCGCCACCCGGATGTACTTGGCGTCGGTCGGGTGGTCGGGGCCGCCCTCGTGGGTTTCGACGTTCTCGGTGGTGGTGGTCATGGCGTCGGCTCCCAGATCAGCTGGTGGGTGATGGCACCAGGTAGATGACGGTGAAGATGAAGATCCACACCACATCCACGAAGTGCCAGTAGAGGCCGACTATCTCGACGGTCTCGGACCGTTCCTTCGTGAGCGTCCCCCGGAACGACGAGATGAGCAGCGATACCAGCATCACGATGCCGAGGCTGACGTGGATGCCATGGAAGCCGGTGAGGGTGAAGAAGGCCGAGGAGAACGGGCTGGTCGTGTAGCCCAGGCCCTCCCTCAGGAAGGTCGTGAACTCGTAGACCTGGCCGCCGATGAACAGCGAGCCGAGCAACGCCGTGGCCAGCAGCCAGACCCGGTTGTTGCGGATGTCGCCGCGCTGCAGGGCAGACAACGAGAGCACCATCGTCAGGGAGCTCATGAGCAGGATGAAGGAGCTGACCGAGGTGAACGGGATGTCGAAGATGTCGCCGGGTGCAGGGCCGTCGGCGTAGCGACTGCGGTAGATCAGGTAGGTGGAGATCAGGCCACCGAACAGCAGGCACTCCGATCCCAGGAACACCCACATCAGCAGCTTGTTGTTGGACAGGCCGGTGCCCGTCCCGTGGCCGTTGTCCACGGCAGCGACGTCAGCCAACGGGGGCCTCCTCGGCGGTCTCGCCAGCAGCTTCAGACGATGCTTCCGCTTCGTCATGGTCGGACGGATCGTCGGCGTGGTGCCCGTGGGGCCCGTCCGGATCGTCGGTCGGCTCAAAGATCCAGCCGTAGATGGCCATCAGGATCAGCACGGCTCCTGGAACGCAGAGCCAAAGCGTGTATATGAGGCCGAGCCCCACGAAGGGCAGGCCAGCGGCCAGCACGACCGGCCAGTAGGACGGCGACGGAAGGTGCGTGTCCGTGGCGGAGCCGTCCTGGCACACCTCTTCGGCTGTGGCGACGCGTACGACGCGGCCGTTCTCGTCCTCGGCGTACTTGCGGTGCCAGAACTCGTCCAGGGAATTGACCTGAATGAGCTCGTCGAAGTTGTGTACCGGTGTCGGGTTGGGGGTGAACCACTCCAGACTCCGGGCGTCCCAGGGATCGGGACCCACCGGGGGTTCGTGTCTTGCCCTTCGAGCCGAAGTGATCACGTTGATCACGAACATGAGCACACCGAGGGCGATGATGAACGACCCGATCGACGCGAACATGTTCCAGAACTCGAATCCGAAACCGGGGCTGTAGGAGTCGATCCGGCGGGACATCCCCTGCAGGCCCAGGATGTGCATCGGGCCGAAGGTCATGTTGAAGCCGATGATCATCAGCCAGAAGTTCCACTTGCCGAGCTTCTCGCTCAGGAGGTGGCCGAACACCTTCGGCCACCAGAAGTAGAAGCCGGCGAAGATGCCGAGCAGGGACCCGCCGAAGATCACATAGTGGAAGTGGGCGACGATGTAGTAGGTGTCGGTCTGCTGGGTGTCGGCCGGGGCGACCGAGTGGGTCACTCCGGAAAGCCCGCCGATCGTGAACATCGACACGACGCCGAAGGCGAAGAGCATCGCAACCGTGAACTTGATCTTGCCACCCCACATGGTCGCCAACCAGTTCAGGATCTTGACGCCTGTCGGCACGGCGATGAACATCGTCGACATCGAGAAGGCCGCCACCGAGATCGGACCGATTCCGGACACGAACATGTGGTGGGCCCAGACGCCCCATCCCATGAAACCAATGGCGATACCTGAGAACACCATGAACGGGTAACCGAAGAGGGGCTTGCGGGAGAAGGTCGGAATCACTTCGCTGATGATGCCGAAACTGGGGAGGATCAGGATGTAGACCTCGGGATGGCCGAAGATCCAGAACAGGTGTTGCCACAGGAGTGGATCGGCGCCCATCTCCGGGTTGAAGAAGTTGGCACCGAAGCTCCGGTCGAACATGAGCAGGAACAGCGCCACCGTGATGACCGGCACGGCGAAGAGCAGCAGGAACTGCACGACCAGGATCATCCAGGTCATTACCGGCATCTTGAACAGCGTCATGCCCGGTGTGCGCATGTTGAGCACTGTCACGATCAGGTTCATTGCCGAGATCAGTGAGGCGATGCCCGTGATCTGGAGGCCGAGGATGTAGTAGTCCATGCCATGCCCGGGCGAAAAGACCACGCCGGTATTGGGGGCGTAGGCGAACCAGCCACCGTCCGGGGAGTCCCCGAGCAGCCAGGACACATTCAGGAACAGTCCGCCGGCAAGGAACACCCAGTAGGAGAGTGCGTTCAGGCGTGGAAACGCAACGTCCCTGGCACCGATCTGCAGCGGTAGGAGGTAGTTCGCGAATGCAGCAGCAAGCGGCATGATCACCAAGAACACCATGGTCACGCCGTGCATCGTGAAGACCCGGTTGTAGGTGTCGGCGCCCAGCACCGTGCCATCCGGGGTTGCCAACTGGAGTCGTATCAGGAGGGCCTCCAGGCCACCGATGCCGAAGAAGACCATGGCGGTTACGCCGTAGAGGATGCCGATCTTCTTGTGGTCGACGGTGGTGATCCAGCCACGCCAGCCGGCGTTGTCCCTGGGCCGGGTGTAGACGCCGAGCGGCCGGCCCGGCGCCGCAAGTTCGATGGTGTCGCTCATGGGTGGACCTCCGTAGCGGCGATGATTTCCATGTCCGGCTTCGCCCCAAGGGTCTGGAGGTAGGCGACCACGTCATCGATCTGGCCCTCGCTAAGGCCCATCGCAGGCATGCCGCGACGACCCTCCGCGTAGGCGGGCTTCTCGGCGGGTGCATTGCGCAGCCAGGCCTCGAGCTGTGTGCGGTTCAGCGATCCATCTGGTTCATAGAGATCGAAGATCCCGCCGGCAAAGGTGGTACGGCTCATCAGGTGGGTCAGGTTCGGAGCAGCGTTGGCCACCAGGTCGGCGCCCTTGCTGGGCTGGTCGTCGATGGCTCCGTTGATGCCGTTCACCACGTGGCAACGGGTGCACTGGCCCTCAAACACCGCCAGGCCCCGTTGTGCTGCGGCGTCAGCTGGCTCTGCCGCGGGTTGCATCTGCTCGTCCACCCAGGCCTGGAAGTCCACCGGATTCATAGCCACCGCCTGCATCTGCATCCGGGCATGGCTGAGGCCGCAGAACTCGGTGCACTGGCCGAAGTAGAAGCCGGGCACGTCAGCCTCGATCTTCCACGGCGAGACCCGCCGAGGCACCGCATCCCGCTTGCCGTTCAGGGCCGGAATCCAGAAACTGTGGATCACGTCCCGGCTGGTTACCGAAAGTCCGATCTCCGAACCTACGGGGATCACCATCTGGTTCGCCGTGACGATGTCGGCCGGCGGGAGGTGCCGTGGATCCGACAGGTCAACGCCGTCCAGGCCGTCGAAGTAGTAGCGGAACTCCCACCACCACTGCTGTCCGATGACCACGATCTCCGGGTCCCAGGAGGTGGCCGTGCCATCCACATTGATAACGATGTCGGTGCGGTCCTCGCCGTTCAACTCGAAGTGGCTGAACAGCGTGAACACCCCGATCACGGCCATGAGGATCGCCGGGCCAATCGTCCAGGCGATCTCGAGCCGGAAGTTGCCGTGGACCTGGGGCGGGAACTCGTCGGTGCTGTGGTCGTCCCGGAACTTCCACCAGATCAGGCCGGAGGCGCCGAAGACGAGGACGAAGACGATGCCCGCAATGAGGAAGATCGGGTCGGAGAGCGAATCGATCGACCTCGAGATGGGGCCCTGTGGCTTGAGGGTGTCGAGGGGGGCATCGGCCGCACAACCGGCAAGCGCCAGCAGCGCACCGCCGATCAGGGCCGCTGGTCGCCCCGTTCGCAGAATTCTCGGGATCAATGGTCCGTCTCCACCTGGGTGTCGTCGTCGGAGCCACCGCCACCGATCTGGTGGAACTCCCTCTCCCCGTTCACCGCTGACAGGATTCCAGCCAGCAGTACGACTACGCACCCTACGAAGAGGATGCTGCGTATCGCCCTACGGGGCATCTCCGGTCGCTTGCTGACCGCCATGGCTCCACCAAAGACCACCAGGCCGGCGATCGTGGCCACGACGACCGCTCCGTTCACGGATGATGTCAGGAGCACCCGGGATACCGCCAGCACCAGCACACCGATACCGATGGTGCCCAGGACCGGGATCTCGATGGGCCGCATCAGGTTCTCACGGGCGACAGCATTGGCCTCGGTGTCTCCGGAGACCTTCTCCGACCAGTTGGTCATGGTCCACTCGACGCCTACAGCGACGAGGATGCAGAGCCCGGTGACGAAGATGGCGGGGTGTACGACCAGGCCGACGGCAACGGCGCCGATGCCCAGGGCGCCGAATATCGGCCATAGGGAGTTCCCCACGACAGCCTGTGTCTCGGGCGCCTCGTCCATCCCGAGCACCTCGGCCTGCGCCTCGGCGTCGGCGTCGCGGAAGGCAACGGCCATCAGACCCACAAGGGCCAGACCGGCCGCCGCTGACAGGATGATGACGTAGGAGACGTGGTTTCCGATGCCGCCCTTCCAGCCCACGGATATGGGACCGGTCTCGGTCGCTCCGGAGGTGTACCCAGCGAAGACAGCCGCCATCACCGCTGCCATGCAGAGGCCGAACCAGAGCCTGAATCCCGTTGTAAGCATGCCGATCCTCCCGCCCTACTTGGCGATGTAGATGCCGATCCAGATCACGGCGTAGATGGCGGTAGCGGCGTACCAGTAGAGGGCAGCCGCCGATACAAGGTCACGATGCCGGCTGGTGTCCTGTCCGCCCAACGCCCGCAGGAGCAGCAGCCCCAACCAGAGCACTCCGATCGAGACCATCACGAGGTGCGAGCCGACGATGACGAACATCAACGTCGTCGCCTGGCTGGTGTCTATGGGAAGGCCGATATCGGCGATGTAGAAGGCCGTCTGGTTGACCATCGCGATCCCCATCACGGCGGTCAGCGCCAGGGCCAGGTAGGCGTGGACCCGGTCGTCGTTCAGGACGGAGTGCACCGCCCAGCCCATCGTGACGGCCGAGACGGCCATCGTGGCCATGTTCATTCCACCGGGCGCCAACTCGATAGCTCCCTCGGGGAACCACCGGGTGCCCCAGGCCATGGCATCGGCACGGATCGAGAAATAGATGCCGAACAGGCCACCGAAGTACGCCAGGACGGCACCGGTCCCGAAGGCCGATGCGATCACCAGCGACCGCGGACGGGTCGGAGCGGTGGGGGTCATGTCGGCCATCAGCCGGTACCACCGGGTTCGGCGGCCAGGTGTTTTACACCGGCGACAGCCCAGATGAGGCCGGCGACGAGGAATGCGACGGCGCCCAGAGTCGAGATGGAGTTCAACGCAGCGGTAGCCGAACCCGGGTAGCCGGCTGTAGCCAGGTCCACACCGGTGAAGTCGGCCTGGCCGAGAAAGCCGCTGACCGCATCAGCAGCACCGATGAGGACCACGCCGAGCGAGGCTGCCAGACCACCCAGGAGGATCATGCCGGGCGAACCGGGGCTGCCCAGGAGCTCCTGGCCCCAGTGGTTGAGGCCTGCCACGGCGCCGATGATGGCGGCCCCGACAATGAGGGTGAAGTGGGCGCCGGTGACCGAGGTCTCGAGCAGGTCCCAGGGGGCGACCACACGCAGTGCGCCCAGCACGGTGCCGGCCACCGTCAGCAGGACGGCGATCACGGAGAGCACCACGGACGCGGGCGGCCTCGGACCGAGGCCGGATCCGCCACGCCGGAGCAGGTCCAGGACGCCACCGAGGACAACCAGGGCCACCGGGACGATGGCGAAGGCCGCCAGGACGTAGATGGCCTCCTCCATAATCGGGGTGCCGGGCGTATCGAAGAACGACTGGGCGTATGCGCCGAAGGAGAGGAAGCCGAACGCCGCCGTGGCGATGAGTAGGACGCCACGGTTGGCTGGTTCGGAACCGGTGGCCGATGAGATGGCGTCCAGCGCTATTCCGAGTACGGGCAGAGCCAACAGGTAGATGGCCGGGTGGGTGAACACCCAGGAGAGCTGCTCCCAGATGGCGTCCTCGGCGCCGAACCTGATGGCCGGGCGACCACGGAGGTCCACGTAGGCGAGCACCGCATTGGCGGCCAGCACGGGAAGCATTCCCAGCCAGATGGTGCCGGCGACCAGGGTGGTCCAGCTGAGGTATGGAATGTCACCGAGCCCCATGCCGGCGGCACGGCCCGAGAAGATCGTGGAGAGGATGCACATGATGGCCACCATCAGGCCACCGACGACCAGGAGGATGCCCATGAGGGTGAGAGCCGTCGCCTGCCGCTGACCGCCACCATCCGGGGTTCCAAGGCCGCCATCGACGAGGAAGCCGACCACCGTCATGCCGGCGCCGATCAGCCACGTCCAGCAGGCCAGAGCCGCTGCACGCGGGAACAACAGCGTGTTGGCGCCGCACTGCCTCGGCACGATCGTGGTTCCCAGAGCGATGAGCATCGGGAGCACACCGAGCAGGACCAGCGCCACACGGTGCGCCGACCAGAACTGGAACAACTCGTCGCCGCTACCGAAGATCCCGGCGCCTTCGAGGTCGAGTCGCTCGAGGCTGACGAGCAGCCCGGCCACCAGGCCGGCCAGGACAGCGGTCATTCCGCCCATGGCCCACACCTTGGCGAGGGTCACGGGGTCGGTGGAGGTGATCGCCTCCTCCATGGCGGTGCTGCCGCTCGCGTCGCTGTCAGTAGTGGTCATCAATACTTCTTCGCTCAGCGGGCCAGAACTGCACCCTCGTCCCTCGATCCGGGCGGACCCGGATCACAGAATGGTAGGCGTGCCCACGCCCGATCGGACGCTGGCACGTCGGCCAGAACCTAGTCGCCTCGGACGTCGGCTTCCGTCTCGGCAACCGGTGATCCGGATCAGACCAGAACGTCCACGATCATCGCCCCGAAAAGGAGGGTCACGTAGGTAATGGAGTAGGAGAACAGCCGCATGGCGGCGCGCTCCGACGGACCCCGCTCAACAGCCAGGGCCAGCGCCCCGAACAGCCCACCGAGGACCAGGGCTGCGACCACGTACACCGCCCCGAGGTCCGCCACCGGGACCAGGACCAGGGTCGTAACCACCAGGACCACCGTGTAGATGCTGATCTGTCGGGCCGTCTCGGCCAGTGTCGCAACCGAAGGCAGCATCGGAACCGAAGCCGTCGAATAGTCGTCCCGGTATTTGATCGCCAACGCCCAGAAGTGCGGCGGGGTCCAGAAGAAGATGATGAGGAACAGGACGACCGGCGCCCAGTCCAGCGAGTTGGTAACCGCCGACCAGCCGACAAGGGCCGGAACGGCTCCAGCGGCACCACCGATGACGATGTTCTGTGTGGAGGTCCGCTTCAGCCAGAGGCTGTAGACGAAGACGTAGAAGAAGGTCGCCGAGACCGCCAGCAGGGCGCTCAGGAGGTTGACTGTGGCGTAGAGCCAGGCGAAGGCCACCACCTCGATGACGATGGCGAAGGTGAGCGCAGCCCGCGGTGACATAACCCCGCGCACCAGCGGGCGGTGCAGAGTGCGATCCATGAGGGCGTCGATGTCACGGTCGATCACCATGTTTATGGCGTTGGCCCCGCCGGCGGCCAGCGTGCCACCCACGACGGTGGCCACCATCAGCCATACGGACGGCACCCCCCGTTCGGCCACGAACATGGTGGGCACGGTGGTGACCAGAAGCAGTTCGATGATCCGGGGCTTGGTGAGCGCCACGTAGCCCGCGACCCGCTCGCGCCGGCTGAAGGTGCTTTGGCCAATCGGTGGGGCGGACACGCGAAGCAGGTTAGGAGGTGGAGGCCGGGACTGGTCGGGCGACCGGTGGGTCAGCCGACCAGCCAGTCGGCGGGACCCGGGCCGTCGGGGAACAGGCGGCCCTGGAAACGGCGCATGCCACCCAGCCACCGGTCCACGTCGTCTCCCTTGCGGCGCACGTACTCGGCCACGTCCGGGTGCGGAAGGATGTGGAAGCGCTCATCGGCAAGGCCTTCGATGACGACGTCGGCGAGTTGCGGTGCGGTGAGCACGCCGTCCACCGAAGCGGCGTTCGAGGAACCGTCCGCGGGAAGCATCCCGGCGGTCGGGCTGTTGGCCTTGATGTTCGTCTCGACCGCCTGCGGGCAGAGGACCGACACCCCTATGCCCAGATGGCCGTAGGTGATGCTGATCCATTCGGCCAGGGAGACGGCGGCGTTCTTGGTGACCGAGTAGTGGAGGGACCCGATCTGGGTGAGCAGTCCCGCGGCTGAAGAGGTGTTCAGGAGGTAGCCACCGCCAGCAGCGGCCATGTGCGGTATGGCATGTCGTGCGGCGTAGAGGTGAGCCATGACGTGCACGTCGAACATGCGCCTCATCTCATCGTCCGGGGCCTCGAGGCCGCCGACCGTGACGTAGCCGGCGTTGGACACGACCAGGTCGATCGCTCCGTGTGCCGACACCGTGGAGTCGATCAGATCCTTCACCGCTGCCTCATCGGTCACATCGGTCATGGCCGGAGTTCCACCCATGCGTTCGGCCACCCTCGCAACGCCGTCGGCGTCGCGATCTGCGACTACAACGGCTCGCGCCCCGTCGGCGGCGAACCGCTCGACCAGCGCTTCGCCGATGCCGCTAGCCGCACCCGTGACCACAACGACCTTGTCCCTGATATCCATGGACGCGGATCCTACGGAGGTATCCGGACCGGCCGGTGATCGGGTGGATTGGCTTCGACGGCCCTACACGGCAGCGACGCCCATAGCCTCGGCACCGTGTCCACACGGCCATTCCGGCTCACGCCCGATGCATACCGCAGGGTCTGTGGAATCGCCCTGGCCCTGCTGGCGATGATCGTCGTGACCGGTGCGGCGGTGCGTCTCACGGGTTCGGGGCTGGGCTGCTCCGACTGGCCCACCTGCGAGGAGGACCGTTTCGTGCCTGAGGCCGACTTCCATGGGTGGGTCGAGTTCGGCAACCGCCTCCTGACCGGTCTGGTCTCGTTGGCGGTCATCGGAGCGGTGCTCGGGTCCATGGCCCGTAGGCCCCGCCGACGCGATCTGGAAGCCTGGTCATGGGGTCTGGTGGCCGGGGTCGTGGCGCAGGTGCTGCTAGGCGGGATCGTGGTACTAAGCCACCTGAACCCGTGGCTGGTGCTGGGCCACTTCGCCCTGTCGATGGTGCTGGTCGCCAACGCCGTCATCCTCCACCATCGGGCCGGTGACCACGCCAGGAGTGATGGGCCCGCAACGGCCCTCGTACGTCGGCTCACGGTGGCCCTGGTCGGGCTGGCGATGATGGTCCTGGCGACCGGCACGCTGGTGACCGGATCAGGTCCGCACGCCGGGAGTCGCGAGGACCCCATCGAGCGGCTCCCCCTGGTGGTCTCCGAGGCCGCACGCGTCCACGGTTCGACCGTGGTGCTGCTACTGGTACTCGTCACGGCCCTCGTGGTGACCATCCATCGCCACGATCCGTTCCTGCGGCCCGTGGCGCGCCTCCTCGTGGCCGTCGTTTCCGCCCAGGCGGCCCTCGGCTGGACCCAGTACCTCACCGGTGTTCCCGCCGTCCTGGTCGGCTTGCACGTGGCCGGGGCCACCGGTCTCTGGATGGCAGTGGTGAAGATGCGCCTCTCCGCGGCGGGTACCCGGCCGGTAGACGTAGCCGCCACCAGCGCACGGGTGGTGGTCCGGTGAGCCCGGCCCCGTCACCACTCGAGGTCGGCGAACCGGACCTGGACCACGACGAGGACGTGGATGTCGACCGGCCTTGGATCGTCCTCGTCTGGAACGACCCCATCAACCTGATGTCCTACGTCTCGCACGTCTTCCAGAAGCTGTTCGGCTTCTCGAAGACGAAGGCGGAGAAGCTGATGATGGACGTCCACGAGAAGGGCCGGGCCGTGGTCTCCACCGGGGCCAGGGAGAACGCCGAGATGGACGTGTTCCGGCTACACGAGCACGGGCTCTGGGCGACCATGCAGCGCGACGACTGAGGCCCCGGCGGATGATCCTGAAACGACGACGCCCGCACGCCTTTGAACGCGACGGTGATCGCACCGCCATCCGGTTGGGCGATGACGAGCGGTCGATGCTGGCGAACCTGGCCGGACAGTTCCGGACACTCGTGGCCGACGATGCCGATCCCGACCTGAGACGGCTCTACCCGACGGCGTACCCGGACGACCCGAAACGCGATGCCGACTACTCGGGGCTGGTCCACGAGGATCTGGTCCGTACCCGGGTCGCCGCTGCCGACACGGTCGTGGCGACCGCCAACGCCGTATCGCTGGACTCCGACCAGTTGGCTGCGTGGATGCAGATCCTGAACGGTCTACGGCTCCTTCTCGGCACCCGGCTGGACATCTCCGAAGAGGACGAGTTCGACCCGGAGGCCGAAGACGCCCCCACCCGGGCCCTGCTCTCCTGGCTGGGATTCCTCCTCGAAGAGGCCGTGGTGGCCGCCGCTGCCGACCTCGACGACGTCTGACCTCGATTCGGCATTTGACCGTTCGCCGGCATCTCGTGACGCGTCACCTAGGGGGGCTGATATTGTGACCCCGCTCTCTCAACGAGGTCCGGCCCCCATCGTCCAGCGGCCT
>JAAZXC010000052.1 GCA_014240365.1 Acidimicrobiales bacterium | reverse complement strand
CGCATGTTCGCTGTCGAACCGGCCAGCCCTCGTGGAGGCGTTCCTGGCCACCCAGCGGCTGGGGGCCGTGTGGCTGGGGATCAACACGAACCTCGTAACGGACGAGGCCCGCTGGCTCCTGGACGACGCAGACGTCGGGCTTCTCATCACGACACCCGACCTGCTCGCGACCGGCGAGGGCCGACCGACCATCACCGTCGACCCGACGAACGCTGGTGGCGGTGACGACGAGTGGGGCGTGTTGCTGGGTGTAGGCCTACCGGCCCCTACCGTCGAGGTGGACCCGCAGGCCCCGGCCGCAATCGCCTACACCTCGGGCACCACCGGACGCCCCAAGGGGGCCGTCCACTCACAGCACAACCTGCTCTGGCCGGGCATCTCGAGTCGGCACGCCTACCCGGCGGTGGACGGCGAACGCCACGGAACGGCGCTCGCCCTCACAATCCTCAACATGCTGGTCCTGGGCCCACTTTGGGCATTCCTACGGGGCACCACCGCCGTGCTGCTGGAGCGGACCGACGCCGTCGGGCTGGCCACAGCGGTGCGCCGACACCAGATCAACAGGATCACGCTGGTGCCGACCATGGCGCATGACCTGGTGGCCCACGCCGACGTGGATAGAGCGGATCTGGCGTCCCTGACCCAGACCATCATCGGCGCCGGACACACCCCGGCAGCCCTCAGGAATGCCTGGTTGGCGAAGTTCGGCACCCGTGCCCTGGTCGGCTACGGCCTCACGGAGGCACCAACCGGCGTGACACGCGAGCACGTGGACCGCCCGATGCGCGATGACGGGGCCGGCTATCCACTCGAACCGGTCCGGGTGGTCATCTTGGACGACGACGACCGGGAGGTGCCCTGCGGCGAGACCGGCGAGGTCTGTCTCGCCCCGGTGGTCGAGGGGCGATGGGCCGGGACATGGACCCCGATGCTGGGCTACTGGAACTCGGGGACGGCCACCGCAGAGACGCTCCGCGGCGGGATGCTCCACACCGGCGACCTGGGCCTACTGGACGAACACGGCCAGCTGGTGATCCGTGGACGCCGCACCGAGCTGATCCTGCGGGGTGGCGCCAACGTGTACCCGGTCGAGGTGGAACGTGTCCTGCTCGAACATCCCGGCGTTGAGGAGGTCGCCGTCCTGGGGTTGCCCGACGAGAGGCTGGGAGAGTTGGTGGCCGCCTGCCTGGTCCCATCCGGGTCCACCGACCCGCAGACGCTGGCCAACGAGGTGATTGCCTTCTGCCGGGACCGCATGGCGCGGTACAAGGTTCCCGAACGGCTGGTGGTGGTGGAGTCCCTACCCCGCAACGCCATGGGCAAGGTCGTGAAGGCCGAGATGGCCCCCCACTTCGACGGACCCTGAGCGCGCTACCCGGACAGGGGAACGACGCCCCCGTCGGCCACCGACACCCCGACCCGGTCGCCGACGCTCGTAGACCCGTCCGACGAAGCCCTCAGGCAAAGCCCGCCCACGTCGAGGACCACAACTGTCCGGCCACCCCGGATGGACGTCCGCACCACCAACCCGGAAACCGGGCCCACCGACCTTCCGGCCGACACCTGTGCGGCTGCCGGCTGCCCGTCGGCGGGCGCACCGATGACGAGCCTGTCGCCACGGACCAGCACGGTGCCGGGGCCGTCGCCGAGACGCCCCAGCGGGCAGCAGCCCGATCCATCCAGGACAACGAGATTCTCGTGACCCAGGCATTCGGCGGCATGCACCGTTCCCGGGTCCGCCCACACCTCGGCCGGATTTCCGATCCTGAGGATCCGACCGTCTCCCAGGACCGCTATCCGGTCAGCCAGGGCGAATGCCTCGTCGTGGTCGTGGGTGACGTGGACGACCGCCTGGCCGAGCCGACGTAACAGGACACCGAGGTCCTCGGTCAGGCGTTCCCTCAGGACCCTGTCCAGGGAACCGAATGGCTCGTCGAGCATCAGCAGGCGGGGCCCGGCGGCCACCGATCTGGCCAGGGCGACCCGCTGGGCCTCGCCACCGGAAAGCGTGTCGATCCGCCGGCCACCGAACCCCTCCATGCCGACCATCTCGAGCGCCCGGGCCACCCGGTGGGACCTCTGATCCGCCGGCATGCCGGCCACCCGCAACCCGAACTCCACGTTCCCGGCCACGTCGCGGTGGGGAAAGAGGGCATGGTCCTGGAACATCAGCCCGAAACCGCGCCCGTGGGTCGCCACCTCGGTCAGGTCCTTGTCATCCCAGAGGATCCGGCCGGCCGACGGTCGCTCCAGGCCGGCTATGGCACGCAGCAGGGTGCTCTTGCCGCAACCCGATGGCCCCAGGAGCACCAGCACCTCACCCTCGGCCACCTCCAGGTCCACGCCGTCGAGCACCGAAACACCGTCGAAGGCCACCGACAGGCCATCCACACGCAGGCTCACAGGTCACCCCTGACCGCACCACGCCGCCCCATGCCCTCGATGACCAGCACCGAAGCGGCCGTCAGCACCATCAGCACCACCGATAACGCCATGGCCTGACCCCTCAGCGCCTCACCGGGTGTTCCCAGCAGCCGGAACAGGGCCAGCGGAGCGGTCAACTGGTCCGGGTGCCGGGGCAGGAACGAGGTGGCCCCGAACTCCCCCAGGGAGACAGCGAAGGAAAAGGCCCCTCCCACGGCCAGCGCCCGGGCCGCGATCGGGAGATCCACGTCGCGCCGCGCCCGCGCCGGCGAGGCTCCGAGTACCGCTGCGGCCTCACGGAGTCGCTGATCGATGCTGCGCAGCGTCGGGACAACGGTCCGCATCACGAACGGCACGCCGACGAGGGCATGGGCCACCGGCACCAGCCAGCGCGATGACCGGAAGTCCAGCGGCGGCCCGTCGAGAGCGATGAGCATGCCGAATCCCACCGTCACCGCTGATGCACCCAGGGGGAGCATCAGCCCCAGGTCGAAGAGCCTCGACGTGGTCCGACGACCATGGACCACGACCACCGACGCCAGACCACCCACCACCACGGCCATGCCGGCCGCCACCACAGCGAAGAGCAGCGAGTTACGCAGTGCCGCCAGCGCCGAGATCGGCAGCAGGTCGACCCGGTCGGCCAGCGCCACGTAGTTGCGCACCGACCAGGTGGCATCCGCCCCCCGACCGGTTGTGAGAGAACGCTCCACCAGCACGGCGATTGGAAAGCCGAGCACCAGGGCCAGAAGCCCGAGGTTCCCGGCCAGGAGTCGACCGCTGGCCCGGGGCAGGGTCCGTCGGACCGGCACCTGGCCAATGGCGCGACGACGCTGCATGGAGTTGGCGACGACCACCATTGCCATCACGGCCACGAGCTGCACGACAGCCAGGGCGGTGGCCGAGGCCAGGTCGCCGCGGAACACCGCGTGACGCCAGATCTCGGTCTCCAACGTGGCACGTGTCGGCCCACCCAGGATGAGGATCACCCCGAACGAGGTGAAGCAGAACAGGAACACGATTGAGGCCGCAGCGGCCACCGCCGGCCACAGGCGGGGCAGGGTGACCCACCGGAAGGCCTGCCAAGGCGTAGCCCCCAGCACGCGGGCCTGCTCCTCGGGACGGGTGTCCAGGCCCTCCCAGAAGGTGCCCACCGTGCGCAGCACGATGGCCACGTTGAAGAAGACGTGGGCGGCCAGGATCGCCCCGACCGTCCGGGTCAGGCGCAACGGGCCGTCGGACAGCCCGAACCTCTCGAACAGGGCCAGGAACGCTCCTCCGACCACGACGGTAGGGAGGACGAACGGCACGGTTACCGCCGCCCGCAGCACCGCCTGCCCCCGGAACCGGCGGCGGGCCAGCAGGTGGGCGCCCGGCCAGGCAACCAGGACGGCAAGGACCGTGGAAACCACCGCCTGCCAGAGGGTGAACCAGACCACGCCCCGGAACGACCCCCTACCGAGTAGGCCGACCAGGCGTTCGAGGCCGCCGGCACCGATGCCTCGGACCAGGATCGACCCAACCGGATAGAG
Organism: Acidimicrobiales bacterium; assembly: GCA_014240365.1. Lineage (GTDB taxonomy): Bacteria > Actinomycetota > Acidimicrobiia > Acidimicrobiales > MedAcidi-G1 > UBA9410. The sequence continues at coordinate 11,934 of JAAZXC010000052.1, read as the reverse complement.
GAAGAAGATGGTCAGGAAGCCGACGGGAATGGCGACGCAGAGCACCCGGGCCGATATCCGAACCAACTCCCGGAGCTTTCCCATGTCAGGTCACCGGAGCACGATCTCTGTCCACCGCTCGGTCCAGGCGTTCCGGTTCGCCTCGATCTCCGCTGGATCCAGTTGGTGCGGGTCCTCCGGCTTCTGCACGAAGTCGATGAAGACCTCTGGCAGCGCCGCCGAGGCCAACGCCGGGAACACGAACATGTTCAGGGGGATGTCCTCCTGGAAGGTGGGCGACAGGAGGAAGTCAACCAGCAGTTCGGCCGCCGGGCGATGCTCCGTCCCTGCGAGGATGCCAGCGAACTCGATCTGGCGGAAACAGGTACTGGTGACCACGCCGGTCGGCGGCGTGTCCACCGGCGGATCGGCGTAGATCACCTCGGCCGACGGGCTGGATGCGTAGCTCACAACGATCGAACGATCGCCGCCGCCGGACACGAACTCGCCGTAGTAGGCGTCCTCCCATCCCGACGTCACCACCACGCCATTGCGACGTAGCGCCGCCCAGTAGTCCTCCCAGCCATCGCCGTACTCGGCAATGGTGGCCAGCAGGAAGGCCAGGCCGGGCGACGACGTCTCTGGGTTCTGCACGACCAGCTGGTCGGCGTACGCGGGATCGGCGAGGTCGGCGAGCGTCGAGGGGGCCGGGTTGTCGGAGTCAAACCGGTCGATCCAGAAGTTGACGCAGACATCGCCGAAGTCGATGGGGGTGACCCGGTGCGTGGGGTCCAGCCGCAGCGACTCGGGTACGCCGACGAGGGCCGGCGACTCGTAGGCCTCGAACAGGTCAGCGTCGAGCGCCCGCTGGAGGAAGGTGTTGTCGACGCCGAACATGACATCGCCGAGCGGATCCCCGGCCGTCAGGATGGCCGTCGAGACCATCTGGCCCGTGTCACCGGCCATCTGGAGGACGACCTCAATGCCGGTGTCGGCGGTGAACGCCCGAAGCGTGCCCTCCGAGACCCAGAACGAATCATGGGTGATGAGGGTCACCGACCCGGTTGGCGACGGCGCCTCGGTGGCCGGCACTCCCCCGGAACTCAGCGGGACCGCCGTGAGGTTGTCGGTTCCGCCACAGGCGGAGGCCGTGACAGCCACCACCAGTGCCACCATGAGCGCCGTGGCAGGTCGGAACCGGGGTCCGATGCACATCAGTGGATCTCCCTTCGCCGGCATTACCCGGAGCAGGTTCTGGTCGGGTCGACAGCGCCTCCGTCGATCACGACGGTCGCTGCCCTCTCAGCCCGGCGTTAGGCCCGAGCTCCCCGGTCTGTTGTCGGTATCGAGACTACCGGTAGCCCCGTGCCGTGGGTGATGTCGGTCCGGGACCGATCCTCACCCGAGGTCGACGGGGACCACGTGACGGATGTCGGCCGACGACCGACCCATGTGCAGGTCGTAGGTGCCGGGGTCGACGTGCCATCCCGGCTCCTCCCGTGGACCCGACCCCCGGCCTGCGGCGACCGGAACCCCGGACGAACGTTCTGAATGCCCGGGGTCCGCCGGGTCCCAGTAGGCGAAGGCCCGGTGGTCGAGTACCACGACGACGTCGGCCGTCGCTCCCGGCTCCAGGCGCACCTTGGCGAAACCCTGCAATTCCCGGACGGGCCGGGTGAGACGTGGGGACACGGGAGCCACATAGCACTGCACGACCTCGGAGCCGGCGCGGTCACCGTTGTTGGTGACCGGCACGGTCACAGTCACACCCGTCCCCGCTTCGAGTTCGGAAATCGAGGGGACACCACCCAGCACCGGCTCCCCCCACGTGAACGACGTGTAGCCGAGACCGTGGCCGAACGGGAAGGCCACCGGCAGTCGGCGCGCCTCGTACCACCGGTAGCCGGTGAACAGTCCTTCTGAGTAAACCACCCGACCGTTCTCGCCCGGATAGGAGAGGAAGGCCGGCGTGTCCTCCAGCCGGTGCGGCATCGTCGTGGGCAGGCGGCCCGACGGTTCGTCGTCCCCGACCAGAACATCGACGAGGGCGTCGGCCATCTCCTGGCCACCGAACCAGGTCTGGAGGACGGCCGGGGCCACCTCGGCCCAGTCGCTGGTAACCACCGATCCCGAGTTGACAACCACCACGGTCAGGCCGTTGGCGGCGCACACCCGTCGGATCAGCTCCGGCTGGCCACCCGGCAGGTCCATCGACTCCCGATCCCTGCCCTCCGTCTCCCATTCCAGGTTGGTACCCACCACCAGCACGACCGCATCTGCCGCTGCCGCTGCCGCCACTGCCCGGTCCATGAGGTCATCTGGTGACGGTGTCCCCACCCCCACCTTCACGCCGCCCAGGAACCTGGCCCCCTCCGACGTCCACTCCACCGTCACATCGATAGGACGACCGGCGACCATGGTGACCACGGCCTCGGCCTCGGCGCTCCCCATGGCGAAGAACTCCTCGCCCGGCGGCATCGGTCGCTCTATCCCGTCGACCACGACGTGTCCATCCACCAGCAGCCTTGCCCGGCCGGCCTGCACCAGGGTGAGGGCATGGTCGCCGTCGACCACGGGGGTGAAGGTAGTGGTCGCCCGGAACGAGAAGGATCGCAGGTCGGTGACGCCGGGCACCCGGTCGAAGTGGAGGATCCGCCCGTCGCGGGTCGTGGCGGTGCCGACCACCGGGCCGGACCAGTCCGTGGAATCGAAGTAGGCCACGTCGAATCCCCGCCCACCGTCGGAGCGCTCCGTCGTGTGGCCACCGAGGGGTCGGGCTGTCCGATCGGTGACCACCCCCGGCTCGTAGCGGATCTCCAATTGGCTGCCCATCCGGGCTGTGAGGGCATCCAGCAGCGAGGTCTCGTGCTGGGCCACCAGGGCGGCCGACCCACCTCCCATGATCATCGCTGTCGCCGCGTTCGGACCGATCACCGCCAGGCTGGCCAGCCGATCCACGGCCAGCGGCAGGATCCCGTCGTTCTTCAGTAGGACCATGGCCTCGGTCGAGGCACGTCGGGCCAACAACCGGTGTGCCGGTTCGTCCAACTGCTGCTCCTCCCGGTCGTGCGGTTCGTCAAAGGTCCGGGTCCGCTCGGCCAGGACCAGGAGGCGCCGTACCGCTGCGTCCACCACTGATTCGGGGACGTCGCCGGCCTCCACGGCTTCCACGAGGCGGCTCCCGTACCAGCGGGGCGGACCGGGCATCTCCAGGTCCAGTCCGGCCATGGCCGAAGCGGCGGTCGACCTGGCGCCGAACCAGTCCGAGATCACAATCCCGTCAAAGCCCCACTCCCCGCGCAGCACCGTGTCGAGCATCCACCGGTTCTCGGCCGCGTACGTGCCGTTCACCCGGTTGTAGGAGGCCATCACACCCCATGTCCCTCCGTCCTCCACCGCCATCTGGAACGGACGCATCGAGACCTCCCGCAGGGTCCGTTCGTCGATCTCTGATGAGATTGTCGTGCGCTCGAACTCGGAGTCGTTGGCCACGAAGTGCTTGACCGTGGTCGCGACGCCACCGGCCTGCACACCACGGATGTAGCCGACCGCGATCCTGCCGGTCAGGTACGGGTCCTCGGACATGCACTCGAAGTTCCGCCCGCCCAGCGGGGTCCTGTGCAGGTTCACCGTCGGAGCCAGCAGTACGTGACAACCCCGTGCCCGGGTCTCGGCGGCCAGCACCCCGCCCAGTTCCTCGACCAGCTCAGGGTTCCAGGTGGCGCCCAGCGCCGTACCGCTCGGGATGCAGAGGGAGGGAATCCCGGTTCCAAGCAGGCCCGTCCCACGCGCACCGTTCGGGCCGTCCGTCACCTTCAGCGACGGGATGCCCAGGCGTTCCACCGGCTGGACCGACCAGAGATCGCGGCCACCCATCAGCGACACCTTCTCGGAAAGCGTCAGTTCGCCCAACAGTTCGTCGATAGGTCCTGTCATGGGCTGATGGTCCCCCATGGGAGGTGGCCACTACCAGCCCGGCGGACCCGGACCTCCGGGCCCGGTGCGACCTCCAGCAACATCGTGTGGCGTTGGAATCAAAAATCTGACGCTCCGTCAGGTGTCAGATCGGCTCCACGGCTAGTCTCACCGGGATGCAGACAGGCAAGTACGACCTCCTGATCCAGGGCGGCCTGGTTGTGGATGGCACCGGCGCCCCCGGGGTGACGGCAGACGTCGCCGTAACCGACGGTCGCATCGTGGCGGTCGGCGACCTGACGGGCTCCGGAGCCAACGAGGTCATCAACGCCACAGGAAAAGTCGTCTGCCCGGGCTTCGTCGACCCACACACCCACTACGACGCCCAACTGTTCTGGGATCCCTACGCCACCCCGTCGTGCCAGCACGGCATCACCAGCGCGGTCATGGGAAATTGCGGTTTCAGCATCGCCCCACTCGGCGACGACACCGACGCCGAGTACCTGGCCGCCATGCTCGTGAGGGTGGAGGGAATGTCCCCGGCAGCCCTCGCCGAGGGAGTGGACTGGAACTGGCGGAGCTTCGGCGACTTCCTGGATCGGTTCGAGGGAAACCTGGGTGTGAACGTGGCCGGCATGGTCGGCCACAGTGCCCTGCGCCGAACGGTCATGAAGGACGATGCCGTCACCCGGGAGGCCACGCCTGACGAACTGATCCAGATGCAGCTGCTCCTAGCCGAGTCCCTCGAGGCCGGCGGCCTGGGCTTCTCTACAAGCAGGTCCTTCACCCACAGCGACGGCGACGGCAGGCCCGTCCCGTCACGTACCGCTGCCGTCGACGAGGTGGTGGCACTCTGCGGTGTCTGCGCCGACCACCCCGGCACCACCCTGGAGTGGGTGGCGGACGGATGCTTGAACGGCTTCACCGATGAGGAGGTGGACCTCATGAGCCGCATGTCGCTGGCCGCCCGACGACCGGTCAACTGGAACGTCCTCACCATCGATTCGGCGCGTCCCGACGACTACCGCAACCAGCTGGCCGCCTGCGACCGGGTGGCCGAGGCCGGCGGAAGGGCTGTGGCCCTGACCATGCCGATCCTCGTCGGCATGAACATGCACTTCCACTCGTTTTGCGCCCTCTACTCACTGCCCGACTGGGGCGACGTGATGTACATGGACCATGCCGAGAAGATGGTCGCTCTTGGAGACCCGGAGACCCGTCGGTTCCTGGAGGAACGCGCCGCGTCACCGGATGCCGGCGTCTTCTCCCGCCTCACCGGCTGGGGCCTCTACCGCATCGGAGACACCTTCTCGGAAGCCAACGAGGGACTGAAGGGCCGCCTCGTCGGCGACATCGCCCGCGAACGCGGCCACCGCGACTTCTACACCCTGCTGGACATCGTCCAGGCCGACGACCTGCGGACGGTGCTGTGGCCGGGCCCGACCGATGACGATCCGTCCAGCTGGCTGATGCGCCAGGCCGCCTGGGACCACGATCACGTGATGATCGGAGGCTCGGACGCCGGTGCCCACCTTGATCGAATGGCCGGAGCCAGCTACACCACCCAGTGGCTGGCGGACTGCCTACGCGGCCGGCAGTTGGCCACCCTGGAGGGTGCCATTGCCCACATGACCGACGTTCCGGCACGGTTCTTCGGCATCTCGGAGAGGGGCCGGATCGCCGAGGGTTGGCATGCCGACCTGGTGGTGCTGGACCCGGCGACCGTCGGCGCCGGAGAGTTCCAGATGCGCAACGACCTACCCGGCAACAGTCCTCGCCTGTACGCCGATGCCATCGGCATCGAGCGGGTCTACGTGAACGGCACCTGCACGGTCGTGGACGGAACGCCGACGGGGAACCTGCCGGGCAGCGTCATTCGCTCCGGTACCGACACCGAGACCACCGGGATTCCAGCCGACGCCTGACCGGCCAACCGGATCAGCCCTCCGGGGGCGCCGGAGCGGGCGCCTGCAAGGGCCTCCTAGAACGCCAGGCGCCCGGGGTTCCTAGACTCCCCGGCCATGGGTGACGCTGGACGCAGGAGCATCCGCCTTGCGCGTCCTTCACGCCGCCAATGGTTAGAGGTGCTCTCGCTGGCCGTTCCCGCACTGTTCGTGGCCATTCCCCTTGCCCGGGTGATGGGCACCGGTGCTACGACCATGGAGGAGGCCAACGTCCTGGTCGTGGCCGCCGGGATCCTGGATGGCCGACTCCCGCATGCCGACGTGGAATACCTATATGCCCCCGGAACGGCCTGGATGGTCGCCGGAGCCTGCTGGACGCTGGGAACCTCGGTGGTCGTCGAACGGCTCGTCGGGCTGGCCTACCGGCTGGCACTCCTCTGGGGGATACACCGGCTGGGTCGCCGCTGGGGATCCGGCACCGCCGCCTGCGCCGCCATTGCCTCGTGGGTCGTCATCGCCCCGTTCGGCCTGGTGGCCTACCCGTGGATCGCCGGGCTGGGCCTGCTCGTGGCCGGCGCAGCCCTCGTGCTCGACGGCGACGACGGGCGACGTGCCTCGATTGGTGCCGCCCTCTGCGGCCTGGCTGTCTTCCACCAACTGGTACTGGGTCCAGCGGTCCTGGTGGTGGTCCTTCCCGCCATCCTGATCGCCGACGCGCACCGGCGCAGCCGTCTCATGACGGGGCTGGTGGCCGGCCTCTCCCCGTTCCTCCTGCATCTCGTGCTGGTGGGACCACGATCAATGATCGATGGCATGGTCATCGATCCGATCTTCAGGTTGCGTGCCGGTCGGAACCTCCCCCTGCCCCCGGATCCGTCCGACAGCGGCGACTTCTTCGCCCGCCTGGACGATCTGCTGAGAGGCCCGGAGCGCCTGCCAGGGCTGGACCGCCCGGCCCAGATCGCCGCCCTCTTCTGGCTGCTGATCGTCGCCACAGCTGCACTCGTGGTGGTGGCCCGACGCTGGAGGGGACCCGGCCGGACCAGGTTCTCCACGATGGCGGCCATTGCAGTGGCCCTGGTGCCAATGGCCCTGCAGCGTCCCAGCCCCAATCACCTCAAGTTCGTAGGAACCTTCACCGTTGCCGTTGCCGTCATCGCCATCGCCGTTCCGCTGAGTCGCCGGGCCCGCTCGCTGGCCGCTCCGATCGCCCTGACAATCGTCCTGGGCGGTCTCGCTGTCGTGGCCCCACACCACATTGGCCGCTTCACCTTCGAGGCCTTCACCGACCGACCGTTCGACTCCTCGTCGGCCACGGTGGTGCACGACGGTCGCACCCTCCCCATCGGCCGCGGAATGACTGCAGCGGCCGTCGCCGACGAGATCCACAGCGTCGTATCGGTGGTCGACCACCTCACCCGGCCGGGCGACAACGTGTTCGTCGGGCCGGTCGACCTGACCCGCACCAACTACGGCGACACCTTCTTCTACTTCCTGCTCCCCGACCTGGTCCCGGCCAGCCGGCACCTCGAGATGAACCCCGGCCTGGCCAATCGGTTCGGCGGCAACCTGGCGGTCGAGCTGGCCGCCGCCGACGTACTGGTGCTCACCGACCGCTTCGACGGCTGGTCCGAGCCCAATACCTCGGTACGCGCCGGCGATCCGGATGCGTCGGCCCTCGTCGCCAGCCGGTTCTGCCACGTGGCCGGCACCGCCACGTGGCGTGTCCTGACCCCCTGCCGGTGAAAGCGCCGGCAATGGCTGGGAAGCAGACGGCCCGACGGTCCGAAGACCCCCGGTAGCGTCACGGGACCATGGCCGATCCGGCACCCTCCCGCCTGAAGTACATACCCGGCCTCGACGGCATCCGTGGCATCTGGGTGGTCGTGGGCCCCCTGCTGTACCACGCTGCGACCGACACGGTCTCGGGCGGCATCCTGGGCATCGACCTGTTCTTCACCCTGTCCAGCTTCCTGATCATCTCGATCGCCCTCAACGAGTTCGATGCGACGGGACGAATCGACCTGAAGGCCTATGCAGGACGGCGGGCCCGGCGCCTGTTGCCGGCCCTCCTCGTATGCCTCGCCATGTTGACCGCCTACCTGGTCCTCAGGGTGCCGCCGGCCGAGTTCGCCAGATGGACCGGGGCGATCTTCTCGACCCTCACCTACAGCGCCAACTGGTATGAGATCTTCTCCGGCGTCTCGTACTTCGAGGACTTCCAGCACTCACCGCTGCGCCATGTGTGGTCGTTCTCCATAGAGGAGCAGTTCTACATATTCGCCCCTCTGTACCTGATAGCGATCCTGGCGGTCTTTACGAAGCGGGCCAACATGGCGCTGCTGGTGACCATGATCGCCGGCACGGCTCTCTCCGCCTGGTGGATGGGGCACCTCTACGACGGGCAGGGCGACCCGTCACGCGTGTACTACGGCACCGACACCCGGGCCCATTCCCTGTTCGCCGGCATCATCCTGGCGGTGGCCGTCCGGATGTACGGACCGGTCCGGACACGGGCCGGGCAGTTGGCCTGGGTGGCCGGGGCCTACGCCGCCACCATCTTCTTCTCCTGGGCCATCTTCGAGATCTCGGAGCAGGACGCCTGGATGTTCGAGTACGGCGGCTTCCTGATGGTCGCTGCCATCTCGTGCCTCATGATCTACGGCGTCGCACAGCCCGGAGAGCGTGCGTGGCACGCCCACCTGCCCGCGTTCGTGTCGGCCCCTGACGCTCCGTTGGCCGGTCGCCTGACCTGCGGCTCCCTCTACGCAGGGGTCTTCACCGGTGGATGGGTAGTGGTCAGCGTCGTGCGCGGCAACGCACCGTTCGACCACTGGCCCTACCTCCTGGGTGTTGGCGTCGTCTGGTTCTGGTACGGGACGGCGCGTTCGGAGGTCGGCCCCCTCCACTGGTTCCTGGAATCGATGCTCATCCGATGGGTCGGCAAGATCAGCTACGGGCTGTACCTGTACCACTGGCCGATCTACCTGCTCGCAACACCGTCACGGGCAGGGCGTCTGGTTCCCGGCGTGGATCTGGTCGAGGGCAACAACCTGATCTGGATGCACCTCACGATGACGTTCATCGTGGCTGCCGCCAGCTTCTACTTCGTGGAGCAACCGGTCATGCGGCGGCGCTTCCCGCTGGGTGGCTGGAAGATGACGGCGGTGAGCGGCACCGCTGCCGGCGCCACGGCGATCGTGTTGATCCTGATCGGGCTGTTGTGGGTAAACACCCGGCCCGCCCAGAGCGGACCCCTCACCGCCTCAGCCAGCCCGTGTGCCGAACAGGGCCTCCTCCCACCACCGTCCGACGAGCGTCTCAGGGTGCTGGTGGTCGGCGATTCGGTGGCCCTCCAGATAGGCGAGGCCCTCTGCGGCTGGGCCCTGGAGAACCCCGGCCGGATGGTGGTGCTCAACGAGTCCCACCTCGGCTGTGTGGTCGGACGTCATGGCCTGAAACGGATTCCCGAGGGCGACGAGGGACCTGTGGGCGAGATCTGTTCGGCATGGAACGAGCCTGTAGCGACCCACGTCATGCTCCGGTCCGAGGTCGTCTCATGGCCCTCGGCCGCCGAGGCCTTCAGACCCGATGTGGTGCTGGGACATGTGACCGCGTGGGACGTCACCGACCGTCTGGTCCCGTCCCTGGGCGAAGAGTGGGTCTGGGTGGGCGTGCCGTCCTACGACGCGTACATCTCATCGGAGTACCGCCTGGCCAGCCAGGTGCTGGGGTCGACCGGCGCCCACGTCTACTGGCTCGAGGGCGCCCACATCCGACGTGAGATCCGCCCCCAGAACCATCCGGACCGGATCGACGGGTTGAACGAGCTGGTCCGGGCGGCCACGAGCGACCTGGACCACGTCACCACCGTCGCGTACCGGGACTTCATCGGGGCCAACGGCACGGCCCGTGAGCGCCACACGCGTGATGACGGCGTCCACCTATCGCTGGGCGGGATGGCCGAGGTGGCCGACTGGCTGGTGGACGAGGTCCTCGTGGAGTCGGCACCGTCGGAGCGCGAATCGGACTGAACAACCGGGCTGCTGTCAGCTGCGGGCGGCCCACCAGGCGTCGAGGCGTGCCTCGAGTTCAGACCGCTCCAGCTCGCCCTCCTCACGCTTCACCGCCAGCAGGTGGGCCAGGGCCTCGCCCACGTGGCGTCCCGGACCGATGCCGAGGTGGGACATGACCGCAGCACCGTCCATGTCGGGACGCTCAGCGGCACGACGGGCCTCGTCGGCCAGTTCGGCGATCCGCAGCTCCAGCTCGTCCATCGCTGCCTGGATGCCGGCGGCCTTCTCCCGGTTGCGTGTCGTGCAGTCGCAGCGGATCAAATGGTTGAGGCGCCCCAGAAGGGGCCCGGCGTCACGGGCGTATCGACGCACGGCCGCATCCGACCAGCCGTCTGAATAGCCCTTGAACCGACCGGACAGCCGGACCAGCTCAGCCACGTCGGCGACCACGGACTCCTCGAAGCCCATGGAGGTCAGGCGGCTTCGGGCCATCCTCGCTCCGACGACCTCGTGATGGCGGAACGTCACGTCTCCGTGCTCGAACGACCGGGTCCTGGGCTTGGCGATGTCGTGGAACAGGGCGGCGAGGCGCACGATCAGGTCGGGTCCGGTCTTGGCCACGACCGCAATGGTGTGGCTGAGGACGTCCTTGTGCCTGTGGATCGGATCCTGCTCCATGCGCAGCAGGGGGAACTCCGGAACCAGGTGGTCCATCTCGCCGGAATCCACGGAGGCCCAGAGGCCCGGGGCGCAGTCGGGCTCGAGCAGCAGGACCGTCAGGCGGGCCACCGACGCCGCATCGGCGGTCTCGGTCGGCTCCCGGGATCCTGTAGCCGACCCGGCCTCCGGCAGCGTGGTGTCCGTCATGCAGACAAGTCTACGGATCCACCCACCGTCGGCCGTCGTGCCCGCCCCCGCGCTCGACGGTGGTGTTCGTTGACCGGTCAGGTCCCCGGACAGGCCTCGATGTCCAGGCTCAGCATGCGTGCCGCGTTGCCACGGACGATCTTCCAGACCACATCTGGCGGGAGGTGGCCCATCATGTCCTCGGCCACCTGCTTCGTGTGTGGCCATGTCGTGTCGGTGTGCGGATAGTCGGTCTCGAAGGTGATGTTGTCCACCCCCACCTCGTCGAGCGACCGAAGCCCGTGCCTGTCACGGAAGAAGCAGCCGAAGATCTGTCGGTAGTAATAGGTCGACGGAGGCTCGGGGACTATGTCGGCCACACCGCCCCAGGCCCGGTGCTCCTTCCAGACGTCGTCGGCCCTCTCAAGGATGTAGGGGATCCAGCCGATCTGGCCCTCGCTGTAGGCCAGCTTCAGCTCGGGGAATCGCACCAGCACGCCGGAGAAGAGGAAGTCGCTCATCGAGGCGATGGCATTGTTGAAGCTCAGCGAGGCGGCCACCGCCGGCGGGGCGTCCGGCGAGGCGGCCGGCATCTTCGATGACGACCCGATGTGCATGTTCACCGTCGTCTGGGTGTCCTGGCAGGCGGCGAAGAACGGATCCCAGTAGCCGGTGTGGATTGACGGCAGCCCCAGGTTGGGTGCGATCTCGGAGAAGCAGACAGCGTGGCAGCCCCGTTCGGCGTTGCGTCGAACCTCGGCGGCGGCCAGGTCCGCGTCCCACAACGGGATGATGATCAGCGGTATGAGCGCACCATCGGAGTCGCCGCACCACTCCTCGATCATGAAGTCGTTGTAGGCCTTCACGCAGGCCAGTCCGAGGTCCCGGTCCGACGCCTCATAGAAGGTCTGGCCACAGAAGCGGGGCAGCGTGGGGAACGACAGCGAGGCCTCGACGTGGTTGGCCGTCATGTCGGCCACACGGGCCTTCGGCTCGTAGCAGCCCGGCCGCATCTCCTCGTAGGTGATGGGTGCCATGGTCATCTCGTCGCGGTCGAAGCCGACAGCCGCCACGTGCCTCTTGTTGGGGTGTATGAGGTCCTCGTAGAACCAGACGTCGCACCACGGAGCGTCCTCGGCATCCAGTTCGTACTCGTACATCTTCGCCCCGCCCACCCAGGTCATGTCACCCAGGCGGCGGCGCTCGACGCGCGGTCCCCGGTCCCGGTTCACGGCATTGAGGGCTTCGGGGCGGTTGTAGGTGATCGTGGCGAC
>JAAZXC010000051.1 GCA_014240365.1 Acidimicrobiales bacterium | reverse complement strand
TCGTCGGCCATGGCAGCGGCCAGCAGTTGTGCGACCGTCGAGGCCCCGGTGCCTCACGCTCCCTTGACCGCGTAAGGGCCAACCTCACCGAATCCGGACTGCCGCCCGACAGGCTCATTGAGTTGCCTCTGGCCACACCGCATTCAGTCGGCCGGCCGGGTCCCCGACGGATCGGGCGCGCCGTCCGACGCGGGCAGTCTGTGCGGTCCCGAGACCGCTCAGCGGACCTTCCGGCAACTCTCGACGATCCCGATGCAGCAGCCCGGCTGGCCGATCGGGTGCTCGCCGTACTGGACCGCCTTCCGTCGCGCACGCAGAACCTGAACGAGGTGGCCGTGGTGGCCGGATCCCTCGGCACGACCAGCAACGACGGACCATGAGCGAAGTCGGAGACTTCGAGGCGGGGATCCTGTCGGCGATCCAGATGCCCGGCGTTGTGCCGCTCTCGGAGTCCGGGCGACCAGGACCAGGGACCGGAGCCGCGACCTCCTCCGACGGCCTCGTACCCCTACCCGACCGACCGCCGCTGGACTCCCATGCGGTCTGCGTGCTGGGGGCATCCCTGTCGCGGACCGTGGCCGAGGTCCACCGCGCCGGCATCGTCCACGGAGCGATCTCTCTGCCCGTGCTCCTCGTGGACGAGTTGGGGCGTCCGGTGCTGGCCGGTTTCGGCACTGCCAGTCGCTCGACCAGCCCCGATGCACGCGCGCTCGATGCCGGAGACCTGGTCAGCCTCCTGAAGGTGCTCGTCGACCGGCTACCGGGCTCGGCGGATTCGTCCGAATCCCGAAACCGCCGTCGCACCGGTCGGCTCCTCGACGACCTGGACGGCTCCGCACCCATCGACATCTCGGACGGTCTCACCGGCCTGGTCCGCAGCTTCGGCTCAGGTGCCACCAACCAGGCCGCTGCTGTCGCCGAACCAGCGGGGGCCGAACCGTCCGGGGCCGAGACCCAGGATCCTGAGCCACTCGAGGCCGGGGTCGGCGTCGAACCGGATCAGACCATTCAGGAGGGTCATACGGATCCGGTAGATCACCCCTCTGACGGGGAAGGCCGGCCAGAAGCCAGCCCCGGTCGGGAAGACCCGGGCGCTGGGCAATGGAGAACATCTGGCGCCGCGTCCGTCGGGGGACAGAACGCTGCCGGATCAGATCGGACCATCCGGGCACGGGTCCGCTCCGCCTCGACGGGGCCCAGCAAACTCGCCACTGCCGGTTTCATGGCCGCCGGTCTTCTGATCATGGCGGCCGCCACCATTGCCTTCCTCCTTTCCAGGGGCACGGACCAACCCCCGTCCGAACCGGCGCCCCTCGTCATGGAGGGCGGCCCCGTGCTCACCTACCTGGGCACCAGCTACCAACTCGGAAGACCAGGTGACGTCGCCGTGGTCCGAACGTGTGACGGTCGGGCCACCGCCTGGCTCCTACGTCCATCGACCGGCGCCATCTACAGGTTCGAGGCATGGGCTACCGACGAGATGGTCACCGTCGACCCGATCCGGATCGTGCTCGGAGGCCAGTCCCTTCGTCTCGCCCACAGCCTGGGATGCACCGACGTGCACATCGAGACCACCGATGGTCGCTACGTGCCACTCACCGACGGATCCTGAACCGGCCCCACCGACGGGCCCGCTACCGGGCCCGCGACCAGATGCCGTGGGGCGCTGATGGAAAGAAGGCCATGGTGCGCTCCTCCAGCAACTCCAGGCCGAGCCGGCGGGCAACTGCCTGTGAGGCCTCGTTCCCGGGGAGGATGCAGGAGTAGATCCGGTCCAGGTCGAGGTCCTCGAATGCATACCGGATGGCCTCGGCTCCCGCCTCCGTGGCAAAGCCCCTTCCCCAGTGGTCGGGGTGCAGGGTCCAGCCGACCTCCACACCCGGCCAGTCCGGATACTCCGGACGGTAGAGCCCGGCCCTACCCACGAAGGCTCCCGTGGACCGTTCCTCCAGGGCCCATTGTCCGGTCCCCCGGAGCGTCCACTCACCCAGGAACCCGGCCATCTGCTTCCAGACGCCGCCCCGGTCCAGGCCAGCGGGCAGGTGGAGCCAGCGCCGCACCTCCGGAGTGTCGAGCACCGCGAAGTAATCGTCCACGTCATCGTCACGGAAGGGCCGCAGGATCAGGCGGTCGGTCTGGAGGGTTGGGCATGCCCCGAGTTGGATCGACACGGACCCATCGTGGCATCCGGCCGGCGATGCTGCTGGACTCTGCAGATGGCAGAGATACAACTCGAAACACCGGTGACCGGCGTGGTCTGGAAGATCGTGGCGACACCCGGCAGCGTCGTGGCGGCAGGCGACACCATCCTCATCATGGAGTCGATGAAGATGGAGATACCGATCGAGTCTCCGGAGGACGCAACGGTGACCGACCTCAATGTGGCCGAGGGCGACCACGTCTCCGAGGACGACGTGGTTGCGACCATCCAGACGGTCTGAGCCGCACCGCGGCGAAGCGTCTCAGGGCCGGTAGGGAAACCCCGCCGGACCCGAAGTGCGGAGCGGCGCAGCCAGGTTGGCGAACTCGCAGAGCAGCGGACGCGTCTCAGCCGGGTCGATGATCTCCTCCACCAGGAACGCCTCGGCGGTCCGAAACGGTGATCGGACGCTGTTGAGGCGCTCCGTGATCTCGGCCCGAAGGGCCTCCGGATCATCCGATGCCTCGAGGTCGGCCCGGTAGGCCGCCTCCACGCCACCCTCCACCGGAAGGGAGCCCCAGTCTCCCGAAGGCCACGCGTAGCGGTACTGGAAGCGGTGGGCGGGGGAATGGGCGGCGCCGGCCACCCCGAACGCCTTGCGGACCAGCACGGAGCACCACGGAACGGTGGCCTGGTAGATGGCCGCCAGCGCCCGGGCACCGTGGCGGATCGTGGCCAGCTGCTCGGCCTCTGTACCGATCACGAAGCCGGGGTTGTCAACCAGGTGCACGATGGGAAGGTGGAACGTCTCGGCCAGGTCCACGAACCGCGTGACCTTCTGAGAGGAGGCCGCCGTCCAGCCGCCACCGTAGTGGTAGGGGTCGCCGGCCAGGATGGCCACAGGCCAGCCGTCCAGACGGGCCATGCCACAGATGGCGGACCGGCCGAAGGTCTTTCCGATCTCGAAGAAGCTGCCCTCGTCGACCACCGAATCGATGATCGACCGCATCTTGTAGACCTGCCTGCGGTCCCGGGGAACCACGTCACCCAGGCTGGCGTCCGTACGACCCGGGTCATCGGTGCACGGACCACGTTGCGCCAGCTCGTATACCGAAGAGGGCAGGTAGGAGAGGAACCGGCGGGTCCTCTCGAAGGCCTCCTCCTCGCTGGCGACCTCATCGTCGATGGCACCGTTGCGGGTGTGGATCCGGCTTCCGCCCAGGTCCTCCTTGTCGACCTGTTCGCCACCCATCCGGTTGACCACGACGGGTCCGGCGGCGAAGAGGTGCGACATGCCCTTCACCATCAACGAGTAGTGGCTGGTGACGGCACGCGCCGCCCCGAGACCGGCCACCGATCCAAGACACAGCGCCACGGTCGGCACCGTGGCCAGGTTGGCCACGACGTGCTCCCATGCGGGGTTCATGGGCACGTAGGTACGGGTACCGCGTCCATGGCCGCCGTCGCCTTCGGAGACCTTCTTGGATGGGTCCGTGTCGAGCGTCCTGACCGAACCGCCGCCACCGGTGCCATCGATGAGGCGAATGATCGGCAGGCGTAGTTCGCCGGCCATCTTCTCCGCCGCTATCTGCTTGCCGATGATCGCAGCGTCGGCCGCACCACCCCTGACCGTGAAGTCGTCGGCTGCCACCACGACCGTGCGTCCATCGATCCGACCCCGACCGAACAGGAAGTTGGAGGCCCGCAGGTCCAGCAGCTCCCCGTCCCCGTCGTAGGTGGCACTGCCTGCGATCTTGCCGATCTCGTGGAACGATCCGCCATCCAGGAGGGCCGTGATCCGCTGGCGTACGTCGAGCTTTCCCCGGTCGTGCTGGCGGGCGACCTTCTCGACGCCACCCATCTGCTCGGCCATCGCCCCACGGGCCCGCAGTTCAGCCAGCTCCGGTTCCCACTCACCCATGATCCAGTCCCCTCTTCATGATTCCCCGGGTCGGTTGGCGCTACGCCGGCCGGAGCTCGGTCAGCCCCCGGGCGTTGTCACGCATGACCAACCGACGGTCATCGTCGGAGAGGTCCTCCACCTCGCCGAGGAAGTCCAACGGGGTGGGCAGCCCCTCGATGTGGGGCCAGTCGGATCCGAAGATCACGTGGTCAGCCCCCATGAGGTCCACCACCTCGTGCACGTCGTCCTCCCAGAAGGGGTTCATCCAGACGTGTTCGCGGAACAGGGCAACGGGGTCCTCGTCGAACCAGTGGGAGGACTTCCCGGCCTGCTGTCGCAGCTTGCGGAACATGGGAGCCAGGTAGTCGGAACCGTTCTCAACGCTGGCGATCCTGAGGTTTGTGAAACGCGTGTACATCTTCTCCAGCGACATGGTGATCAGCCAGTCATGCGCGGCACGCTCGATGTTGAACCCCTTGATCGAAGGTCGGTAACGGCCGGTTCCGCCGGCCACGCCGGACGAGGTGAACCCATCTTCGGCGTAGCCCTGGGTGCTGTAGCCGCTGTCGCCAGCGTGGACAACCGCGGTTATCCCGGCCTCGTTCACCAACGCCCAGAAGGGATCGAACATGGGGTCGCCCGGCGACCGTGGTCCGCTGGCCGTCTGGACTGCGGCTGGACGCATGACGATCGTCCGGGCGCCATTGTCCAGGCACCATTCCAGCTCCCGGACGGCCATGTCCACGTCGACCAGGGACAGGTAGGGCGATGCGTAGATGGTGTCGCGGAACGCGAAACCCCAGTCCTCCAGGAGCCACCTGTTGAAGCCGTTCATGAGGGCCACGACGGCCTCCGTGTCGTCCTTCAGGAGCTCCTCGTAGAGCACGCCGAGCGTCGGGAAGAGCCATACGGCCTCCAGGCCCTGCCCCTCGATGACCGCGGAGCGCGCCTCGCGGTCCACGTACTCGGCGGGTAGAGGCTCCCGGTCCTTCAGGTACTCGAGTGGACCCTTTCCCTCCGGATTTCCCTTGAAGTACTGGTGGAGGGCTCCAGGTTTGGCAATCGGGTTCCAGGTCGGGTTGGCCACCGCCCGGCTTAGGCGCCCACCCACGATGTGGTGCCGCCGACCATCAATCTCCGCCCACTGGACCACCCGGTGGCGCATCTCCGGCGCCACGTGCCGGATGAAGGCGTCCTCGGCCTCGTAGTAGTGGTTATCGCAGTCGAAGGGTCGGTATCCCAGATCGTCAGTCATTGGTGGTCACCGGCAGCTCCCCGTATCGGTCTGCGGCCCAGAGGGTGATGTCCGCAGCCTGCAGCGTCCGACAGTACCGGCCACCCGGGATCGGAGCCGAACGGGGCGCAGCACTAGGGTCCGTGTCGTGCCGGGCCCATCAACCAACGAGACCGACTTCGAGACCCTTGAGGTCACCGTCGCCGACCACGTCGCCACCGTCGTGCTGAACCGGCCGGAGGCGGGCAACGCCTTCACCGCGGTCATGCAGGGCGAGTTGCGGGACCTCTGGATTGCCATGCGGTCCGATGACGACGTCCGTGTCGTGGTCCTCACCGGCAGCGGAGACCGGGCGTTCTGCACCGGCATCGACCGGAACGAACCGTTCACCGCACTTGACGACTCCCCGGCGTTGTACGGCACGTCCAACAACTTCATGTACGACGATCCCGGCGACTGGCTGGGCCCGAAGTCCAACGACCTCTGGAAGCCGGTCATCGGCGCCGTCAACGGCATGGCCTGTGGGGGTGCCTTCTACCTGCTCGGCGAGTGCGACGTGCTGATCGCCGCCGAGCACGCCACCTTCTTCGACCCGCACGTCACCTATGGCATGCCGGCGATCTACGAACCCATGAAGATGCTCTCCAAGATGCCGTTCGGCGAGGTGATGAGGATGTCGCTGACCGGAAACGCCGAGCGCGTCTCTGCCGGGACCGCCCTACGTATGGGTCTCGTGACAGAGGTGGTGCCGGCTGCCGACCTGGCAGGCGCCGCCGCTGGCCTCGCCGCCTCGATCGCAGCCAACCCGCCGTGGGCCGTGCAGGGCACGCTCCGGGCGATCTGGGCCGCCCGGGACCTCGGACCCCTCGGTAGCAGGTCGATCGCCACTGCCCTGCTCAGCACCGCCACGGACAAGGACGCCATGCGCTCGGGCGCTGAGCAGTTCACCTCTGGTGGTCGCAACGAGCCCCGCATCCGCTGAAGCGGCCGGTTCCAGCCGCTCAGAACCTCGGCAGCTCGTCAGCCAGCAGTGACCGGACCCTGGGCCCCCACAGGTGGGCCAGCGACTCACCGTCATAGTCGGCCTCGAAGGCCGCCTCCATCAGGATCACCCGATAGGCCTGGACGGCCAGCACGATGTCGCAATCGTTCATGAATTCGTCCAACGGATGGTCGACCACCCCGGCGGCGACGAGGCGGTCATGGTATTCCCGGCAAAAGCGCAGGAACGTGGCTCGGGCCTCGAACCCCGGCGGAATGGACTCGGAGAGAAGGTAGGCGACGTCGCCGGCCGGCCGACCGGAGCCGGTGACCCCGAAGTCGATCATGACCAGCCCGGCGTCGGTGAACAGCATGTTGTCGGTCCGGCAGTCCCCGTGACGGATTGAGAACGGCTGGTTCAGGTGGGCCACCAGGTCCACGATGTGGGCACCCACCCAGTCGGCGTGTCGCATCAGGTCGTCGGTGAACACGCCGGGTTCCCGATCCACCACATCGTCCCGCCATGCCCGGTAGACGCCGTGCATGACGTTCGGCATCTGGCTCACCATCGACCACTCGAACACCGAGTCGTCGGCAAGCCTGGAGTCACCCCAGAAGTGGGCGTGCATTTCGGCGAGGGTGCCGAGGATGGCGGACAGGTCCTCGGCCGGCGGAAGTTCTATGGCCGTGGTGACCCGGGCATCGGGGATGTACTCCATCACCAACGCGTAGCGCCGCTTCGACGGCCTCACAAGCTTTCGGGCATGGCGGCCGATGAACTTCACGACCGGTACGGGGAGTGCGTCCACGAACCCTTCCCGGCGTCGACGGGCAGCCCGCGATAGGCCCGGGTCGCGGACCGCGTGTATGAGACGCGGCACGCGAACGGGGAAGTCGTCCGACAGGCGTTCATAGAAATCAAATTCCCGGTCGTAGGCGCCCTCGGCTTCGGCCAGGCCACGGTTGCCGACGTTGTCGGTGGGGAACTTGACCAGCACCGCATCCGGGGCGTCGGGCTCCTCGATATCCCAGTCCAACGAGATCCTGATGGTCTGGCCCTGGAAGCCCACACCGGTACCTGGACTACCCGCCCTGAAGCCGACCACGTTCGCTGCCTCGACGAGGCCGGATGAGCGGATGGCCTGCGTAAGCCAGGCCGTGTCGATCTCCTCGACCGACTGGGGAATCCGTAGCGGTAGGCGACTCGACATCAGCCGGACCCTACGTCACAGCCGCGACCGACTACATGGCAGCCGCAGGTCAGGTCAGGCCCCGTCAGGTCAGGGTGATCTGTCCGGAACCGGCCGTGGCCGTTCCAATTACTGCAGCCACGTGCCCGGTCGAGTCCAGTTCTGCCAGTACGCCGTCGACCTCGGTCGGGTCCACGCCGAAGACCAGGCCACCGGACGTCTGGGCATCGGCCAGGAGGAGCACGTCGAGTTCGTTGAAGCCACCCCGGTCCAGTCGTTCGTCGGCCCACTCAAGGTTGCGGCGGCTTCCACCGGGCATGGAACCTGCCTCGGCCAACTCCCGCGTCCCCGGCAGCAGCGGAACTGAAGCGACTTCAATGGCGACATCCACGCCGGATTCGATGGCGGCCCGACCGAGGTGCCCGAGGAGGCCGAAGCCGGTCACGTCGGTGGCACCACGCACCCCTGCAGCAACGGCGATCCGTGCCGCATCGTCATTCAGACGCGTCATGGAGGCGAGCGCAGCATCGACCACCACGTCTGCGGCGGTGCCGAGCTTGATGGCCGTCGTGATCACCCCCACGCCGAGCGGCTTCGTGAGGACGATCGCATCACCGGGTCTGAACCCGTTGTTCGTGAGCATCCGGTCCGGATGCACCTCGCCAACCACGGCCAACCCGAACTTGGGTTCCGGGTCATCCACGGTGTGGCCTCCAGCTATGACGAACCCGCCCTCTGTGGCGATCTCCTGGGCGCCGAGGAGCACCTCGACCAGGAGGTCGCTTGACAACTCGGCGGCGTTCCAGCAGACCAGGTTGAGTGCCAGTAGGGGTCGGCCGCCCATCGCGTAGACGTCCGACACGGCATTGGCCGCAGCTACGCGGCCCCACCATCGGGCGTCATCCACAACAGGAGTAATGAAGTCGGCTGTCACGACCATGGCGCGGTCGTCGTCGAGGCGCCACACGGCGGCGTCGTCGCCGGCCGCTGCTCCGACCAGGAGGTTGGGATCTGTCACTGGTGCCAGGCGGCGCACGACGTGCGCCAGCTCGCCGGGGGCGAGCTTGCAGCCTCAACCAGCGCCGTGGCTGAACTGTGTCAGCCGTCGGGTCTCGTCCATCTAGTCACCCCCGTTCGCGTCATCGGAACATCATGACCGGCTCCAGTCGGGACCCGGCGATCTCCTGCAAGGCTAGGCGGCGGCTCAGGTGGCGCCGATGACGCCACGGGACCGGAGGTCAGCCAGGAGCCCGTCGGTCAGACCAAGCTCGTCAGCGAGCACCTCGTCGGTGTGCTCTCCCAGCCATGGCACGCGGGTGTCGGGAGCCTCGGGAACCTCTGACAACTTGACCGGGTTGCCGGGCACCAGCACCGGTTCACCGGAAGCCGCTGGCAGCGTCTCGATAAGCATGTTGCGCACAGCCAGGTGCTGGTCGGCAACGACCTGACCACTCGTCTGGGAGGGGCCACAGGCAAGCCCCGCACCCGACAGCGCATCGACCACGTCGGCCAGCGTCCTACCGGTGGACCACGACTCGATCGCCGGACGTAGGAGGTCGTCGAGATGCTCCTGCCAACCGGCACGCGTGGCGAGTCGACCATCGTCGAGTAGGTCCGGCCGTCCGATCTCGGTCATGAGGGCCTCGAAGTGGTGCTCCCTGACGCACTGCAGCACGAAATGGCCGTCAGCAGCCCGGAAGGTCTCCACGATGCCCACCCCGCTCCCCCACTCCCGCTCGATGCCCATGGAGTGGAAGTTGGTCACGATGTCGGTCATGGCGACGGTCGAATCCAGCATGGCGACGTCGATGTGTTGACCCGTGCCGGTCCGGTCCCTGTGTCGCAGCGCCGCCAGGATCCCCACCGCTCCGAACAGTGCCGAGCTGATGTCGCCCAGGGCTCCGACCGGGTTGGCGGCCGGCGGCCGACCCGGGGTCCGCTTGTATTCGTAGATCCCGGACATTCCCTCGACCACTGCCGCGTAGGCACCCATGTCCCGGTAGGGCGAGCGTTGGTCCTGTCCAAAGCCGGACACGGAGAGGTAGACGACCGCTGGATGGACGGCCCGGACGGCCTCGTATCCGATGCCCAGGCGGTCGGCGGTCCCGGCCCGGAAGTTCTCGCCCACGACGTCGAAGCCGGGCGCCATCCGCAGGAACAGCTCGATTCCCTCCGGATGCTTCAGGTCGATGGCGACACTGCGCTTGTTCAGGTTGTTGCGCAGGAAGGTCGCCCCGACCTGGCGGCCGGACGGGTCCGTCACGAAGGGTTGGGATCCACGACCGCTGTCACCGGTCACCGGGTGTTCGACCTTGACCACCTCGGCTCCCAGGCGGGCCAGGAGCTGGGTGGCGAACGGAAGGGCCGCCATCTGCTCGACGGCCAGTATCCGAATGCCGTCCAGCGGCCGGGGAGTCTCCTCGTTCGGCTCATCAGCATGGGTCGTCATCGTGACAAGTCTGCCTCAGAGGCCGGTCGGCCGGTTCACGAAACGTCCCGCCTCCGGCGAGAAGAACCAGCCTCCTCCGGCCAGGGTTCCTCCATCCACCGGCACGTTGTGGCCGGTCACGAAGGAGGACATGTCGCTGGCCAGGAAGAGGGCAACCCGGGCCTGGTCCTCCGGCCAGCCCAGCCGGCCGACCGGAGCCCATGCCTCCCAGAGATGTTCGTGCCCTGCGCTGCCGGAGAGGTAGTCCACCTGGGGTGTCTGGGTCAGGTCCGGCCCGATGCCGTTGACCCTGATCCCCCTGCGCCCGTATCCAGCAGCCAACGATGTCGTGAAGTGGGCCACCGCCGCCTTCATGGCGGCGTAGACCGGCTCACCGGGGTAGCCCCGCATTGCCTCCACCGAGTGCACGTTGACTATCGACCCGCCGCCATCGACCATCGGCCCGAGGAAGGCCCTGGTGACCCTGAAGACGTGCTCGAGGTTGGTCGAGTACATGGCCTGCCAGGACTCGGGTGTCGACTCGTGGAACCGGACCCGCGGTCGGTAGTCGCCGACGTTGTTGACCAGAACGTCCACCCTCCCGTGCTCGCCAATGACCGCTACGCGGAGATCCTCCACCTCGGCATCGGACGCCACGTCGACAACGTGGGCCCGCGCCGTTCCACCAACCGCCTCGATCGCCTCGACGGCGGCGGCAGCCCGGTCGGGATCGATCTCGACGATCTCGACGAGGGCCCCATGCTGGGCGAACAGCCTGGAGATCGCTCCGCCGATGCCTACGCCTCCACCGGTAACCACGGCAACCCTGTCCTCCAGCAGCCGGTTCCAGTCCCCGATCGGCGGGACCCGCCCGGGCTCCTGTGCCGCTCCCCCGGATGTGTCCGTCACCCCGACCCCGCAATATGACCAACGGCGTCCAGGAGGTGGTCGACCTCGTCGTCGGTGGTGTAGAGGCTGACGCCGGCGCGCACTGCGCCTGCCTCGGAGTCCAGGCCCAGCGGCGCCATGGCCTCAACCGCGTAGTTGTGACCGTCCCAGACGGCCACTCCCGCAGCCGCCAGACGTTCGGCGACGGTCAACGGCGCCAGGCCTTCGACCTCGAACATGAGCGTCGGCGCCCTGTCTGCGGTGTCGGCTGGCCCGACGACCCGGACAGCCTCGATCCCGTGGAGTCCATCGAGCAGCCGGGCGAAACGGATTGCCTCGTGGGCCGCGATCACGTCCATGCCGGTCTCGAGCAGGAAGCGTGCCGCAGCGTCGACGCCGGCCAACGCCTCCCACGACGGCGTTCCGTACTGGAGGCGGCCCGGCCCCGACTCGGGAGCCGGACGGACCTTGTAGGCGTCCAGCTCCTCCAACAGGCCCGGCTCCACGCACATGATCCCGGCATGGGGGCCGTACCACTTGTACGACGAGGTGGTGAAGACATCGCACCCGATGGCGGCGACGTCCACACCGCGATGTGGCGTCAGGTGGACGCCGTCCACGACGACCCTCGCCCCGGCGCGGTGAGCGGCCGCTGTGACTGCTGCGACGTCGGGAATGGCCCCGACGGCGTTCGAGGATCCCGTGACCGCCACCCATCGGGTAGCGGGACCGACCAGGTCGATCACCGACTCCGCTGCCAGACGACCGGTGTCCGGATCCAGCTCGGCCATGCGGACGGTGGCCCCGGTATCGCGGGCCAACAGCAGCCATGGTGCCACGTTGGAGTCGTGGTCCAGCGTGGTGCACACGATCTCGTCGCCTGGCCCGAGTCCCCGGCCGATGGCCCGGGTGAGGGCCATCATGTTGGCAGTGGTGCTCGGACCGAAGACCATCGAGTCGGGCTCGGCTCCCAGCAGCTCACCCATGGTGGCGCTCACCGTCTCCACAAGGTCGTCGCAGGCCGCTGCTGCAGCGAACGAACCATGGGAGTTGGCGTTGTTCCCGCTGCGCTGCCATGCGGCGGACGCGTCGATGGCCACGTCCACGACCTGGGTCCCAGCCGGCCCGTCAAAACGGGCCCAATCACCCCCCACGCCCGGAAATCGGTCCCTAATGTCGTTGAGGTCATGCACGGTCGGGCACGCTAGTGGCAGGAACCGAACTGGAAGGAGCCCTGTGGAGGCCTGGGAACTGGATGCCAGGGAGCAGATCCGCGGCCTCGTGGCTGCCTACAACGCGCTGGGCGACCGCGGTCGGTTGGATGCCCTCATGGACCTCTTCGCCGAAAACGCAGTGATGGACGTCGGTGACGGACGCTCCTACGAGGGCCTTGACGAGATCCGCACGATCTTCACCGGAACCCGCGACTCGATCCTGGACGGGGAAACCGAAGGAGGCAATGGTGGGCTCCGCTTCCTGCAGCACCACACGACCGGCCTGCACATCACCATGGCGGGCAGCGCCGAAGCCGACGGCCACTCCTACTTCACGGTGATGACCGACAGCGGCATTGACCACTGGGGCCGCTACCAGGACACATTCAGGCCGGTGGATGACCAGTGGCGGTTCGCCTCGCGCCGGGTTCGCATCGACGGCACCACGCCCGGGGGTTGGGCGGACAGGCGCCTGAGCGGACCGACGACGTGACCACCCCCACGGAAATGTCCGACCTGGAACGCCTGGCGGCCGAGGCTGACATCCGCCAACTGGTCGCCCGCTATGCCGTTGCCCTTGACCGACGCGACCTGGATGCCCTGGTTGCCCTGTTCGTGCCCGATGTGCACGTCGGAAAGGGCATCCAGGGACACGCAGCCCTGCGGGAGGGTTTCGACTCGCAGCTCCGGACGGTCGGCATGACGGTGCTGAACGTCGGAACCCACCAGATCGACCTTACCGGACCCGAAGACGCCACCGGCCACGTCTACTGCAAGGCCGAGATCCAGGACGGCGATCGCTGGATCCACCAGGCCATCCGGTACGACGACACCTACAGCCGCGTGGATGGCGCCTGGCGCTTCGTCCGGCGCCTGCACCTGCTCTTCTACGGCGCCGAGGTGGGCGTCAATCCGCTGGGCCTCCCGCCAGCCAACTGGCCCACGAACCACGACGGGCTCGGCACCCTCCCCCATGACGACCCGACATGGCAGGTCTTTCACCGCAACGACCCGGACGGGACCTCAACATGAGCACCCCCGCCAGTCGTGGACCGGCAGGGCCCGAGGCGACCCGGTGAGCACCGACCATGACATCGGCCGCCAGATCGGCGACACGATCCTTGCCGGCTTCGTCGACTACATCGCCGGCTTCAGGAAGATCTCCCGTCGCGCCCAGCGCCACTTCACGCAGCGGGAGTGGTCCGAACAGGACGCCGATTCCCACCAGCGCCTGGCCCTGCACCGCGCCACGGTCGTCCAGACGGTGGAGCGGGTCCGACCCATCCTGGACGGGGTGGCGGACCGACGCGGCACCTGGCGCGCAGCGCGTGCCCACTACAAGCGCAGGATCGCCGACCGCTCCGACCTGACGCTGGCCGAGACCTTCTTCAACTCGGTAACACGTCGAACCTTCACCACCATTGGCGTGGACAACGACGTGGAACTCCGATGGTTCGGAGCAACGACAGTTCCACGCGGTGAGGGACGGGCCGAGCTGTTCGCCACCGCCAGCCGCTCCAGAGACACCTCGGCGATGGTCCGTCAGATCCTGGAGTCATACGATTTCGAGGCACCCTGGGTGGACCTGGAGGCGGACGCCCGACGGGTGGCCGCCCGAATGGACTCGTTCCTCATCGAGGAGTGGGACAGCCTCGAGGCCGACGGCATCGACATGCTGCGGCCCGTCTTCTACCGCAACAAGGCCGCCTACCTGGTGGGTCGCCTCCGGCAGCTGAACCGGGTCACGCCGATCGTCTTCCCGATCCTCCACGGCCCCGACGGCCTCCGGATCGACACCGTGCTCTTGGCCGAATCGCAGGCCAGCCGGCTGTTCAGCTTCACCCGGTCCTACTTCTTCGTGGAGTGGTCCAACCCGTCGGAACTTGTCGGCTTCCTCAAGTCGCTCCTCCCGATGAAGTCCCTCGCCGAGCTCTACACGGCGATCGGGTTCCCCCAGCACGGCAAGACGAGCCTCTACCGATCGCTCTACCGGCACCTCGACCACTCGCATGACAAATTCGTCAGGGCACGCGGCACCCCGGGCATGGTCATGGCGGTGTTCACGCTGGTCTCGTTCAACGTCGTGTTCAAGATCATCAAGGACCGCTTCGACCCACCGAAGAACACCACGAAAGATGCCGTCAAACGCCGCTACGCGCTCGTCTACAACCACGACCGGGTGGGCCGCATGGTGGAGGCCTGGGAGTTCGAGAACCTCTCCTTCGACAGGGACCGCTTCGACCCTGAACTTCTGGACGAGCTGCTTGAGACAGCCTCCGAGTCGGTGAGGGTGAAAGGCGACCGGGTGGTGATCAGCCATGTGTACACGGAGCGGCAGGTGTACCCCCTGAACCTCTACCTGCGGGAGATGTCGACGGCCAAGGCGGTGGCCGCTGCCATTGACTGGGGGTGGGCCATAAAGGACCTGGCTGTGGCCAACGTCTTCCCCGGCGACCTGTTCACGAAGAACTTCGGCGTTACCCGGCACGGCAACGTCGTCTTCTACGACTACGACGAGTTGACGCTGCTGGAGGAGTGTCGGTTCCGGACCATTCCACAGTCCGACGACCCGGCCGACGAGATGCGCCCAGAGCCGTGGTTCTCCATCGAGCCCGGCGACGTCTTCCCCGAGCAGTTTCGGACGTTCATGGCCTTCCCGCGCGATGTGGACCATGAGGTACGACGAAGCTTCGACGAGGTCCACTCCGACCTCTACACGCCGGCCTTCTGGCAGGAGGTTCAGGCCAGCCTGGCCCGCAGCGACCTCCCCGACTTCTTTCCCTACGTAGAGGACGTCAGATTTCGCCGCAGGCCCAGCGGGGCCCTCGGTTAGGGTCGACGCGTGCCCCGCCCGATAGTTGTCGCCCCTTCGATCCTGCCCGTCGACTTCGCCCGTCTGGGCGAGGAGTGCATGGCCCTCGAGAAGGCCGGCGTGGACCTCATCCACTGGGACGTCATGGACGGGGTGTTCGTGCCCAACCTGACCTTCGGCCCTGATGTCATTGCCTCCACGCGGTCCCTGGTGGACCTTGAGTTCGAAGCCCACCTGATGGTCGTGGACCCTGACCGACTGGTGGACCGCTACGTGGAGGCCGGCTGCTCGACGGTGCTTGTCCACGCCGAGGCCTGCGACCACCTGCACCGGACCCTGTCGCACATTGCCGAACTGGGTGCCACCCCCGGGGTCGCCCTCAACCCACACACCCCGGCCGACGTGATCCGCCACGTCCGTGACCTGCTCGGTGTGGTGCTGGTGATGACCGTCAACCCGGGATTCGGTGGACAGTCCTACATCGAAGCGATGGAACCCAAGGTGGCCGAGGTGGCCGCGATGCTCGACGGCTACGACTGTGCGATCGAGGTGGACGGCGGTATAGGTCCGTCCACGGTCGCCGGAGCCGTTGGGTCGGGGGCCGACCGCCTGGTATCCGGTAGCGCCCTGTTCCGCGACCCGGAGGGACTCGAACACGCCGTGACTGACCTCAGGTCACGGGCCGAAGCGGCACAGGCCTGACCACCTGACCGGAACGGCCCCGGCTGGCCCTGCCAGTTGCAGCGGACGACCGGGCAGCCGGGAGGCGCCGCTACCCTGCGCCCACATGAACGCCTCCCTCTCCACGCCTCAGTCGTCCACCTCGATGGCCAGCGACGCCGACGGGCCTGACCTCGGACGATTCGACGTCTACAACCGGCTACTCCGGGACCGGATCGTGTTCCTGGGTTCCGACGTGAACGACGACGTGGCGAATTTCATCATCGCCCAGATGCTCTTCCTCGAGGCCCAGGATCCCGACAAGCCGATCTGGTTGTACATCAACTCGCCGGGTGGTTCGGTCACCGCCGGTATGGCCATCTACGACACCATGCAGTTCGTGGGTCCTGAGGTGGGCACCATCTGCATGGGCCTGGGCGCCTCGATGGGCCAGTTCCTGCTGTGTGCGGGGGCTCCGGGCAAGCGCTTCGCCCTACCCCATGCGCGGGTCATGATGCACCAGCCCCTCGGCGGTGTCCGGGGCCAGGCCTCCGACATCGCCATCCAGGCCGAG
>JAAZXC010000050.1 GCA_014240365.1 Acidimicrobiales bacterium | reverse complement strand
GATGCCGATAGATGTGTTCGAAGGGTTTGTGCCGGGAGTACCCCAGACCACCATGGACCTGCATTGCCTGATCGGCGGCCTGGCAGCACAAGCGGTTAGACCAGTAGTTGCACATGGAGACCTTGTCCGAAACCGAGAAGGCGCCGTAGGTGTCCATCTGCCAGGCGGTCTTGTGCACCAGCGCCCTGAGCATCTCGCACTCCGTCTGCAACTCGGCGAGCGGGAATTGGATTGCCTGGTTGATCGACAGCGGCTTGCCAAACGGCTTGCGATCACGCGCGTAGTTTACCGACTCGTTGATGCAGTACTGGGCGGCCCCGAGGCTGGATGCCGCCTGCCGGATCCGGTTCTCGTTGAAGAAGTGCTGGGCGATCTGCAGGCCCCTCCCCTCCTCGCCGAGGATGGCGCTGTCGGGCAGGCGCACGTCGGTCAACGACACGCGGCCATGGTCGGTGGGCATGTTGAAGGTCCAGAGGTACTCCTCGATGACCAGCCCGTCGGCATCCATTGGTGTCAGGAACGCCGTGATGCCATGGCCGTCACCCGGCCCACCGGAGGTCCTCGCCAGGATCATGTCGCTGTGTGCACGGTGGATTCCCGTGTTCCACGTCTTCTCGCCGTTGAGGATCCAGCCGTCGTCGTCGCGCACGGCACTCGTCTCCATGTGGGTGGCGTCCGATCCGTGTTCGGGCTCGGTGATGCCGAAGGCGAACCCACGCGTGCCGTCCAGCAGGTGCGGAACCCAGTCGGCCTTCTGCTCCTCGCTCCCGTACTCCAGCATCAGCAGCAGGCCGACGTTGTTGCCCACGATGGAGTGCTCGTTCTGGAGGTCGTTGTGCAGGCCCAGACCCTTGGCGGCCAGGTGCTCGCGGATGACGGCCATGCCCAGGTTGGTGCCGTTCCTGCCACCCAGTTCCGCCGACAGCGGGTACCGGTAGTGACCGGCTACATCGGCCCGGCGTCGCGCCTCGGCCAGCAGGTCCTCCCAACCCCTGTTGGGAAGCCCGTCGCGGTCCCAGTCGGTGCGGGCGTCCTCACGCCGGTGGTCGAAGAACCTGACGTTGTCGTCGGCTTCCTCCAGCGGCCTGATCTCGCTCTCTATGAAGTCATCCAGCTCGACCAGGTAGTCAGCGAGGTCAGTGGGAATGTCGTGGTCCATGGACCCTCCTCAATCGATGCGCCCACCCTGACCGATGCACGACGGCGCCGCCACATGCGGGCCGATTTCTCCATGACGGGGGTCAGTTCCCGAGGGCTGCGACGACCTTCTTCTGGCGGTACTCGAAGACCAGCGAGGTCCGCTCGTCCACCACGCCCTCGATGCTGGAGATCCCCTCCAGGACCAACTGCCGGAGGCTGTCGGTGTCCGCCACGCTGAGGTGCACGATCACGTCGTCGATGCCGGTTATGAGGAACACGCCCAACGTCTCGGGTAGGGCCCAGAGTCGTTCCACCGCCCGATCCACCACCGGGCCGGTCTTCGGACGGAGGCGCAGCGCCACGATCGCCTGGATGGGACGCCCCAGGGCCGTCAGGTCAACGGCGGCGTGGTAGCCGGTGATGACCTCGTTGAGTTCCAGGGACCTGATGCGATCAAGGGTCGTGGAGGGCGCCAGGCCCACCTCGGCTGCGACTGCGCGATTCGTCTGCCGTGCATCCGACTGGAGTGCAGTCAGAATTCTGATATCGGCCCGGTCGAGTTGTGTCATTTCTTCTCTTTTTCCGTTGTTAGTTCGGATTCATTGAGTCTTTATCGTACATCTGTCACCGTATGGCCAGAAAGGCCGACGCTACACACCGGCGTCGCAGGCAATCGGGGGCGCAGCCATGTCACTACTGGACGACTACCAACTCGAAGACCGCTACCGCGCTGAGCGCGGTCGGACCTTCCTGACCGGGATACAGGCACTGGCACGTATCCCCATCCAGCAGCTACGGGTGGACCGCACCAACGGGTTGAACACGGCGGCATTCGTCTCCGGCTACCAGGGCTCCCCCCTCGGAGGCTTCGACGTCGAGGTCGCCCGGGCAGCCGCCCTCGTCCCCGACCTGGCCATCGTGAACCAGCCGGCCGTCAACGAGGAGCTGGCCGCAACGGCCGTCATGGGCTCGCAGCTCGTCGCCGAGCAGCCCGACTGCCGTTACGACGGCGTGCTCGGAATCTGGTACGGCAAGGCCCCCGGCCTGGACCGCGCCGGCGATGCCCTTCGCCACGCCGTCTTCGCCGGCACGTCGCGCCACGGAGGCGCCATCGCAATCGTGGGTGACGACCCTGCCGCCAAGAGTTCCACGCTGCCTTCCAGTTCCGACGCCACCCTGATCGACCTCCACATGCCGATCCTCTATCCGGGCGACGTGCAGGAGGTCCTGGACCTTGGAATGCACGCCGTCGCCCTGTCGAGGATCACAGGCCTCTGGACAGCAATGAAGATCGTGGCCGCCGTAGCCGACGGGAACGGCACCGTGGACCTGGACCCGGAGCACGTCATACCGATCGTCCCCGACCTCACGATCGACGGCAGGCCCTACGAGCACCATCCCGACGGCCATCTCCTGACGCCCCACACGCTCGAGTTGGAACGTGACTTCCGGGAGGCCCGCTCCGAGCTGGTACGCCGCTACACGCTGGCCAACCGTCTCAACCACACGACCATTGACCCCCCTGACGCCTGGATCGGCCTGGCCGCCAGTGGCTTCACCTACCACGAGCTACTCCACGCCCTGGACCGCCTCGGCCTCACGACACCCGCCGAGATCGCCGCCGCCGGCATCCGGCTCCTCCACATGAGGGTCCCGGTGCCATTTGATCCGTCGACCATCCGCACCTTCGCCCGGGGCCTCGACGAGATCCTCATAGTCGAGGAGAAGAACCCGACGCTCGAATGGCTCGTGAAGGACGCCCTCTACGGCGGCCCCGACCAGCCCCGGGTGGTCGGCAAGACACACCCCGACGGTCGCCCCCTCATGCCCAACCACGGGATCCTGGATGCCGACGCGATCCTCGTCGGCCTCCGGGAACGTCTCTCGACCCGACTGGCGCAAAGGCTGGCTCCCGAGCCCACGGTGCGCGAACGCATCCTGCTGCCACTGTCGGTCGAGCGGACCCCCTACTTCTGTTCGGGATGTCCCCACAACTGGGGAACCAAGGTTCCCGACGACGCCCTAGTGGGTGCCGGCATCGGCTGCCACGGAATGGTTCTCCTCATGGACGAGGACAAGGTCGGGACGAGCGCCGGCATCACCGCAATGGGCAACGAGGGCACCCAGTGGATCGGGATGTCACCGTTTGTGGATCGGGAGCACTTCACCCAGAACATCGGTGACGGGACCTTCTTCCATTCCGGACAGCTGGCCATCCAGGCGGCGGTCGCCGCCGGCATGCGGATGACCTACAAGCTGCTCTACAACGGCACAGTCGCCATGACCGGTGGCCAGGATGCCACCGGTGGCGTGGGTGTCCCGCAGATCGCCTCGATCCTGCTGTCGCACGGCGTTGCCAGGATCCTCATCACGACGGAGGACACAGCGCGCTACAAGGGTGTCCGCCTACCAGCCGACATCCAGGTCTGGGACCGGACGCGGATCATTGAGGCCCAGGAGCTCCTGGCCGAGGTCGACGGTGTCACCGTGCTGATCCACGACCAGGCCTGTGCCGCCCAGACGCGACGCCTCCGCAAGCGCGGCAAGGCTGAGACCCCGGGGTTCCGTGTCGTCATCAACCACCGCCTCTGCGAGGCGTGCGGCGACTGCGGTGAGGTCTCCAACTGCCTCTCCGTGCAGCCGGTGGAGACCGATCTGGGCGTCAAGACCACCATCGACCAGTCCTCGTGCAACCTCGACGCCTCCTGCCTGGAGGGCGACTGCCCCAGCTTCATGACGGTGGCGGTGGATCCCGACGACCCGGCCACCACCGAGGTCCCAGGCAGCTACCGGAGCGGTGACCTGGTCGCACCCGTGGCCATCGGGGACACCGGGCAGGTCGACATACGTCTGGCCGGTATCGGTGGCACGGGCGTCGTGACGGTTGCCCAGATCCTGGCCACCGCAGCGATGATCGACGGCTTCGACGTTCGCGGTCTGGACCAGACCGGTCTCTCCCAGAAGGCCGGCCCCGTCATCAGCGACCTGCGCCTGTCGCGGAACGGCCCACGGGCCTCGAACCTGGTCGGCGAGGCCGGCGCCGACGTGATCCTGGCCTTCGATCTCCTCGTCGGCGCCAGTGCGAAGACCATGCACGCCGCCGGCGTCGAGCAGACCGTCATGGTGGCCTCCACCTCCGAAACCCCAACCGGTTCGATGGTCGGCCACCCGGAGAAGGACCTGCCCACCGTCGAGGAGCTGGTAGGGCGAGCGGACTCCAGGACACGCAGCGGGCTGAACCGGTTCGTCGACGCATCGGCCATCAGCCGGGCCCTCTTCGGCGACGCCGCACCCGCCAACGTCCTGCTCCTGGGCGTGGCCGTCCAGGCCGGGGCCATCCCCGTGGATCCGGCCTCGGTGGAGCGGGCCATCGGCCTCAACGGGGTGGCCGTGGACCGCAACCGTGCGGCCTTCCGTGCGGGTCGCCGCTGGGCCATGGATCCGTCGGCCTTCGACTCCGCCGACGATCCCGACGGTCGGACGTCGTCGACCACCATGGACGTCCCGGAACTCCCCGCCGACCTACGGACCCGCGTGGAGGTGCTGGACGGGCGCACGGGGCTGGGGCCACTGATCGGCCTGCTGGCCGCCGATCTCGTCGGATACCAGGACGCCAACTGTGCGTCCGACTACCTCGACCTCGTCGAGGCAGCCTCAACAGCCGAACTGACCGTGTCGGACACCTCGGCGGAGCTCACCAAGGCTGTTGCGCGCGGGCTGCACAAGCTCACCGCCTACAAGGACGAGTACGAGGTCGCTCGGCTTCTCATCGCAACGGAGGCCCGCACGGCAGCGGCCTCGGTCGGAGGACCCGGAGCCGCAGTGACCTGGCGACTCCATCCGCCGTTCCTCCGGACGCTCGGCATGACAAAGAAGCTGTCCATCCCCGCGACCATCGGACGCCCGGCAATGTGGCTGCTCTCGAAGGGAAGGCTGCTGCGTGGCACCGCACTGGATCCATTCGGCAGGGCCGACGTGCGCCGCCTCGAGAGGCAGATCCTCGCCGAGTACCGGAAGGCGCTGCACCGGATCCTGACGGACCTCACAGCGGAGGGGCTTGACGACGCCGTGGCGATCGCCGGCCTCGCAATGGACGTCCGCGGCTACGAGGACCTGAAGGTCCGGCGCGGCAACGAGTTCCTCGCCGAGATCCGCGCCCGGGTACCCGAACAGCAGTAGGTACAGCCGGCGGACCAGTGGCTACACTTCCGCAGCGGTCTGGAGACCGAAGTCCGGTGTGATCCCGGCGCTGTCCCGCAGCGGTGATGTCGTCCCCAAGGGTGCCGACGAGTCCGAACGAGCTCCCGGCCGTTCGAACCAGACACCCTCGAGGCAAGGGATAGGTTCGGCCGATGGCCCGAGACGGTCCCGTCGATCGAGCGATGACACCTCGACGACAGGAGGAATCCGTTCCCATGCGCAAGCTTCACCTCCCGCTGCTGGCCGCTCTGGCCCTGGCCGGCTGTGGAGGTACCCAGCCCTCGGCGGCCATCTCCGGCACCCCCAGCACAATCGAGGCCGTCAGGCAGGCCCCGGCCCGCATCGTCTCCATCTCGACGGTGGCGACCGAGATGCTGTTCGCCATCGGCGCCGGCGACCAGATGGTCGCCGTGGACTCGCTCTCCACCTTCCCCGCCGAGGCGCCGGTCACAGACCTCAGCGGGTTCGAGCCGAACATCGAAGCGATCCTCGGCTTCCAGCCGGACCTCGTAGTCCTCTCCTACGACCCCGGTGATGTGATGGCCGGACTCGAGGCGGCCGGCGTCGACTCCCTCCTCCAGGGCGCCTCGATGACCATTGCCGATACCTACGTGCAGATCCTGGCCCTCGGGGAGATCACGGGGCGAACCGCTGAGGCCGAAGCCCTGGTGGACTCCATGCAGGCCGAGATCGCCGAACTGGCAGCCTCCGTCGTCGAACCCGACGAACCCCTCAGCTACTACCACGAGTTGGATGACACCCTCTACACCGTGACGTCGTCGACCTTCATCGGCGAGGTCTACGCCCTGACGGGCCTGGTCAACGCAGCCGACCCGGCCGATGCCGAGGGCACCTCCTGGGGATACCCGCAGCTTTCAGCCGAATACCTGTTGGACGCCGATCCGGACATCATTTTCCTGGCTGACACGAAGTGCTGCGGCCAGACCGCGGCGACCATTGCCGAGCGTCCCGGCTGGGAAACCCTCACAGCAGTCTCCACCGGCCGCATCGTCGAGCTCGACGACGACGTGGCATCGCGTTGGGGACCACGCATCGTCGACTTCCTGCGGGCCATCGTCGCCGCCGTGAACTCCGTCGACTGACAGGGCATGAGGTGATCAGATGACGTCGTCAGGGACCGGAGCCGGCGTGGCCGGCGACTGGCAGACCGGGTCAACAGGGTTTGGCAGGTCCCGACTCGGCGGGCGCTGGCTGTTCGCTGGAATCGCCTCGGTTCTGGTCGCAGCTGTCCTCGGCGTGGCTACCGGGCCGGTATCCATCCCCATCTGGCAGGTCATCGTCGAGCTGGCCGACCGCCTACCGATCATCGACGTCGACTCGTCGCTGTCACCTGCCGACCGGGCAATCGTCTGGGACCTACGGGCCCCACGGGTGGTACTCGGCCTCCTCGTCGGAGCCCTTCTGGCCGGATCGGGGGCCGCCTACCAGGGGGTGTTCCGCAACCCACTGGCAGACCCCTATCTGCTTGGAATCGCCGCGGGGGCCGGCCTCGGCGCCACCATCGCCATCGTGGCCCGCCTCAGGGACGCAGTCGGCTTCATGGACCCGGTCCCACTGGCAGCCTTCGTAGGAGCACTACTTGCGGTGGCTGCGGCCGGCACCCTGAGCAGCCGCCGGGGCAGCGCAGGATCATCGACGACCCTCATCCTCGCCGGGGTGGCCGTAGCCAACTTCTTCACCGCCATACAGACCTTCATCCAACAGCAGAACTCCGAAACCCTGCAGCAGGTGTTCGCCTGGATCCTGGGGCGCCTCTCGACTGCCGGCTGGGGCGAGGTGCGACTCCTCACCCCCTACGCCGTCATCTGCATTGTGGGCCTGCTGCTGTCGGTCGGGTCCCTGGATGTCCTGGCCGTGGGCGAGGAGGAAGCCACCACCCTCGGCCTGAGGCCACGAACCATCCGCCGACTGGTGCTCCTGGCAGCCTCGTTGGGAGCAGCCGCCGCCGTTGCCGTGAGCGGGCTCATCGGCTTCGTGGGCCTGGTCGTGCCCCATGCCGTGCGCATGGTCGCCGGAACCAGCCATCGGCGTGTCATGCCGCTCTCCCTGCTGTTCGGCGCATCCTTCCTGGCGCTCGCCGACGTGGTGGCACGAACGGTCCGGGCTCCCGCCGAACTTCCCATCGGCGTGATCACCGCCTTCATCGGCGCACCCTTCTTCCTGCTCATCCTGCGCCGACAGGCAACGTCGTGACCTCCATGGAGCAGTCCGTGGCTGTGGAATGGTCGGATGTTTCGGTGGTGCTAGGCGGCCGAACGGTCCTGGACCGCTTCAACCTGTCGGTCACCGGTGGATCCTGGCTGGTTGTCATCGGCCCCAACGGAGCAGGAAAGACGTCACTCATGCGGACCCTGGCGGGCACCGTGGGCCACACCGGGACGATTCGTATCGGTGGCGACGAAACCGGTGGGGTGCAGAGTGCAGAACGCGCTCGGCGACTTGCCGTGGTCCCGCAGCATCCCGTGATCCCCCCCGGAATGAATGTCTTCGATTACGCCCTACTCGGTCGCTCTCCCCATCAGGGCCTGCGGTTCTCGCCCTCGGAGAGGGATCGCAGGCAGACCGCAGAGGTACTGCACCGCCTTGAACTGGGCGGCTTCACGGCCCGCAACCTCGACACGTTGTCCGGCGGCGAAAGACAGCGGGTGGTGGTAGCGCGCGCCCTGGTACAGGACACGCCCATTCTCGTCCTGGACGAGCCGACATCGTTCCTGGACCTCGGGCACCAACTCGAGGTGCTGGAACTGATAGCCGACCTGCGAACCGAACGCTCCCTGACGGTCATCAGCACACTCCACGACCTGGCGACCGCAGGACAGTTCGCCGACCGGATGGCAGTGCTTGACGGCGGGCGCCTGGTCATCCACGGAACGCCAGCCGAGGTCATGACCCCTGGGATAATCGCAAGACACTGGGGGGTCCACGCCGACACCGACGTGGATGCAGATGGTTCGGTGACCGTGACGGTCCGTCGCAGGCAGCAGGCCTGAACTCAGGCGTCCTGCCACTCAATGCGAGGGCAGTCGGACCAGAGCCGTTCCAGGTCGTAGAAGGCCCGGTACTCGTCGTCCAGTATGTGGACGACAAAGCCGCCGAAGTCCATGAGGACCCACCGGTGGTCGGTACGTCCCTCCACCCGGAGTGGCTTCGGGCCATCCAGGATCGTCAGCTGCTCTTCGATCTCCTCGGCGATTGCCCGTACCTGCCGGGAGGTCTGCGCGCTGGAGATGACGAAGAAGTCCGTCACGGAGATCACCTCGCCCACGGCAATGACGATCGTGTCGTGCCCCAATTTGTCGTCCGCAGCACGAGCAGCATGACGGGCCCAGTCGGCAAGCGTCACGTCGGAGACATCGACAGGTGCCTTGGCCCGGCCCGGGGAGGATCGTCGCATTGGGTGGCTGAGGCTATCCGCCTAGGTGGAAGTCGGCTCCGATGACCACCGTCAGGTCAGTCACCGGGCTGGCCATCTCATCGAACAGGACACGGGCTCCGAGGGCCGCCGCCAGGGCATTGGCCTCCTCCGAGAGGGCCGGGTCCCGGTGGATCACACGGGTCTGGATCGCTCCATCGGTGCGGAAGTTGCCGACCACCGCCAATTCCACGCCGGTGCGCAGAACCGCTTCACGTGCCGGAGCGTCAAGAGCCTGATTGCCCGTGCCATTCAGGAGCCGGACAGTCGGCCTGAGGCCCGGGACCAGCGGTACCGGGAATGGGAACATAGAGACGACCAGGTCATCGAGCGCGGCCACGTCCACCACCATCGTGGATCCCTCCGGCGTCCATGGTCCGGTGACGACGCTGACCGGCCCACTAGCCACCGCTGCCAGCAGGCGAACGACGTCGAGGTCCAACGCCGGCAGGTTCTCCCCGGGATCGCCGGTTCCCACCTGGGCCAACCATGCGCTCCACCAGTCACGTTGTCTGGCGAGGCGCGCCTGGGCGTCGCCATCCTCGGCAAAGCCCAGGAGGTCGACCACCTCGCCCGGATCAATCACGACCCTCCCGGCTGGGAACCGTACGACGGTGGTGCCGTCTGCGCCCGTGGAGACCAGGTCGCCCGACAGTTCCACGACGACGGCAGTCGAAGCGCCTGCGAGGTTCTCCCACCGAGCAGGGGTCAGCAGCGCCGTGCCCGTGACCCCAACGCCCAGCAGACCGGTCAGTGACGCCCGGACCAGCTCCACACCGCCCTCGCTGTGACGATCCAGCAGCGTGCAGGGCTGGACGACACAACCGGTCACGGCAGTCGCAGGGGGCACCAGCAGCACGGTGCCGCCTCCATTGATCCGGTCCGCAACGGCCACGACAGCAACCTGCACCAACTCGCCGGCATCATCCTCGGTGGCCACCAGGATCGACCAGGTCTGCTCCACGAATGCCTCGAAGCCGGCAGCCGACGGATCGGTGACCGCCTCACGGGTCGTGCCCTGCTCGCTGTCCAGGATCATCTGCAGGCCACTGGCCAGCAGCCACCCCGCCCACAGGACCACGATGACCAATGCTGCCGGGAATCCCCACCGCCACGCGGCGGGCAGGGCTGGCGCTGGCCGCCGGCGCTGGGTGGACGGCGCATCCTTCCCGCCCGGCTCCCGACGGGAGTCCGGTTCCACGTCGTTCACGCTCCGATCCCGTAGAGGCCGTGCGCCCGGATGAGCTCCGCCACGCCGGACGCGACCGAATCGTCGAGTTCGCCACTAGCGACGAAACGCTCCCTCAGGTCGGTACTTGCCAGGTCCGGGAACGATCCATGCAGGACCTGGTGCTCCCAGCCGGCCGGCGGACGACCTTCTTCGAACCCGGGACGCTTCATGACCACGATCGTC
Organism: Acidimicrobiales bacterium; assembly: GCA_014240365.1. Classification (GTDB taxonomy): domain Bacteria; phylum Actinomycetota; class Acidimicrobiia; order Acidimicrobiales; family MedAcidi-G1; genus UBA9410. The sequence continues at coordinate 6,306 of JAAZXC010000050.1, read as the reverse complement.
GTACGTCGACGTACCTCGTCAGGGCGCACCCAGGTATCGAGCCGCGGTGCAATGTCGCTACCCAGCAGGAGGAACAGGTCGGCACCGGGCTGGGTCTCGCTGAAGTGGGCCAGTGTCTCGGCCGTGTAGGAGGGGCCGCCCCGTCTGATCTCCACATCGTCAACACGGATGCCGTTCAGGCCGACCACGGCCGCCCGGGTCATGGCCAGGCGCACATCGGCCGGCGAGACCACGTCGGCATCTCCGATCCTCGCCTCAGCGGTCTTCTGCCATGGGTCGTTGGCGACGACCAGCACCACCAGATCCAGGTCCAGCAACCGACGGGCCTCCAGGGCAGCGGCGGTATGGCCCAGGTGCGGAGGGTCGAACGTGCCCCCGAGGAGACCGATCCGGCGAGGAGCGACGGTGGGCTCGGAGCCTGACACGGCTCGATGATACTGACCCCGGAGTGCTCCCGGGGCCTGTTTGGCTCCAGCAGCTGGCTGTCACAACCCGGTAGTACACAGCTGTTGACCTGCACATATGAACAGAATCTGGAGTATGCAACCGATGCATGACATACGTCACAGGATCCAGACTTCACTCTGCGGGCCATATGTGCTTGACTATTCGTCAGACGGAGCCATCTGAAAGATCCAATCAACACTTCAGAAGGTGCGTCTCGCCCCTGAAATCCCTTCCCGGTCGCGGCGCGCGTCGTGGACCAGAACGAATGAGATGTGAACAAAGATGAGTGATTCCGTAGGACAGTATCTGAACGAGATCGGCATGGTCCCCCTCCTGAACGCCCAGGAGGAGCGTGAGCTGTCCCAGATCATCGAGCGCGGCGCCGAGGCCCGGGCCAAGAAGGAGGCCGGCGAGGTCGATCGTCAGGTCGAGCGTGCCATCAGGGCCGCAGCCCGCGCCAAGGACCGCTTCATCCGGGCCAACCTGCGTCTGGTCGTGAGCGTCGCCCGCCGCTACCCCCTGCCGCCCGGGATGGAACTCCTGGACCTGATCCAGGAGGGCAACCTGGGCCTTGAGCACGCCGTCGACAAGTTCGACTGGCGCAAGGGCTTCAAGTTCTCGACGTATGCCACCTTCTGGATCCGTCAGGCCATCGGCCGGGCACTCGACCAGAAGGCCAGCCTGGTTCGCCTACCCGGCGATCGTTCGGCCAGCCTCCGTGCAGCCCTGCGTGCAGTCTCCGGCAACGGCGACGAGCTGGACGAGGAGCACGCAAGGCTCCACCGTCTGACCACCCCCACTTCGCTGGACCGGACCATCGGCGACGATGACAGCAACGAGTTGGTGGACCTCCTCCCCGACGCCGCTCCCGGCCCGGAGGTGGAGGTCATGGCGATAGCCGAGAACGAGATGGCCACCCGCCTGCTGGACGTCCTGGACACCCGTGCCCGCTACGCCGTCGAGCAGCGCTTCGGCCTGACCGACGGCCGTAAGCGCAGTTACCGCGAGGTGGGCGAGGAGCTGGGTGTCACTGCCGAGGCGGCCCGCCGCCTTGTCAAGCGGGCGGTGACCACCGTCAGGGACCGGGCCACCGAGGTCATCGACGCAGCCTGAACACCATGGTCCACCGCCGACAGGGGGGCGGACCACCCCAATGCATGGCGGCCCCGCATTGGGCCGGCCGTAGGCTGGATCTGTGAGCACGAGCATCGACCCGCGCGCTTCCACCGACTGGGATCCCCGATCCTGGCGTGACCGCGTCGCCCATCAGCAACCCCAGTGGCCGGACGCCGACGCCCATGCCCGCGCACTCGAAGAGCTCAGCGTGCTGCCCCCGCTGGTATTCGCAGGCGAGTCACGCGAGCTGACCGAACGCCTTGCTTCGGTCGCAGAGGGGAAGGCCTTCCTCCTGCAGGCAGGTGACTGTGCCGAGTCGTTCGACACGGTTGCCGACTCGATCCGCGACCGGCTTCGGGTGATCCTCCAGATGGCCGTGGTCCTCACGTACTTCACCGGCGTCCCGGTGGTCAAGATCGGTCGTATCGCCGGCCAGTTCGCCAAGCCACGGTCCAAGGACACCGAGACGATCGACGGCGTTGAGCTACCGGCGTTCCGGGGCCACATCGTCAACGATGTCGGTTTCACGCCCGCCGAACGCATAGCCGACCCCCAGCGCCTCGTCACGGCCTACAACCGGGCCGCCTCCACCCTGAACCTCCTGCGGGCCTTCACGAAGGGTGGCTTCGCCTCCCTCTCAAGGGTCCACCAATGGAACCGTGAGTTCGTCGCCGCCAGCCCCGCAGGCCAACGCTACGAGGCCCTTGCCGACGAGATCGACCGGGCTGTCCAGTTCATGTCCGCATGCGGCATCAACAGCGACACCCTCACCGACCTCCAGCAGGTCGACTTCTACACCAGCCACGAGGCCCTCCTGCTCGACTACGAGGAGGCCCTCACACGCCAGGACTCGCTCACCGGCGACTGGTACGACTGCTCGGCCCACATGCTCTGGATCGGCGAGCGGACACGCCAGACGGATGGTGCACACGTTGAGTTCCTCCGGGGAGTCCGCAACCCGCTGGGCTGCAAGATCGGACCTACCGCGACCACCGAGGAGGTCCTGGCCCTCTGCGAGGCACTCAACCCGGACCGTCAGCCCGGCCGTCTCACCCTCATCACCCGAATGGGCGCGACCAAGGTCGTGGACCTCCTGCCTCCCCTGCTAAAGGCAGTCAGCGATGCCGGCCATCCCGTGGTGTGGGTCTGCGATCCGATGCACGGCAACACCTTCACGGCCGACGACGGCCGCAAGACCAGGCACTTCGAGGACGTCCTGGCCGAGGTGTCCGGATTCTTCGCCGCCCACAGGTACTCCGGCACCCACCCCGGTGGCGTCCACCTGGAGCTGACCGGCGACGACGTGACCGAATGCCTTGGCGGCGGCTCAGACCTGGCCACCGCCGACCTGGCCAACCGCTACGAGACGATGTGCGACCCCCGCCTGAACGGCAGTCAGAGCATCGACCTTGCGTTCCGTCTCGCCGAACTCCTGCGCAACGGCGGCAACTGACCCCACCCGGAGTGACGCCACAAGGTGCTGGTCCGCTCCTCCTCAGATGAGGTTCTCGACGAAGGCTTCCAGTTGGCGGAGATTTCGTACCTCGTGCACACCGTCGCACCAGGTCCCGTACTCCCCCACGATCGAGTCTCCGGTGTCCCAGTAGGCCTTCGGCTCGGGGTTCAGCCAGAACACCTTGCGCGACCGGTGCTCGATCTCCTTGATGATCCACGACTGCGACGCGTGGTAGTTGTTGCGGGCATCGCCCAGGATCAGGACCGTGGTCTTGGGGCCCACGTCCTTGCCGTAGCGCTCCCAGAAGACTCCGAAGGCGTGCCCGTAGTCCGAGTGGCCATCCACCCAGACCACGTCGGCCTCCGTGTTGACCCTGTGGACAGCATGGCCAATGTCCTCCACGCCCTCGAAGAATCCGGTCACCTCATCCAGGCCGTCGATGAACACGAAGGACCTGACCTTCGAGAACTGCCCGCTGAGTGCGTACACGAGGTGCAGGGTGAAGCGTGCAAAGGCGGCCACCGATCCCGAGATGTCCGCCACCACCATGATTTCCGGCTTGGCCGGGCGGGGAAACTTGAACTTCAGCTCGGCCGGCACACCGCCGTAGCTCAGGGAGTGGCGCATCGTGGAGCGGAAGTCCAGCGGGCCCTTCCGGCCGTGCCTCCGCTTACGTGCCAGACGTACGGCCAGCTTGCGTGTCAGCGGATAGATGGCCTTCTTCAGGTTGGCCATCTCCTCGCGTGAGGCGTGCATGAAGTCGACGTCCTCGGGAAGCGGCTTTCGAAGTGTCCGGGCCATCGCCTCCACCCCACGGTCCGCCACCAGCCGGCGACGGATCTCCGCCTCGATCTCGAGTTTCAGGCGGTTCACACGGTCGCTGAACTCGTCGCGTTCGAGACGCTCCTCCAACTGCGTGAGCTTGGCGGGAGCGTTGGCCTGGGCTGCCTCCATGAGGCGTTCCAGCATCTCATCCAGTTCCAGGTTCCGGAGCGTTCTGTACAGGTAGTAGGTGCCACCGACCGGGCGGCCCGGCTCCATCCCGGCGAAGCGCATCACTGCCTGACGGGCCAGGGCCCGCAGCATCGCCTCGTCCGCGTTCATGAGTGCCTTGAAGAGCATCTCAGCCAACTGCTCCGGCGTGAGGGCCGACATCCCGCCACCGCCACCACCCTGCGCCTGACCGTCGCCGGGCATCGTGGCGTCCTCATCATCTGAGGGGTCGCCAGTGGCGTCGCCGTCCACGATCTCGTACTCGGGGCCCCGAAGCGAGAAGTAGACCTCGAACACGACCTCGAAGGCCCGCCAGTGGCTGTGGTTCTTGACGAGCGTGGCGCCGAGGGCGTACTTGAAAGCCTCCCGGTCCTCTATGGGGATGTGGGTGACCGCCTCCATGGCGTCCAGGTTCTCAGTAAGGCTGATGGGAAGCCCGGCGTTGCGGAGTTCCAGGATGAAGCCGCCGATAAGGCCAAGCAGCGGCTGGTCGGTCGACGGGGCGGCAGCCGGTTCGGTGACGATCACTTCGAGGTCCGGGACCTGTGCCTCAGGTGGCGGTGCCGGTACCGGTGTCGGCGCCGGTCAACTCCACCGGATTTTCAGCGAACTCCTTGACCACCTTCTCGATGTCGGTGCGGTACTTGAGGAGCACGTTGGCGGTGTCGGTGGCGGTCTTGGCGTCGATCTGCTCGATCCCCAGCAGGACCAGAGTCCTGGCCCAGTCCAATGTCTCAGACACCGACGGATTCTTCTTGAGGTCGAGTTGACGGATCGACCGCACGATGCGTGCCACCTGGTCGGCCAGGTTGGCGTCCACCCCCGGCACCTTCGTGGACACGATCTCGCGCTCGCGTTCGAGGTCCGGGTAGTCGATGTAGAGGTAGAGGCAGCGGCGCTTGAGCGCCTCGGAGAGCTCCCGGGTGCCATTGGAGGTGAGGAACACCAGCGGAATCTGGAGGGCCTTGACCGTGCCCAACTCGGGGATCGACACCTGGTAGTCGGAGAGGATCTCAAGCAGGAGGGCTTCGGTCTCCACCTCGACGCGATCCACCTCGTCAATGAGAAGCACCACAGGTTCTTCCGCCCTTATGGCCTCCAGCAAGGGCCGGGTCAGCAGGAACTCCTCTGAGAAGAGGTCGTCCTCGACCTCGTTCCAACTGGCGCCGTCGCCTTCAGTCTGGATGCGAAGCAACTGCTTCTTGTAGTTCCATTCATACAGGGCCTTGGACTCGTCGAGGCCCTCGTAGCACTGCAGCCGAATGAGCCGGGCGCCCAGGATCTCGGCCACGCTCTTGGCCAACTGTGTCTTGCCGGTACCTGCCGGGCCCTCGACCAGAACCGGCTTGCCGAGGCGGTCTGCCAGGTAGACGACACCTGCAATGCCGTCGTCTGCGAGGTAGTTGACGTCGGCGAGGGAGTTGCGTACCGAGTCGAGGTCGGCGAACCGTGGGGGCTGTTCGATCATGCGGCGAGGCTACCGACCGGTCACTTGCGCTCCGGCATCCGGAGCACGCGATCAGGCTCGAATCTGACCGTCACCAATGACCACGTACTTCTGGGTGGTCAGCTGCTCGAGGCCCATTGGACCGCGGGCGTGCAACTTCTGTGTGCTGATGCCGATCTCGGCGCCGAAGCCGAACTCCTCGCCGTCCACGAACCTGGTGGACGCGTTGACCAGGACGGCTGCGGCGTCCACCTCGGAGGTGAAGCGGGCAGCGGTCCCCTCGTCGCTGGTCACGATGGCCTCACTGTGGCCGGAACCGGTCTCGTTTATGTGACTGATCGCCTCGTCCAGGTCGTCGACCACCCGCATGGAGAGCTTCAGGTCGCCGTACTCGGTCGACCAGTCGTCCTCGGTCGCCACACCGATGTCGGGCACGATGGTGCGGGCCCGTTCGTCGCCCACGAGATCCACGCCCTCCAGGGCGGCGACCGCCATGGGTAGGAACCGTCCGGCCACGCTGGAGTGCACCACCAGGCTCTCCGCTGCGTTGCACACCGACGGGCGTTGCATCTTGGCGTTCACCAGGATCGCCGTCGCCATCTCCAGATCGGCCGCTTCGTCCACGTACACGTGGCAGTTGCCGTCGCCGTCGATCACGTACGGCACCGTGGCGTTGTCCAGGATGGCGCGGATCAACGACGGGCCGCCCCGGGGAATGAGGCAGTCGATGTGGCCCCGCTGCTGCATGAACTGGACTGCGGCCTCACGGCTCACGTCGTCGACGAGGACGAGGGCATCGGCGGGAAGGCCGACATCGACGAGTGCCGACCTGATGCTGGAGGCGATC
>JAAZXC010000004.1 GCA_014240365.1 Acidimicrobiales bacterium | reverse complement strand
CGCAGCCATGAGTTGGGGGAACTGCGGATACGCCCTACCGACCATCATCGGTGCCAAGGCTGCGGCACCCGAGCGTCCGGCCGTCTCGTATGCGGGCGACGGCGCATGGGCAATGAGCATGGTTGAGACCATGACTGCTGTCCGCCACGGCATCCCCATCACGGCTGTGGTGTTCCACAACCGTCAGTGGGGCGCCGAGAAGAAGAACCAGGTCGACTTCTACGGTCGCCGGTTCGTGGCCGGTGAGCTGGACGGCGGCGAGGACTACTCCGAGATTGCACGGGCCATGGGTGCCGACGGGGTCCGCGTGGACCAGTTGGACGAGGTCGGTCCGGCCCTTGAGGCGGCGATCGACGCCCAGATGAACGAAGGCCGGACCACCGTCATCGAGATCATGTGCACCAAGGAACTGGGCGACCCGTTCCGCAAGGACGCCCTGTCAACGCCGGTGCGCCATCTGGAGCAGTACTCCGACTTCGTCTGAGCGCCCGGTGGGCGGCGGCTCTCAGTCGCTGGTGGCTACCGCAGGATCGTGGGACACGTCGTCGGGACCCAGGCCACGGGTCCAGGCGGCGAACTCCAGGAGGATCCCGTCGGGGTCCCGGAAGTAGACCGAACGCACGAACACCCCGTCGTGGGCGTCGCGGGCAACGCCCCACTCGGAGTCGTCGTGGTTCATGACCTCCGAGCACTCCACCCCGGCATCGCGGAGTCGCCCCACGTAGCCGTCGATGGCATCGGCCGGCACGTGGAACGCCACGTGGTTCATGGAGCCGTGGGCCGACTGGATGGCGCCACGGTCCGGCCGGTCGGCAGGCGTGGCTATGCCCGGGGCGGCTGGCGGAGCGTCGGGAAACCAGAAGAAGGCCAGCGAGTTGCCGCCCCCGCAGTCGAAGAAGAAGTGCTGGCCGGCGCCACCACCCAACTGGATGGTCTTGATGAGCGGCATGCCCAGGATGCCCTCGTAGAACGCCACCGTCGCCGCCATGTCCCGACACACCAGCGCCAGGTGGTTTACGCCACGGATATCGAAGCCATCGGTCATTGATCGAGTCCCCCACCAGGCATCCGTTCGTCGGACATGGTCAGACCCTAGGTGGAGCCCCGACCCGGGTCCGCCTCCGGGCCGACTGTCAGACTTGGATCTTCCGATAGCCGGATAGGAGCTGCTCGATGACCACACCAGAGGACCAACTGACCGATTTCGCCGACAGGGTCGTCGTCGTGACCGGTGGCAGCCGCGGACTGGGTAGGGCGATGGTCGAGGCATTCGCCAGGTGCGGGGCTGATGTGGTCATAGCGAGCCGCAAGCTTGACGCCTGTGAGGCCCTGGCCTCAGAGGTGTCAGCAGCGACAGGACGTCGGGCCCTCCCTGTCGCCTGCCACGTGGGCGACTGGGAGCAGTGCGACGCCCTCACCGAGGCCGTCTACGACACCTTCGGCCGGTGCGACGTGCTGGTCAACAACGCTGGGAGCTCGCCGCTCTACCCGTCGCTGGCAGAGGTCAGCGAGGCCCTCTTCGACAAGACGCTGGCCGTGAACCTGCGTGGCACCTTCCGACTCTCGGCCACGATCGGGGAGCGGATGGTGACCGCCGGGGGAGGGTCGATCATCAACGTGAGCTCCGTGTCGGCCTCGGCGCCCACACCCATCGAGGCGGTCTACGGGGCGGCCAAGGCCGGCGTGCACTCCCTGACCGAATCCTTCGCCCGCGCCTACGGACCGACGGTGCGTGTCAACTGCCTGCAGCCCGGCCCGTTCCTGACCGACATCTCGACGCACTGGCCCGAGAGCGCCCACGAGGTGTTCAAACGGAACCTCGCCCTGCAACGGGCCGGCGATGTGAACGAGATCGTCGGAGCGGCGCTGTACCTGGCGAGCGATGCCTCGTCGTTCACCACCGGTTCAGTCATAAAGGTCGACGGCGGCGCCGTCTACGGTACGGGCTGAACCTGATCGGCTGGGGGCTTTCCTACAGGCCCGTCGGACGGCAGACTGCGCTGGTCCGGCCACTTCTCGGTGACGACGCCGGGTGTGGCCATTGGCAGGAGAACCCAACGTGACGAACATCGGTCGGCCGGCAGAAGGTCAGAACCAGTGGTACCCGTTTATGGACCGGCCGTCCCCGTCCATCGTGGACGGCGTGATGCAGAACCCGCCTGTGGTTCCGATCCACGACGCGGCACCGCTTCCATCCTCGGCCCGCTTCGTGGTCGTGGGCGCCGGCATCCACGGCCTGTCCACGGCGTACCACCTGGCCATGGAACTGGAACGCACGGGGAAGGGCAGAGGCTCCGACGTCGTCCTCATCGACAAGGCCGGTCCGGGTGCCGGGGCGACCGGCCTGGCCTGTGGCTGCATACGGAACTTGTACATGACCGGCCCGCTACACGCCATCCTGCGAGCCAGCGTCGAGGTGTGGGAGTCCGATCCCATCAATTTCGGCTTCCAGCAGGTCGGCTACGTGTCGATCGGCGAGGAGAACCAGGCCGAGGACTACCTACGGCTGAACGAATCGCAGATCGCCAGCGGGTATCCCTCTGACCTCTACTCGGGTGCTGACGCCCACCGGTTCCTGAAGGGACTCTGGCCCGACTTCAAGACCGCGAACTGCGACGTGGTCCTGCACGAGCACAGGTCCGGCTACGCCGGCACCCACATGGTCATGTGGGGCCTGGACCAGAAGTGCCGCCAGTTCGGGGTGCAGCGGGTCTACGGCGTGGCGGTCACCGGATACGACCTGGACGCCTCCGGATCGGTCGCCGCCGTGGAGACGACCGCGGGTCGGATCCAGTGTGAGCAGGTGGTGGTGGGTGCCGGCGCATGGACGCCGAAGCACTGGGAGTGGCTGGGTGGCCCGTCCAGTCTGGACGTCACCTACCCCGACGGCCACGTCGAGGTGGACATGGCCATGTGGACCTACTGGCGTCTGCTGGAGGGCGAGGTGTTCCTGCCGCCGGGCGTCGACTACCGCACCGCCGACGGGCGCGACGGCCCTGTGCTGCACGTCGAGCTGATGAACACGCCCGTCTACGGACGTGATGGCGAGATGATCCAGGACCACGTCTACACGTACACGAGGTACGCCGCCGAGCGTGTGGGCGCACCGGGCCTTCAGGGCGGGACCATCCCGATCCGAATGGGACCGGAAGCCGAGGTGGACCCCTACGGACACCTCAGCGACGCGTACCAGGCCGACGACTGGTTCCCCGAGTACTACTGCCGGACCCTCGGAATGCTCTTCGAACGTTTCGAGGACCTGGAGCCGTACTTCAAGCAGCGTCGCAACGGCGGCATCGGCGCCTTCACCCCCGACAACGTGCCGATCTTCGACCACGTGGCCGACAACGCCTTCGTCATCGCGGACTCCAACCACGGGTTCAAGATGATCGGTGTGGGGAAGCTGACCGCCTCGATGCTGGTCCACGGGGAGAAGCCCTCCGAACTGCGACCGTTCACGCTGGGGCGCTACGCCGACGGCACGACGTTCGGGGACCGCAACTCCAACTGCCCCTGGGTCTGCCCGCCGGCGGGTCACCACGGCGGACGGGATCGCCACGGGGACGGCTGTCCTAGAGTTCCAGCCAATGAGCGGCCCCGATGTTCCAGACCAGCTGGCCGACGAGCTGCGGGACCTGTTGGGTCCCGGTGGCTGGCTGGACCCGGCCGATGCGCCCGGCCTGACCGTCGACTGGAGGGGCGCCTACTCCGGCACCCCGATCCTCATAGCGAGACCCGCAACTGTCGCCGAGGTGCAGGCCGTCGTGCGCGCGACTGCCCGGGCCGGCGTGGCCGTGGTCTCCCAGGGTGGGCACACGTCACTGTCCGGTGGGTCGGTGCCGACCAGCGACAGACCGTCGGTGCTTCTCTCCACCTCGCGCCTGAACAGGGTCCTTTCGGTGGACCCGGCACGATTCACCATCACAGCCGAGGCCGGTTGCACCATCGAGCAGGTACAGGAGGCTGCGGCGGGGGTGGATCGCCAGCTCGGCATGGACTGGGGGGCACGGGGGACGGCAACCGTCGGTGGGGCGGTCTCCACCAACGCCGGTGGCCTGAATGTCCTGCGCTACGGCTCCACCCGGGACAACGTGCTGGGCCTAAGCGCCGTGCTGGCCGATGGCCGTGCCTTCGATGGTCTCCGGGCCCTACGGAAGGACAACACCGGCTACGACCTGAAGCACCTGTTCATCGGAGGGGAGGGATCACTCGGCGTGGTGACGGCCGTCGTCCTGAAGCTGTATCCCCGTCAGGACCACCACCGGTCGATGTTCGCTGCAATCTCCGACCTGGGGCAGGTGAACGACCTCTACGGCCGGGCGTGTGCGATCGACCACGGTGGGTTGACCGCCTTCGAGTTGGTCCCCGAGATGGGGTTGGCCGCAGCGGTCTCCGAGATCGGTATTGCCCGACCGATCACGACGGTGTCCGACTGGTACCTACTGGCCCGGTTGTCCGGCAGTGCCCCCGTGGACGACAAGGTCACCCGGTTCCTGGGCGAGGCGGTGGAGGCAGGGCTGCTGCTTGACGCCGTCGTGGCCGATACGGCCGCCCAGGAGGAGAATCTGTGGCGGCTTCGCGACGAGCTCCCCCCGGAGACCCTCATCGACTGCAAGGGGGCCAAGTTCGACGCCGCCGTGCCGATCGACCGGATCGTCGAGTTCCAGCGTGGCGTCGAGGCCATTGCCGCCGACCTCTGCGGGCCTGACGCCGTCGTCTTCTCGTTCGGCCACCTCGGCGACGGCAACCTGCACGTCTACGTGCTTCCGTCCCTGGAGAGGGGCGGACGCCTGGCGCCCGACCTGGTGGCGGTGACCACGGCGGCGGTGGACGAGCTGATCTGGAGTCTCGGCGGGACCATCAGCGCCGAGCACGGTGTGGGCCAGGACCTGCTGGTCCGACTGGCCGGGCAGAAATCCGAGGTCGAGTTGGATCTGATGCGGCGTGTCAAGAAGGCACTCGACCCCGACGACATGTTCAACCCGGGACGCGGCGCCCACTGTGTCGTCGCCGTGCCGGTCCACCCCGAGGGAGGTGCCCACCAGTGAGCGTCGGACGCGTAAGGCCAGCCGTGGCCGCCATGGTCAGCTACCGGCCTGGAAAGTCGACAGCCCAGGCCGAGGACGAGCACGGGATCACCGACGCCATCAAGTTGGCGTCCAACGAGAACCCGTACCCGCCCGTGCCTGCCGTCGTGGCGGCCGTCGCCGCCGCTGCCGGCGACGTGAACCGGTACGGCGACCACCGGGCGGCGGATCTCCGAGCGGCCATCGCCGGCTGGTTGGACGTCGATGTGGACCGGGTGGCGGCCGGCTGTGGGTCCGTGGGCCTCCTCCAACAGCTCCTGCTGGCCTACGTGGACCCGGGCGACGAGGTCGTCTACCCGTGGCCCTCGTTCGAGGCCTACCCCATCGACGTACAGCTCACCGGTGGGGTGGAGGTGACGGTGCCCCTCGTGGACCACACCTTCGACCTCGAGGCGGTGGCAGCGGCGGTTACCGATCGGACGAAGCTGGTGCTGCTGGCCAACCCCAACAACCCGACCGGCACGGCCGTCCATGTGGACCAGCTCCGTCGTCTGGTCGAGCAGGTCCCCGACGACGTGCTGGTCGTGGTGGACGAGGCCTACCGGGAGTTCGTGACCGCCGATCTGGGTGATCCGATTACCGACCTGCAGCCTGACCATCCGAACGTGGTGGTGCTGCGGACCTTCTCCAAGGCCTTCGGCCTGGCCGCCCTGCGAACCGGTTACGCGGTTGCCGACCCCGATGTGGTCATCGAGTTGGACAAGGTCCTGATCGCCTTCGCGGTCAACCACCTCGCCCAGGTGGCCTCGCTGGCTGCGATAGCGGCCCGTGACGAGGTGCAGGCGGTGGTCGATTCGATCACCGCCGAGCGTGACCGGGTGGTGGCCTCCTTGCGGTCAGATGGCTGGGACCTACCCGACGCCCACGCCAACTTCGTGTACCTGCCACTCGGGTCGCGGACCGACGTGGTCTTCCCCGAGATGGAGAAGCGGGGCGTGGTGGTCCGGCCGTTCCCCGGTGTGGGGATGCGGGTCACGATCGGGACACCGGCCCAGAACGACCGCTTTCTGGCCACGCTCGCCGAGGTGACCGCCGGTTCGTAGACTGGCCTCGAGCAGAGGGAGCACCCATGAGCAGACTGCAGCTGGCCATCGACGTCGGAGACCTCGACGAGGCCATCGACTTCTATTCCTCGATGTTCGGAACCGGTCCGGCCAAGGTGCGGCCCGGCTACGCCAACTTCGCCATCGACGATCCGCCGCTGAAGCTGGTGTTGTTCGAGAAGCCGGGTGGTGGAGGCACCATCAACCACCTGGGCGTGGAGGTCGGCACCGCCGCCGAGGTGGTGGCCGCCGAGGCCCGTCTGGCCGACGCCGGCCTGGAGACCACGGGCGTCGACGACACCGAGTGCTGCTACGCCGAGAAGACCGAGACGTGGCTGGATGCGCCTGACGACCTCCGCTGGGAGTGGTACGTGAAGACTGCGGACTCCGACCAGATGGACAGCGTCGTGGTCGGGCGGCACTCCGCCCCGGGATCCGACACGACCTGCTGCGGCTGAGGCGGCCGCCCCGGCCGCCTACTGGATGGCCCGGAGCGAGCCGCCCTCCACCGGCAGCGCTGCTCCGGTGATCGACCGGGCCGACTCGGAGCAGAGGAAGGCCACGACCCGACCGAAGTCGTCGGGGTCGCCGAGACGGCGCACCGGCACGCTGGCCGCCACCGCCTCCAGGTCGTCGTAGATCTCGGCCAGGCGAGCCGTGGCGTGCGGGCCCGGTTGGACCGAGTTGACGGTCACCCCGTCGGGTGCCACCTCGGTGGCCATCGTCTTGAGGAAGCCGGTCAGGCCGGCACGGGCCGTGGTCGACGGGATGAGTACCGGGCTGGGCTCGCGCACGGTGGACGAGGTGATGGCGATCACCCGTCCCCAACAGCGTTCCTGCATCGCCGGGACCAGCTCCTTGCACATCCGGATCGTGGACAGCAGGTTCAACTGCAGGGCCAGGGAGTAGGTCTCCAGGTCTGTGGAGGCGAAGCCCCCCGGCGGTGGGCCGCCGGCGTTGGCCACCAGGATGTCGACCTGGCCCAGGGCCGCCGTGACCTCGGCCAGCATGGCCTCGATCGACGGGTCGTCCGACAGGTCTGCCGTGGCGGTGATCGGGTCGCCGTCGACTGTGGCCACGGCTGCGGCCAACTTCTGGGCCGAACGCGAAACGAGGGCCACCCGGACGCCCTCAGCAGCCAGCGCCCGTGCCGTCGCCAGCCCCAGGCCACTGGATGCACCGGTAACCAGTGCCGTCCTTCCCGAAAGTCCCAGATCCACAGGTCGCTCCTAAGCCCGGCCGTCTGTCGGCGGTGGATGTTGACGGTAGCCCGGCGGTGGCGCGGCGTCGCCGTCCGGTCGGCGCGGCTGGCAGGCTGTCTGGATGCGTGACACCGAGGGGATGAGCTGGTGGTTGTTCGTGGCCTGTGCGGTGTTCTTCACCGCGGGCTCGATTCGGGCCGGTGACCCGCTCTTCATCATCGGTTCGCTGCTGTTCCTGGTCGCCTGCGTGCTGTTCCTGGTAGGGCGTGGGCGCCCGACCCGGCGACGGGACCGGTCGACGGAATGACCGAACGGACGGGGGGCCAGCTCCTCGTCGACTGCCTGTTGGCCCAGGGGGTCGACACGGCATTCGGCGTTCCAGGCGAGAGCTACCTGGCGGTGTTGGATGCCTTCCACGATGTCGAGGACCGGCTCCGGTTCGTGACCTGTCGCCAGGAGGGCGGTGCCACCTACATGGCCGAGGCCTGGGGACGCCTCACCGGACGCCCGGGGATCTGCTTCGTGACGCGGGGGCCGGGTGCGACGAACGCCTCCATTGGTGTGCACACGGCCGACCAGGGCTCTACGCCGATGATCCTCTTCGTGGGGCAGGTGGGTAGGCCCCATCGAGGCCTGGAAGCCTTCCAGGAGATCGAGTACACGTCGTTCTTCGACGACCTGGCCAAATGGGTGGTCGAGGTGGACTCGGCCGACGACCTACCGAGGATCGTCGAGGCGGCGTTCACGGTGGCGATGACGGGTCGCCCGGGCCCGGTGGTGGTGTCACTACCTGAGGACGTCCTACGGGAGGAGGCCACCACGCAACCCGGACCACCGGTCCAGGTCGAAGAGCGGTCCCCGTCCGCCGACGACATCGACGCGCTGCACGCCGTGCTGGCCGCCGCCGAGCGACCCGTGCTCCTCATCGGCGGGGGAGGTTGGACCACCGACGGGCGGATGGCGCTGGGCAACCTCGCAACCCGGTTCGACCTGCCGGTGGTGGTGACCTTCAGACGCCACGACCTGTTCGACAACACAGACGACCACTACGTCGGCGAGGCTGGCGTGGGCATGCCACCCGTCGTGCGCCAGACGCTGGTGGATGCTGACGTCGTCGTGGCGATCGGGGCCCGGTTCGGGGAGATGACCACCGGGGTCTGCAGCCTGTTCGGGACCGATGGGGAGGCCAACGATGGCCAGCGGATCGTCCACGTACACGCCTCGGCCTTCGAGTTCGGCAAGGTGGTGGCTGCCGAGGTGACGGTCAACGCCGGCTCCAACGCAGCCTGTAGTGCCTTCGCCACCATGCGGTCGGTTGCAACCGACCGTTGGGCCGACTGGCGGGTGCAGCGCCGGGCCGCCTTCCTCGAGACCCTGGACTGCCCACCCCAACTGGGTGACCTGGACATGGGCGAGGTGACGGGATGGCTGCGCCAGCGCCTTCCGGCCGACGTGGTGGTCACCAACGGGGCTGGGAATTTCTCGATCTGGCCCAACAAGTTCCTCCTCTACGGTGCCGACGCCCGGCTGCTGGCCCCGCAGAACGGGACGATGGGCTATGGGCTGCCGGCCGCCGTGGCCGCCAAGGTCGCCGATCCTGACCGGACCGTTATCTGCTTCGCCGGCGATGGCGACATCCAGATGAACCTCCAGGAACTGGGCACAGCCATGCAGGCCGATGCCCGGCCCATCGTGCTGGTGGTGGACAACTCATCGTGGGGGACCATCCGGATGCACCAGGAGCTGCACCACCCCGGAAGGGTCTCGGCAACCGACCTCGTCAACCCCGACTTCGTGGTCCTGGCCGGCGCCTACGGCATGCACGCCGAACGTGTGACGGCGACCGACGGGTTCGCCCCTGCGTTCGAGCGGGCCATGGCGTCGCCCACCGGAGCCCTGCTGCACCTCATCACCTCCACCGACCAGCTGAACCCACGCCTGACCGTCGAGGCGGCACGCCGACAGGGCCAGACCGGCTGACCGGCGGACGGCTTCGCTACGCCAGTCCCCTTGAGCGGGTCCAGGCTGGGCGGCCATCGACCCATGTCCCGGTGACCGACACGTCCGGGAGGCTGTCGGTGGCGACGCTGAACGGGTCGGCGTCCAGGATTGCCAGGTCGGCCAGGCGGCCCGGGGTGAGTGAGCCCACGTCATCACGGCGCAGGGCATGGGCCCCGCCCAGGGTGTAACCCTCGAACGCCATCCGGCGGGTAATCCGGCAGGCCTCGCCCAGCACCCGGCCGGCTGCCGTGATCCGGGTCTCGGCGGCCCAGCAGGCCAGCAGCACATCCGGGTTTGTCACCGGTGCATCCGACGAGAGGACCACCGGCAGGCCGGCGTCGGCAATCAGACCCGACGGGTACATGCGATCAGCCAGATCCGGGTGGTCGTTCCGTACGCCCTCGCCGTAGAGGTGGACCTGGGTGGGTTGGGGTACCGGGACGATCCCGAGGCGTCGCATCGTCACGAGCTGCTCGTCGGTGGGGAATCCGCAGTGTTCGATGCGGTGGCGCAGCCCCGGGTCGGGAGGCAGGCGGTCCAGGGCATCGAGAACCAGTTGGATGGCATCGGGCCCCTGGGCATGCGTGGCGGTCTGGAGGCCGGCTGAAGCCGAAGCTGCCAGCAGGTCCTCAAGGCGGCCCTCCTCGTGGTACAGGTAGCCGTGGGTGGCGCCGCAACCACACGGGAGGTAGGCGGTACCGCCCGTGAGCGCACCGTCTGCGTAGTGCTTGACCCCACCGAAGGACAGGAGGTCGTCGCCCAGTCGGGAGTCGAGGCCAAGGCGGCGGAGGGCATCGACATGGCTGGAGAGCACGTACATGGTGACGCGCAGGCGGAGGCGACCGGCATCGCGGGCGGCGAGGAAGGCCCGCATCTCGCGTCCGGTCACCTGGCAGTCGCCGACCGAGGTGATCCCTGCGGCGAGGAACTCCTCCTGGGCGGCATCGAGCATCAGGGCCAGGTCGTCCGGGTGGTCCGGAAGGTGGAGGTTCGGTCCGTGGTTGCCGACCTTCACGCCGTCCACACCGGTTAGGAGGTCGCAGGCGGCATCGAAGATCCGGCCGTCGGGTAGTCCAGCGGTGTCGTGGCCGATGAGGCCACCGGTGGGGGTCGGGGTGTCGGCGGTGATTCCCGCTTCGGTGAGGCCGTGGGAGTTGACTGAGAAGCCGTGCCCGCTGACGTGCATGGCCATCACGGTCCGGTCGTCGGCCACCCGGTCCAGCTCGGTCGCGGTCGGGTGCCGGCCCTCGGCGAGCCTGTGGTGGTCGTAGCCGAAGCCGCGGACAGGACCGGTCCGGGCCTCCAGCCGTGAGTGCTCGCCCATCAGCTTCAGCACCTCGTCCACGCTGGAGGCCATGGACAGGTCGGCCCAGCTCCCGCACTGCCCGTGCATCAGAGGATGGGTGTGGGCGTCGACGAACCCCGGCATCAGGCACGCACCCTCGAGGTCCACCATGTCGGCGTCACCGAGGGAGCGGGCATCCCCGAGGCTCCCGACGTGTGTGATGCGACGACCATCGAGGCGTACCGCCTCGGCGGTGGTGGTGTCGCCGGCGAGCATCGGATGGATGATTCCCCCGGTGAGGATCACCCCGCCCGGCGTCACCCCGGGCCCCTCTCCCGAGTATCCGGGGAAGCACGTAGGGCGGACAGCGCCACGGCTATGCGGCCGGCGACGGCGGCGTTGTCGCGCACCAGCGCCATGTTGGCCACCTGGCTCCGGCCGTCGGTGGCCGCTGCGACGTGCGTGAGCAGGAACGGCGTGACATCGCGGCCCCGTACACCCCGGGCGGTGGCGGCTGCGAGGCCTGACTCGATCGCCGCGGCGATCATGTCCCGGTCCAACTCGTGCCCCACCGGGATGGGGTTGGCCACCACGGCGCCGGTGGTGAGGCCACAACCCCAGTGGGCATCGAGGATGGCGGCTGTACGTGTCGCGTCATCGGACCTGGCGCTCACCGGCAGGTCGGTGCCGCGGGTCCAGAACTCGGGCAGCATGTCGACACCCTGGCCGATAACCGGCACACCGAGCGTCTCGAGGGCTTCGACGGTCCGGGCCACGTCCAGCACCGCCTTGGGGCCGCTGCAGACCACCGCCACCGGAATCGTTCCCAGCGCCGTCAGGTCGGCGGATACGTCGAGTTCGCCGCCCCTGTGGACCCCACCGATGCCGCCCGTGGCGAACACCCGGATGCCGGCAAGTTCCGCAGCGTGCATGGTCGCTGCCACCGTCGTTGCTCCCACCCCGGCGCCGGACAGCACCCAGCCGAGATCGCGGAGGCTCACCTTGGCCACCTCGCCGGCAAGGCCCAGCATTTCGACCTCGTTGCCGGCGAGGCCGACCCGCAGGGCCCCGTCGATAACAGCGACCGTCGCCGGCACCGCACCTACCTCGCGGACCGCCGCCTCGCATGCCATTGCCGTCGAGACATTGTCCGGATACGGCATCCCGTGGCTGATGATCGTGGACTCCAGGGCCACCACAGCGCGGCCCGCTGCGAGTGCCTCGGAGACCTCGTCGGCCACCAGGAGGTGGCCAGTTGCCTGAATCCGATCCGTCATGGCTCCAGTCTGGCTGCTGGGTCGGTCGGATTGAAGGTCGGGATCAGGGTCATGCGGTCGGGGTGGGGAGGGAGTGCCGGTAGAATCAGCAAGTCCACAGATGCAGGAGGCGCCCTGGTGGCAACCACCACGAAGTCCAGCACACCGGCAGCGACCGGAATCGTGAAGTCGGTCGAGTCCAACGATCTGGGTTCGGTCCTGAGCTTCGGCGACTCGTCCACCGCGTCGACCCTCGTAGTCGCGGCCAGGCCCAACATCCGCGGCGCAGAGCGACGCCTGAAGGCCTTCCACGATGTCTACTCGGTGTTGCTCCGGGCCGATGGGGACGACGTCTCTACCGAGCTCTACGGCGTGAACCACAACGGAGAGGTGCACCGACCGGTACCGCTCGCCGATGCCCTCGGGTTGTGGGAACTCGGCGTGCCGATCCGTGTGGAGCGCTCCGCCGCCTGAGTCGGCTCAGGCGTTCCTGGCCGCCCGGAACTTCGCCGGGGTCTCGCCGATCAGGCGTCCGAACAGGCGGGTCAGGTTCGCCTGGTCCGAGAACCCGCACTCAACGGCGATGTCTGCGATCGGCTGGTCGGTATCGACCAGTAGGTCGGCTGCCCGGTCCACCCGGACGCGCAGCACGTACTGCGTGGCTGTGAGGCCGAACACCTTCTTCATCCGTCGTTCCAGCTGGCCTTCGGAGCAGCCGGCTGCCGTGGCCAGGTCGGCCACCTTGAGGGCCCCGTCGGCCGGGGCGTGGACCAGTTCCACCACACGGGTCAACGACTCCATGGCAATGCCCTCATCGCTGGGTGTCTCCAGGTCGCGACTCACGCTGACCAGGCCGACCACCTCGCCCTCACGCACCACCGGGAGTTTCGTGGTCAGGTACCAGCCGGTGGAGCCGTCGGGACGGCGGATCAGCTCCAGCTCGTCGCGGAGCGCCTCACCATCGGCGAACACCTGGCGATCCTGATCCTCGTAGCGCTCGGCGAGCGTCCCGGGGAACAGGTCGACGGCACGGGCCCCCACGACATCGCGCCGGTCGGTCCGGCCAGAACGCCTCACGAATGCATGGTTGACGGCCACATACCGGTCGTCGGGGCCCTTCCAGCAGAACATCACGTTGGGGAGGGCGTCGAACAGCTCGAGCAGTTCCGGGGGGCAGCCGTGGTCAGATGGGCCACCCGGCGGGGTCTCCGCCGGTGATTTGTCCGAAATCGGGGTCATGTGTGCGCGGATCGTACAAGACCCTGAACACTCCGATCCCGACGATGTAGGCATGGCCATGACCCGAGAGCGTCGCTGTGATTCCGATGCAGTCGGACACGGTCCCGATGGTGGCGCCCCGGCGGCGGAGCGGGCGGGCAGGCATGTCGATCCGGACGCCCTGGCCGAAGACGCCGTGGCGGTCGTGGCCCGCTGGTTGACCCAGGCCCACTCGACCGAGACGTCCGCCGAGCGCCGTTCCACCGACAGGATGAGGGCGATCATCGCCGATCCGGGCGGCATCGGGTTCACGATGCGATTCGTGGACAGGGTCGCCCGACACCGCCACGACGTTCTGGCCGCCGAGCAGCTGGTGAAGCTCGTCACCGACCGTGACCTGCCGTCGTTCCTGGGCCCTGTGGACCGCCTCATGCTCCAGGTCGGCGCCCGGCTGGCACCATCCCTGCCCCGGCTTGTCATGCCGCTGGCCCGCCGTCGGCTCCGACAGCTGGTCGGCCACATGGTGGTGGACGCCGCCCCGGGGCCGATGCACGACCACCTGTCGCGCTGTCGCTCTGACGGCTACGCCATGAACGTGAACCTCCTGGGCGAAGCCGTACTCGGCGAGGGCGAGGCCTCCCGTCGCTTCGAGCGCACACTCGACCTGATCCGGGATCCGGACGTCGACTACGTCTCGGTGAAGGTCTCGGCCATTGCCAGCCAGCTCAACATGTGGGCGTTCGACCACACCCTGGAGCGCGTCAAGGATCGGCTCCGGGTCCTGTACCGGGCAGCTGCGGCAGCGCCCACGGAGACCGGTGGGACCACCTTCGTGAACCTCGACATGGAGGAGCACCGGGACCTGGAGGTCACCCTCCGGGCTTTCATGGAACTGCTGGACGAACCCGACCTCACGGGCCTGGACGCCGGGATCGTGCTGCAGGCCTACCTACCTGAGGCCTTCGGGGCACTCCAGCGCATCACGACGTGGGCCGCTACCCGGTCCAGTGCCGGCGGGGGTGGGGTGAAGGTCAGGCTCGTCAAGGGAGCCAACCTGGCAATGGAGAGGGTCGACGCCGCGGTACACGGGTGGGTGCTGGCGCCGTACGGGTCCAAGGCGGAGGTGGATGCCAACTACAAGAGGTGCGTGGACTGGGCCCTGCGGCCCGTCCACGCCCACTCCGTCCGCATCGGCCTGGCCAGCCACAACCTGTTCGACGTGGCCTGGGCCCATCTGCTGGCCGAGGCGCGTGGCGTGGCCGACAGGGTGGAGTTCGAGATGCTCCAGGGCATGGCGCCGTCCCAGGCCCGTGTGGTCAGGGGTGAGGCCGGTGGCCTTCTGCTCTACACGCCGATCGTGGGACGCGACGACTTCGACGTTGCCGTCAGCTATCTATTCCGCCGCCTCGAGGAGAACAGTTCCGAGGAGAACTTCCTCCACCACCTGTTCACCCTGCATCCGGGCACATCAGACTTCGAGGAGCAGGCCGGGTGCTTTCGTGCGGCGGTGGCCGACCGTTGGAAGGTCGGTGACCTGCCCCGCCGGGAGGCCGAGGCGCCACCCGATGGTGCTGGGCGGTTCCGAAACCAGCCAGACGGTGACCCGACGCTTCCGGCCACCCGCCGCCGCCTGGAGTTGTTGGCGGCAAGGGCGTTAGAACCGGTACGGACCAAGCTGACCTCCACGATCGACGGGATCGATGCCGAGGTCGCTACGGCACGTGCCGCCCAGGCCGGCTGGGCCGCCCGTGGAGCCTCCGAGAGGCGCGATGTCCTGCGTCGTGTCGCCGACGAGCTGGTGGCCCGACACGACGACCTGCTCCTGGCCATGATGCACGAGGCCTCCAAGACGGTTGCCGAGGCGGATCCGGAGATCGGAGAGGCGGTCGACTTCGCCCGGTGGTACGCGGAACGTGCGACGGAGCTGGAACGCATCAACGGCGCCGATTTCACCCCGCTGGGTGTGGTGGCCGTGATCCCGCCGTGGAACTTCCCGGTGGCCATACCGGCGGGCGGGACGCTGGCTGCCCTCGCTGCGGGCAACGCGGTCGTGTTCAAGCCGGCTCCCGAGACGCCCCGTTGCGCCGAGATCGTGGCCGAGGCCTGCTGGGCCGCCGGCGTCCCGGCCGACGTGCTGAGGTTCGTCCGCACCCCCGACGACGAGGTCGGCCGCCGACTGGTGACCACGGTCGATGGAGTGATCCTGACGGGCTCGCATGAGACGGCCGACCTGTTCCGCTGCTGGGACCCGAACATGCGGCTCTTCGCCGAGGCCAGCGGCAAGAACGCCCTGGTCGTGACCCCCCAGGCCGACCTGGACCTGGCGGCTGCAGACCTCGTGCGCTCGGCGTTCGGCCATCAGGGCCAGAAGTGTTCGGCGGCCAGCCTGGGGATCCTCGTGGGTCCGGTCGCCACCGACGAGCGGTTCCTGAGGCAGGTGGTGGATGCGGCGACCTCCCTGCAGGTAGGTCCCGCCACCGATCCGGCCACGGTGTTCGGCCCCCTCGTGGCCCCGGCGGTCGGCAAACTGCTCGATGCCCTGACCGTGCTGGCCCCCGGCGAGGAGTGGCTGCTCGAGCCGCGCCGCCTGGATGCCGACGGCCGGGTGTGGACGCCGGGAATCAAGGTGGGGGTGCGTGCCGGTTCGCAGTTCCATCGCACCGAGTACTTCGGACCGGTCCTGGGCCTGATTGCCGTCGAGACCCTGACCGAGGCCATTGAGGTCCAGAACGCCGTGGACTACGGGTTGACCGGAGGCATTCACTCCCTGGACCCGGCCGAGGTGGATGCATGGCTCGACGCCGTCGAGGTAGGCAACGCATATGTGAACCGGGCCATCACCGGCGCCGTCGTGCAGCGCCAGCCTTTCGGGGGCTGGAAGAGGTCGTCGGTCGGTGTGGGCGCCAAGGCCGGTGGTCCCGACTACCTACTGCAGCTCGGCACATGGGCGCCGGCCAGGGACCTCTCCGAGGTGGACGCTGACGAGCTGGCCATTGCCGACGATGCCTGGTGGGAGGACCACTACGGGGTTTCGCACGATCCGACGGGCCTGTTCTGCGAGGCGAACATACTTCGCTACCGGCCCTTCCCTGACCTGATCGTGCGGGTCGGGCCCGGTGCGACTACCGCCGAGCTGGACCGGGTCATGGCGGCGTCGGCACGCTGTGGGGTGGTGCCGCTGGTGAGCCGGGCGACGGTTGATGACGACGCCACGTTTGCCGGCACGTTGAGCGCCCACCGGTTCGGTCGGATCCGCTCTGTGGGGTTCGTGTCCGAACTGATCCGCCGGGCGGCCATTGCCGCCGAGGTGGACCTGGTCGACGAAGCCGTCACGGCCAGCGGTCGTCTCGAGCTTCGCCATTACCTACGCGAGCAGGCGGTGAGTCGGACGCTGCACCGCTTCGGAAACCTCGTCAGCGCTGGTGACGACTGAATCACCCATCTACACCTACGGTCACAACTAAAATCGTTGTCCAAGCATGAGGTTACGAATGAAACGCTTGCTCACGAGTGGGCGATGGGTAAGACTGACGCAGTGAGACGACCCCCGATGCGGATCCTGGACCTGGCCGGCAGCCCGGCGGCGATGGGCAACGCCCACGGAGCGGCCCACGCCGAGGAGATCCGGACATATGCCGCTGAGCGTGTCCGGCTGGCTGGCTCCGAGTTCTGGGCAGGCGGTGAGATCGGCCGTGGCGACGTCCTCGACATCGCCCGTTCCTGCCTTCCGGCCCACGAGGCCCATTCGCCCAGCCTCTACGCCGAGATGTGCGGCATTGCCGAAGGTGCCGGGATCACGCCCGAGGAGGCTGTCGTGGTCGGCGGCTTCACCGACTTCGTGGACACCGTGCGTGCAGTGGTCGGAGGACCACATCCCGACGAGGTGGTCGAGGACGACTGCACGGCGTTCATCGTCCCGGACCACCGATGCGATGGGCAGGGCTTCTACGGCCAGACCTGGGATATGCACGACAGCGCCACGCAGCACGTGGTGCTTCTCCGGATCCGGCCCGACGGCGGCCCGGCGGCGCTGGTGTTCACCACCACGGGGTGCGTCGGACAGATCGGGATGAACGAGGCCGGGGTGTGCGTGGGGATCAACAACCTCGTCGCCACCGATGGATGCCCGGGCGTCATGTGGACCTCGGTCGTGCGAGATGCCCTGCTGCAGGACTCGGCGGCAGCGGCCCGCGATGCGATCCTCGCCGCCGACCTGGCCGGTGCCCACAGCTTCCTGGTGTTCGATGCCAGCGGGGAGGGCCACATGATCGAGGCCTTCCCGACGGCCGGACCCACCGTCGCGCTCGACGACGACGCCCTCGTTCACACCAACCACGCCCTGTGGGCCGAGGCGGTGGCCCGGGAGGCCCCGAAGAACGAGGTCCTGAAGGACAGTTCCACTCGGCGTCGGGCCAGGGCTCTTGAGCTGCTGGACCGCGACGGCATTGACGAGCACGTCCTGATGGCCGTGACCCGCGACGAGGGGGCCATCTGCCAGGTATCCCGGGAGCCGTTCCACATCGAATCCAGCGGAGCGGTGGTCATGCGCCCTAGCACCCTGGACTTCTGGGCGGTGTGGGGCCTGCCCAGCCACAACGAGTACGTCCACGTCCCGTTGGTCACCTGAGCCGATGCCCGAGATCACCTACGCGCCGATCCATGAACGCTGGGCCGAAGAGCTGGCTGCCATCGAACGGGCGGCCTTCCCGACGGCCGGAATGGTCGACCTGCTCAGCGTCGACGACATCCGCATCCTCTGCGGGACCTTCCCAGAGGGTGGCTTCGTGGCTCTCGACGGAGACAGGCCCGTCGGCATGGGCGTGGGGATCCTCATCGACTTCGACTTCGACGAGCCCCACCACTGCCTGGACGACCTGGTCGGGGAGAATTCCTGTGGCAACCACCGGGCCGACGCCGACTGGTACTACGGGGTGACGATCGCAGTCGATCCCGGCTACCGGCGCCTTGGTATCGGACAGCAGCTCTACGCGCGGCGCAAGGAGGTGGTGCGGAGCCTCGGGAAGGCCGGGATCGTGGCCGGAGGCGTGATCCCCGGCTACGCCGACCACATCGACGCGATGTCGGCCGACGAGTACGTGAAGGAGGTGACGGCGGGGCGGCTCTACGACCCGACCCTCAGCTTCCAGCTGGAGAACGGTTTCGAGGCCCTGGGGGCAATCCCCGACTACATGGAGGATCCGGCGGTCGGTGGCAACGCCGTGCTGATCGTTTGGAATAACCCCGACCGGTAGGCGGAGGGCTGAACGTCGGCCGGTTCAGGCGTCGTCGGCCAGCGAGGCGGGGATGGGCAGGCGGGTCATGCGACCACCGTCCACGGTGACCACCTGGCCGGTTACGAAGCCGGCGTCCGGGTTGGCCAGCCAGGACACGGTGGCCGCCACATCGGTGGGGTCGCCAATCCGACCCACCGGGTGTAGCGAGGCCAGGTCGGCCACCGCCTGCTCCCGATTCGGGTGCTTGTCGACGTAGCCCCGGTTCAGTTCGGTGTCGATCCAGCCGGGGGCCACGGCGTTGCAGCGGATTCCCGCCGGACCGAGCTCGACGGCCAGGGCACGGGTGAGGCCGTGCACGCCGGCCTTGGAGGCCGCGTACGAGGAGTGAAAGGTGTTGGCCCCCAGCCCCTCGATGGAGCCGATGTTCACGATGGCCGGATCGGCACGGCCCTCCATGAGGGGCACCAGGTGCTTGGCCATGAGGAACGGCCCCCGCAGATTGACGGCCATGGTGAGGTCCCAGCCTGCCACCGTCTCATCGGCGAGGGCCCGGGTGTCCATGATCCCGGCGTTGTTTACCAGCACGTCGACGCCGCCGTGGGCGGCGGCCACCGACTCGGAGAACGCCAGGATCGAAATCTCGTCGGTGACGTCCAGGGGCACCCACTCGCGGTGGCCGGCCACCGCGAGGCCCGCAGCGACGTCACTCTGAAGGAACAGCTCACCCGGGTCGGTCAGGTCGCCGATGACCACAGTGGCGCCCTCGGCGGCGAACCGGTCCACGATGGCTCGCCCGATGCCCCGAGCGCCTCCGGTGACCACCACGATCCGGCCCGTCGCCCGACCCGTCACCTCGGAGCCGTCCCTTCCCGGTCGTCGCTCATGCCGCGGTGTAACCGCCATCGACGCTGATGTTGGCGCCGTTGACGTGCCGGGAACGGTCGTCGGCCAGGAACGAGACCATGTGGGCGATCTCATCGCCACCGGGGATCCGGCCCTCGGGAATACCGCCGATGTTCATGGATCGCACCTCCTCGATGCTGGTGCCACGCTCCGAGTACAGCATGTGGGTGTCCACGGCACCCGGGCAGACAGCGTTGACGCGAATGCCCTCGTGGGCGTGATCCAACGCCATGGCCCGGGTGAGGTTGGTGACTGCCCCCTTGGAGGCGCAGTAGGCAGCGAGGCCGGGCACGCCGACCAGTCCGTTGGTGGAGCTGATGTTCACAATGGCCCCGCCACCGGAGGCTCGCAGGGCAGGGAGAGCGGCCCGGCTGGTTCGAAACAGGCCGTCCACGTTGGTGGACATGACCCGGTGCCATTCCTCGTCGGTGGTGCCCTCGGCGTCGGACCGGGTGATGACGCCCGCAGCGTTGACCAGCACGTCGAGGCGCCCGTGGACAGCCAGCGTCGAGGCGACGGCTCCGTCGCCGTAGCCCGGCAGGGCTACGTCGCCCAGCGCGGTCGATGCCGTGCCTCCGGCGGCTTCGATCTCGGCCACCACGGCGGCGGCCCGGCTGGCATCACGGCCGCCCACCACCACGGTGAAGCCGTCGGCAGCAAGCCGCAGGGCACACGCCCGGCCGATGCCCGACGTCGCCCCGGTCACCAGGGCGACCCGAGGGCCAGGCGGTGGTTCAATTGACGGGCCAGTCGAAGGATCGATCATGGGGTTCCTCATTGGTCGGGAGTCCGGGTCACATTTCGAGACCGGACTGCAGTCGCAGCCGGCGGGCGTACAGGTCAACGCCCCACCCGAGGACCGGGTCGGGCACGTTGCGGTTGGGTCGGCCCCGACCGAGCATGGCGTCCAGAAGGTCGGAGCCTTCGCCGCTCATCATCTCGGCGATCAACTTCCCACAGATGGTGCCCCTGCTCAGCCCGGTGCCGTTGTGGACGCCGGCGGCCGAGATGCCGTCGGCCAGCGTCCCGAAGACCGGTTCGCCGTTGCGGGCCATGCTCAACGCCCCGCCCCACGTGTACTCGAACGGCACGTCGGTGAGGCCGGGGAAACGAGCCTCGAAGGCCTTCCGGTGGGACCGGGCGGCCCGCTGGCGGCGGCGCCCTCCGGCCAGTGAGTGGCGGCTGTAGGAGTAGACGTTTCGTACGAGAATCCGGCCGTCGGCCAGGCGGCGCACCGTGGTGCCCGACGGGGCGGCCGGGATCACCCCCCAGGTGCGATGTCCGCCGATGGAGGCCGACTCCTCGGCGGTCAACGGTCGGGTCATCGAGCCCCACGTGACGACCGGGATGAGATGCTTTCGGTAGAAGCCGAACCCGGCCAGGAAGCCGTTGTTGGCCAAGAGCACTTCGGGGGTTCGCACGCTGCCCCCGTCGGTCCACAGTTCGTGGGGTGGTCCAGCGTCCAGCCAGGTCACCGGGGTCTCCTCATGGACCACCACGTTGTCCGGCAGGGTGGCCGCCAGCCCCCGACAGAGGGCAGCGGGTTGCATGAGCGCGGTTCCCGGCGTGTGGAGGCCCTGGTGGTAGTAGTCGATACCTAGCCGGTCGACCATGGCGTCGGCCTCCAGCAGTTCGTACGGCTCGTCGATCCGGTCCAGGGTCGAGGCGAAGTGCTTCAGGTCCCGGGCGCCCCGGTCGGTACAGGCGGCATGGGTCTTGCCTGTCCACGACCAGTCGCAGTCGATGCCGTGGGTGGTCACCGCCTCCTCGAGGTACGAGAGGCCGACCCGGTTCAGGGCGATCTGCTGCTTCTCGAATTCGACGGTGTCGGCGAAGCCCTTGGATCGGACGTTGTGGGCGTGGTCGATGCCGAACCCCGACGACCGTCCCGCTGCGCTGTTGCCGATGCGTCCGGCCTCCAACAGGAGGATGTGGGCGTCCGGACGCAGTTCGGCCAGCCTGCGGGCGGCCGCCAGTCCTGTGAAACCGGCGCCCACGACGACCACGTCGGCTTTCGTGGGACCGGAGAGCGGTGCGGCCGGTGGCACCTCGGTCAGGGTCTCGAACCAGCCGTTGTTCCGGTCGTACCTGGGCAGGAGCGTGACGGCACCCATCGTGGCCTCCCCCGTCCGATCAGCGGACTGCCATCAGGAAAGGTCCATCCAGATGGTTTTCAGCTCGGTGTACTGCTCGTGGGCCGCGATTGATTTGTCCCGGCCACCGAAGCCCGACTGCTTGAACCCGCCGAAGGGCGTGGTGATGTCGCCTTCGCCATAGCAGTTCACGGCGACCGTTCCGGCCCGGATGGCCCGTGACGCCAGGTGGGCGGTGCGAAGGTCGGTGGTGTGGATGGTGGCGGCCAGCCCGTAGTCGGTGTCGTTGGCAAGACGGATGGCCTCCTCTGGCGTGTCGAAGGTGGTCACAGCCAGGACCGGTCCGAAGACCTCCTCGCGGGCCAGGCGGCTGGAGGGATCCACGTTCGTGAAGACGGTGGGCTCCACGAACCACCCACCGCTCTCCACGCGCACCCGGTTGCCACCGACGGCACACGTAGAGCCGGCTGCGTGAGCGTCCGCGATGTGGCCCAGCACCTTGTCCATGTGGGTCTCCTCGATCATGGCTCCCACGGTCGTCTCTGGCACCAGGGGGTCGCCCACCACCCAGTCCCTGCTGCGTTCGGCGATGCGCTCCATGAGCTCGTCGCGGACCGAGCGCTGGACGATGAGCCGTGAGTTGGCGCTGCAGTTCTGGCCTCCGTTCCAGAAGATCCCCTCGCAGATTCCTGTTGCCGCCGCATCCAGGTCGTCGGCGTCGGCCATGACTATGACCGGGCTCTTGCCGCCACATTCCAGCAGTACCTCCTTGAGGTTGGAGTCGGCCGAGTAGCGGAGGAAGTGGCGCCCCACTTCGGTGGATCCGGTGAAGGCAACGCAGTCCACGTCCGGATGCAGTCCGATCGCTGCGCCGGCCGTTTCGCCGAACCCCGGGACCACGTTCAGGACGCCGTCCGGGATCCCGGCCTCGACCGCTAGTTCGGCCACCCGGATGGTCGACATGGAGGTCTGCTCCGCCGGCTTCACTACGCACGTGTTGCCGGCCGCCAGGATCGGGCCGATCTTCCAGCCGGCCATCATCAGCGGGTAGTTCCAGGGCAGCACGGCGCCGACCACACCGACGGGCTCGCGGACCACCATCCCGACCTTGCCGGGGCCTGACGGCGAGAGCTGGTCGTAGAGCTTGTCGCACGCCTCGGCATGCCAACGCAGGGTCATCACCAGGTCGGGGACGTCGATCCCCGAGCAGTCGCTGATCGGCTTGCCTCCCTCCAGCGTCTCGATGATGGCGAGCTCGTCGGTGTGGGCCTCCACCAGGCTGGCGAACCGCAGCAGCAACAGCTTGCGGTCAGCGGGCGCCATGCGACCCCAGGGTCCCTCCTCGAAGGCGACCCGTGCCGCGGCGACGGCACGATCCACGTCTGTGGCATCGCACTCGGAGACCTGGGCCAGCTCGCGACCGGTGGCCGGATTCAGGGTGGCGAAGGTCCGTCCGCTGGCCGACTCCACGCTGCGGCCCCCGATGAGGGCCCGCGTCGGTGGCTGCACGGATGCCGCCAGGGCCGTCGGATCTGCAAGGTCGGTGGTCATCGGGTGCTCCTCGTCGGGATCGTCCTGCCAACTCCTGCCCGGTCGGTCATGCGTACCAGCCAGTCGCGTTCATCGTCCCATTCCCGGAACACCAGGCGGTCACGGTCCACCCGATTGGTCGGCAGCGTGGAGAGGGCAGCGCTCAGCGATACGCGACCCCGGCGGGTCATGGGCATTACCGGGCGACGGCACGGGCCCACCGGCCGGCCGACCATGTTGGTGGCCGTCTTGACCGCCACGTTGTACTCGGCGTCCACGGCGTTGTCCCAGAAGAACAGGTTGGCTGGCAGCATCCGGTTCCAGAGTTCGAGTGCCTCGAGGTGGCGACCGGCGGTGATGTGGTCGTAGAGGGCCACGCACTCGTGCGGCATGACGTTGGCGGCGCCCCAGATCCAGCCTGCTGAACCGGCCATGAGGGCGTACGGGGCCAGTGGATCGGTTCCGGAGAGCACGTGGCCGCCTATGCCCAGCAACTGCTGGATGCGGATCAGGTCGCCTGTCGAGTCCTTGATGTAGTCGATGTTCTCCATGGCTATGAGCTTCCGGTACAGGTCCGGGGTGATGTCGAAGCCGGACTGTGCGGGGATGTTGTAGAGGACGATGGGGGCGTCGATGGCCCGCGCCAGCTTCTCGTAGTGGTACATGACCCCGCGTTCGAACGGCCCCTCGAAGTACGGGGGGAGGACCATCACGGCGCTGGCTCCCAGGTCGATTGCAGCCCGGGAGTTCTCTATGGCGTCCACGGTGGTTATCGCCGACGTCTGACAGATGACCGGGATGCGGCCTGCCACCTGTTCGATGCCGATCTCAAAGACGCGGCGTTTCTCGTCGGTCGAGAGGAAGGCGAACTCGCCGGTGCCGGCGGCCAGCACCAGGCCGTGGATGCCGGCGTCGAGGAGGCTCTCGACGTGGTCACGCAGTCGCCCCTCGTCGAGCGACTCGCCGGAGTCGTCGAACGGGCTGCACATGGCGGCGCACACGCCGTGTAGCAGCGGCGGTTCCGGGGCGGTGCCGTTGGTGGTGGTCATGTCGGATTCCTCGGGATTATCGGTGGGCTGTCGCCGTCTCAGGTGACCAGGTCGGGCAGTTCGGCATCACGACGAGCCACGTAGTCGTCGAGTTCTTCGCGGATGTGGTCGTCCAGCGCCGGTTCCTCGTACTCGTCGAGCATCTGGCGGCACCTGGCGGCCGCCCGCTCCTCGGCGCCCTGCGACCCGTCGGCCAACCACTGTTCGTAGTTGTCGCTGTTCATCATCTCAGGCATCGAGAAGGCGGTCTGGAAGTTGGCCAGCGTGTGCTCCGTACCGAGGTGGTGGCCACCCGCCGGCACCGAGCGCATCGAGTCCAGCACCTCGTCCAGGCCGTCGAACGAGACCCCGCTGCCCAGCCGGTACATGAGCTCCAACTGCTCACTGTCCAGGACCCACTTGGCGTAGCTCTGGCACATGGCGCTCTCCAGATAGCCGGTGGTCGAGAGGACGAAGTTCGTGCCCGCCATGATTACGCCGTACATGTTGCGGGCCGCCTCGTAGCCGGCCTGGGCGTCGACCATCTTGGAGCTCGTGCACGAGCCGCTGCAACGCGACGGAAGGTTGTAGTGGCGGGCCATCTGGGCGGTGAGCAGGTTCATGTGGCAGATCTCAGGCGTGCCGGCCTGGGGGGCGCCGGTACGCATCGAAACGGTGGACAGCCACTGGCCGTAGAGGGCAGGGGCACCCGTACGGACCAGCTGCGAGAAGGCCACGCCGGTGAGGGCCTCGATGTTGACCTGGATGACCGCCCCGACCGTGGAGGCCGGCGTGGAGGCGCCACCGAGCACGAACGGGCTGAAGAGCGTGGCCTGATTGGCGGCAGCGAAGACCCGGACGCTGTCCAGCATGGTCTTGTCCCAGACCAGGGGAGTGTTGGCGTTGGCCAGGGAGGTCATGACGGTCGTCTCGCGAACGAAGTCCTGGCCGAACACGATCCCCGCCATGTGCAGACTGTCCTCGGCTCGGTCCATGGAGGTGACCGCCCCCATGAACGGCTTGGACGAGTACTTCAGGAGGCTCTCCGTCATGTAGAGGTGCCGCTTCGGGACCGGTACGTCCATCGGTTCGCAGACCACCCCACCCGACATGTGCAGTGCCGGCGACAGGTGGTTCAGCTTCGTGAAGTTACGGAAGTCCTGAAGGGTGCCTGGGCGACGGACGCCGTCCAGGTCCAGTACGTACGGGGCGCCGTAGGAGGGGGTGAAGATGGTCCTGCCATCGCCGACCGTGACCGTGTGGGCCGGGTCGCGGGCCACCATCGTGTACGAGGAGGGAGCGGTGCCGACGAGCGACATCAGGTGCTCGCGGTCGATGCGCACGGTGACACCGTCAACGTCGGCCCCGGCCGCACGCCACATACCGATGGCGTCGTCGCACCTGAACTCGACGCCCACCTCCTCGATGATGTCCATGGAGGCGTCATGGATCCTCTTGACCTGCTCCTCGTCGAGCAGGTCCACCCAGGGGATCCTGCGCTCCAACTCGGGAAGCCACCTCTGGACCCGGGTACGGCGTTTCGCTGCGCGGGCGTCCCGACCTTGCCGGACCCCGCGCTGTGGTTGGACCGTGCTCGTGTCGGTCATAGGTGTACAGGCTCGGTTCGCACCGTCGGATGCTTGCCGTGATCGGTGCTGAAGGCAAGCGAGACTCTCGCATTGCCGTGTCGTGCCGCCGCTGCGAGACTCCCGCTCGTGCCGGACAGCCTCGATGACTATCAGCGTGCCGATACCGGTGCGTTGGGCCACCTCCGGATAGCCGACTTCAGCCGGGTGCTGGCGGGGCCCATGGCCACGATGGTGCTGGGTGACCTCGGCGCCGACGTGGTGAAGGTCGAGCAGCCTGGTGTGGGAGACGAGACCCGCACCTGGGGCCCGCCGTGGTGGGGCGAGGGGGATGCTGCGACCAGCACCTACTACCTGGGCCTGAACCGCAACAAGCGGAGCATCGCACTGGACCTCCGGGATGCCGCCGACCTCGCCGTGGCACGCAGGATCGCGCTGGGCGCCGACGTCGTGGTCGACAACTTCCGGGTGGGGACCATGGAACGCTTCGGCCTGGACCGCGGGGCGCTGGCCGCCGGGCGTCCCGACCTGGTCACCTGTTCGATCACGGGGTTCGGCAGCACCGGGGCAGGCGCCCGCCTGGCCGGTTACGACTTCCTGGTCCAGGCCATGAGCGGGGTGATGTCGATCACGGGCGAGGCCGATGGCGAGCCGACCAAGGTCGGGTCGGCAATGGTGGACAACCTGACCGGTCTCTACGCCGTGATCGCCATCCTGGCCGCCATCGAGGAACGCCACCGGACCGGTCTGGGCCAGCACGTGGAGGTTTCGCTCATGGGGTCGGCCCTGGCGGGCCTGCTGAACGTCGGCTCGGGGCATGTCGTGGCCGACGTCGATCCGGGTAGGCAGGGCAACCGGCACCCGTCGATCGTCCCGTACCAGCCGTACCGCACGTCGGACGGCGTGCTGGCCGTGGCAGCCGCCAGCCCGGCCCTCTGGGAGAAATTCTGCGTGGTCCTGGGCCGAGACGACTGGCTGGCCGACGCCCGCTTCTGCGACAACGGGTCTCGGATACGACACGCCGACGAGCTGGAGGTCCAGATCGAGTCGGTCCTGGCCACCGGCACCACGGAGGCCTGGTTGGAGCGCCTGCGTGCCGGTGGCATTCCGGCCGGCCCGATCAACACGGTGCGCGAGGCGTTCATCGATGCGGCCGAACTGGGCCTGGACCCGGTCGACGTGTTCGATGATGGTGACGGCGAATTCAGGTCCGTGCGGTCGCCCATCCGGATGTCGGCGACGCCTCCGATGGTCAGGCGCCGACCGCCCACCAACGACCAGCACGGTGCTGAGCTGCGCTCCGGGCTGGATTCCTGAACAGAGCGGTATCGCTACTGTGGCTGCCCGGGGACCGGGTCTACGGCTCGATGACGTTCCAGAAGAGCGGGAAGTCGGTCAGGCTTGCGAACAGGGCGAGCACCCGTTCACTGTCGCCGGTGATGGTGATCGCTCCGGATTCCACCACCTCGGCGAACGGGGTGCCCGTGGCGATCATGTCCTCCAGCGCCGTCCGATCACCGGTGACCGTGGCATCTGGCGATGCGTGCGTGCTTCCGGGGAGCGAGTGCAGGGTTCCGTTGGAGAGCTCCACCCTGACCGTGTCGGAGACATCGGGTAGGAGCCAGTCGACGGAGAGGTGGCCGAGCGACACGACTGCGGGACCGTCCAGGCGGACAGCCAGGAAGTCGAAGATCTGCTGGAGGCTCATGCCCCGGAGGACCTCGCCCTTCGGACGTTGGATGGCCGGGACATCGATGGGTCCGCTACGCAGTTCCTGTGCGCCGGTCAGGTAGATGTCGCGCCACGGGCCTGACTCAGCCCGGTAGCCGAGCTGTTCGAAGGCGTCGGCCTGTAGCAGGCGGGCCTCTTCGCAGGTCGGGTCGGCGAACACGGCGTGGCGCAGCACCTCGGCCACCCAGCGGTGGTCTCCGGCCTCGTAGGAGGCATGGGCCTGTTCAAGGAGGCGGTCCATGCCACCCATGAAGTCGACGTAGCGCCGCCCAGCCTCGACCGGCTCGTAGGGATCGAGGCTGGACGGGTGCCCGTCGTAGAAGCCGAGGTACCGCTGGTACACCGCCCGGACGTTGTGGCTGACCGTGCCGTAGTAGCCGTGGCAGAGGTAGTCATCCCAGAGGCCCTGCGGCAGGTCGATGGCCGCCGAGATCTCGTTCGGCGTGAGGCCCCTGTTGGCCAGGCGCATGGCCTCGTCGTGGAGCCAGCGGTAGAGGTCCCGCTGGCGGGTGAGGTAGCCGTTGCATGCCTCGGCTCCCCAGTGGGGCCAGCCGTGGCTGGCGAAGACCACGTCGGTGACGTCGCCCCAACGGTCCATGGCCTCGTCGATGTAGCGGCTCCACATGAGGGCGTCGCGCACGAGCGCGCCGCGCAGGGTGAGCACGTTGTGCATGGTGCCGGTGCAGTTCTCGGCCATGCAGAGGATCCGGCGGTCCGGGAAGTAGAAGTGCATCTCGGCCGGTGCCTCGGATTCCGGGGTGAGCTGGAACTCGATCCGGATGCCGTCCAGCACGAGCTCCTGGCCGGTCTCGGTGATCTCGATGGTGGGAGCCACCAGTGCCGAGGACCCGGTGGGGACCCCCTTGCCCAGTCCCTGGTCCACGTGGCCCTGCTCGTCGGCCGGCAGAAGCATCCCGAACTGGTAGGTGGCCCGGCGACCCATGGCGGGAGCGGCGACCACGTTCTCGGCGACCGCCTCGTGCAGGAATCCCTCCGGGGCCACGACCGGAACCTCGCCGGACTCCACCCGGGCCCGGTCGACCACGCCCAGCACGCCGCCGTAGTGGTCGACGTGGGAGTGGGTGTAGATCACGGCCGTGACCGGTCGTTCGCCCAGGTGTTCGGTGACGAGCTCGTAGGCGGCGGTGGCGGTCTCGGTGGTGGTCAGCGGGTCGATGACCACCCAGCCGACGTCGCCACGGATGAACGTGATGCTGGAGGTGTCGAAGCCACGCACCTGGTAGAAGCCGTCGATGATCTCGTAGAGGCCGTGCTGGGCGTTGAAGCCTGCCTGGCGCCAGAGAGACGGGTTGACGGTCTCCGGGCATGGGGCATGCACGAAGTCCGACGCCGAGAGGTCCCAGGTGACGGGCTGCCACGGGTTGGGGACCAACTTCTGGATGACCGGTTCGGTCCTGGTCGCGATGAAGCCCCGGGCGACGTTGGCAGCATCGGTGCCGTCGTCGGGCGGCAGGGTCGCAGCGAAGGCATCGAGGTCGGCCCGGGTGTGGGTGGTGGCTGGCTTGCGGGAGCGCGGGTCATCCGTCATCGGGTCTCCTGGTGGTTGTCGGCCTAGCTGGCGTGAGGCCGGATCACGGTGCTGAGAAGACCGGGCCGGTTGCGTTCAGCATGGGCACCTCGCCCGGGCCGTCCTGGTAGCGGTTCAGCTCGAACCGGGCGACGACGAAGTGGTGCACCTCGTCCGGGCCGTCGGCCAGGCGGAGGGTCCGCTGGCGTGTGTACATGCCTGCCAGCGGCGTCCACTGCGAGACGCCGGTGGCGCCGTGGATCTGGATGGCGGCATCGATGATCTGGCAGACCTTCTCCGGAACCATGGCCTTCACGGCGCTGATCCACACACGGGCCTCGGCGTTGCCCATGGTGTCCATGG
Organism: Acidimicrobiales bacterium; assembly: GCA_014240365.1. GTDB lineage: Bacteria > Actinomycetota > Acidimicrobiia > Acidimicrobiales > MedAcidi-G1 > UBA9410. The sequence goes on along the minus strand of JAAZXC010000004.1, from coordinate 26,932 downwards.
CCTTGGCTGCCCTCAGGACCATGAGCCGCATCGCCTCGATCTCGATCCGGGCCCTGGCTATGACCTCCATGTTTTTGCCCAGGTGGGCGAGCGGCTTGCCGAACGCCTCACGGTGGAGACCCCGGCGGCACATCAGCTCGATGGCCCGCTCGGCGGCTCCGATGGACCGCATGCAGTGGTGGATACGGCCGGGGCCGAGGCGGAGCTGGGAGATCTCGAATCCCCTGCCCTCACCCAGCAGCATGTTCGAGGCCGGCACCCTGGCGTCGGTAAAGGTGATGTGCATGTGGCCGTGCGGGGCGTCGTCGTCGCCGAAGACCTGCATCGGGTGGTCGACGGTGACGCCGGGGGTGTCGATGGGCACGAGGATCTGCGACTGGCGACGGTGCGGCGGACCATCGGGGCTGGTCTGCAGCATCGTGATCATGATCTTGCAGCGAGGGTCACCCGCTCCTGAGATGTAGTACTTCGTGCCGTTGATTACCCACTCGTCGCCGTCCAGGACCGCCCGGCAGGCAAGGGTCTTGGCGTCCGAGGAGGCCACGTCGGGTTCGGTCATGGCGTAGGCGGAGCGGATCTCACCGTTCAGCAGTGGTTCCAGCCACTGCTTCTTCTGCTCCGGGGTGCCGACCCGCTCAAGGACCTCCATGTTGCCGGTGTCAGGCGCCGAGCAGTTGAGGCTCTCAGAGGCGAGGGGATTCTTGCCCAGCTCGGATGCGATGTAGGCGTAGTCCAGGTTCGAGAGGCCCTCACCGGTTTCGGCGTCCGGGAGGAAGAGGTTCCAGAGTCCGACCTCGCGGGCCTTGGTCTTGAGGCCGTCCAGGATGTCCATCTGGCCCGGGTGGTAGCCCCAGTGGTCGGTCCGTTCAGCGCCCAGCTGATGGAACTCCAGGGTGACCGGTTCCACCTCGTCGGCAATGAAGGCCCGTACCCGGTCGTAGATGGGGCGTGCGCCCTCGGACATTGTGAGGTCCAGGGACGGGTCGGTGGGATCCTCGATGTGTAGGCCGGGGCCGATTGCCATGGGTGCGTCCTAGTGCTTGGCGGCGCCCTCTGGGGGCGGGTTCGAGTCGAATCTAGGCGAGCTCGCCACGGGCTTCCCCAGCGGGCAGAATGCGCGTCATGCACGTCACGGACGAGGTCCTGGGGTTGTTCGCCGCCGCTGGTGGGAACAACTACGCAGAGCAGGTTTCCATGGAGCAGCACGCCCTGCAGGCAGCGGCACTGGCCGGGGCCTCCGGTGCGTCCGACGCCCTCGTGCTGGCGGCCCTGCTCCACGACGTCGGGCACTTCCTGGCCGAGCCGGACTCGGAGTTCGGGGTTACCGACCACGGCACGACGGGAGGAGCCTGGTTGGCCGAACGGTTCGTGGCGGCGGTCAGCGAGCCTGTCCGGCTGCACGTCGCGGCCAAGCGGTTCCGATGTTTCGTGGACCCGGCCTACGAGGAGCAGCTCAGCCCGGCATCGGTGGGGACCTTGAGGCTCCAGGGGGGTGCCATGTCGGCCACCGAGGCCGAGGCGTTCGAGGCCGAGGCGTTCGCAGCCGATGCCCTTACCCTCCGGTCCTTCGACGATGGCGGCAAGGTCGCCGACCTGGACATTCCGGCGCTCGACGAATGGCGCCCGCTGCTGGATTCGCTGGAATTCCGCCTGTGATGGGCCTCCATGTCACGGCGCTGCGGCCCGACGTGCTGACCCTGGACCTGGCGGACGGTCCTGCCAGGTTCCACGCAATCTGGTTGCGGGACAATGCACGCGACGACGCCTCGCGTGACGTGGTCAACGACCAGCGCCTGTTCGACATCTCGGAGCTGGCGGACGAGGTGGTGATCACGTCGGCCGAGGTGGTCGACGGTCGTCTGTGCGTGGAGTTCGGACCGGATGGGGTGGTTAGCACCTTCGAAGCCGAATGGCTGGAGGCACACCGCTACGACGGCTTGGAGCGCGGCTCCCCGGAGGCGGTGCCATGGCTGGCGGCTGACCTCGACCCGTGCCGGCTGGCGTGGTCACGGCGTGACGACCCGTCGGCGAGGTCGGCTGCGACTGCCGCCCTCGTGCGCGACGGCCTGGCGATCGTTCATGGCCTGGCATCTGGTCACGAACCGACGGGTCCGTCAATTGCTGAAGTAGCCGGGATCTGGGGGCCGATAAGGGAGACCAACTACGGCGAGGTGTTCCACGTTCGAGCCGAGGCCGAGCCGGTGAACCTGGCGTTCACGCCGCGGGCGCTGAACGTGCACACCGACAACCCGTACCGGCGGCCGGTGCCCGGGATCCAGCTCCTCCACTGCCTCGTGGCCAGTCAGGCCGGCGGGGTGACCGTGCTTGTCGACGGCTTCAGCGCAGCCGAGACGCTGCGCAGCGAGGATCGGGGTGCCTTCGACATGTTGTCCGGCCACAGGGTGCCGTTCCGGTGGAGGGGTGACGGCTTCGACCTCCGGAACCGGGCAGCCGTCATCGAGGTGGACGACCGTGGGGTGGTGCTGGCGGTCAGCTACAACAACCGGTCGGCCGCACCGTTCGACATGGCGTACGCGGAGATGTCCGGCTTCTACGAGGCGTACCGGTCCTTTGCAAATCTTCTGCACCGCCCTGAAATGGAGTACCGGTTCACGCTGTCGCCGGGCGAGTGTCTGGTGTTCGACAACCAACGGGTCCTCCACGGTCGGGCGGGGGAGTCCGACCCGGACCGGTACCTGCAGGGCTGCTACCTGGATCGGGACTGGGTACACGGCAGTATCGGGAACCCGACGGAAGGCAGCACACCATGATGGAGATAGAGGGTCTGGTTCGCCATGACGTGGACGCACGGGGTACCCGTATCCACGTGGCCGAGGTGGGTGAGGGTCCGATGGTGCTCTTCGTCCACGGCTTCCCGGAGTCGTGGTACTCGTGGCGTCACCAGCTTCCGGCGGTGGCGGCGGCCGGCTACCGGGCCGTGGCGATCGACGTTCGGGGCTACGGGTCGTCGGAGTGCCCCACCGGGGTGGACGCCTACCGCCTGGTCGACCTGGTCGGGGACTGCGTGGGGGTGGTCGAGGCTCTGGGTGGGGACGGGGCCGTGATCGTGGGTCACGACTGGGGGTCGCCGATCGCCAGCACGGCGGCGCTGCTGCGCCCGGAGGTGTTCCGGGCGGTCGCCCTGTTGAGCGTCGCCTATACCCCGCCCAACGGGTTCCGACCCACCGACCTGTTCCGGATGATGGGCGGCGACGACACGTTCTACATCGAGTACTTCCAGGAACCCGGCGTGGCCGAGGCGGAGATCGGCACCGATCCGGCCCGCTGGCTGGAGGGGATGATCTTCAGCGCATCGGGTGATGCACCGCCACCGCTCCCGGGGGAACCGGCCGGCTTTGCCGTCTCCGCCGGTGGCCGCCTCGACGACCGATTCCGTTATCCGACGGGTCCGCTGGCATGGCAGGGCGTCGACGACCTCGCCTTCTACGTCGGGGAGTTCGCCAGGGCCGGGTTCTCGGGCGGCCTGAATCGTTACCGCTGCGTGGACCACGACTGGGTCGACCTGCGGGCCTGGCGTGAGGCGCCGATCCACCAGCCGTCGCTCTACATCGGTGGGGAGAAGGACGGCCCCACCATCTGGGGAGCCGGCAGCATCGCCCGCTACCCCGAGACCCTGCCGGGACTGCACGATTCGGTGGTCCTGCCGGGCGTAGGTCACTGGATGCAGCAGGAGGACGCTGCAGGGGTCAACGCCCTTCTGCTGGACTTCCTGGACGCCTGCTCCTGATTCAGGGAGTAGCCCTGACGGTCGCCGGCCCCGCCTCCGGCTCTGGATCCGGCCCCGGCCCTACGGGGCTTCGGTCGGACGTCGCCTAGGGTCACCCGGATGGGAAAGGGCAACCATGGCCGGCTGACCCGCTCGCTGGGGCTCCGGCACGTCTTCGCCCTCTCGACGGGGGCGATGCTCTCCTCCGGACTGTTCCTGCTGCCGGGTATCGCCGCCGCGAAGGCCGGGCCGGCGGCGGCGCTGGCCTACCTGCTGGCGGGCCTGCTGGCCGTACCGGCAATGCTCAGCGTGTCGGAGCTGGCCACGGCGCTACCCAAGGCCGGTGGCGCCTACTACTTCCTGGAGCGGGCTCTGGGCCCGGCGGTGGGAACCGTTGCCGGGTTCGGCACCTGGCTCTCGCTGGTACTCAAGGACGCCTTCGCCATGGTTGGCATGTCTGCCTACCTGGTGCTGATCCTGGACGTGAACGCCACGGTTCTCGCTCTGGTGCTCATAGCCATGTTCACCCTGGTGAACGTGGTGGGGTCCAAGGCCAGCGCCTCGCTGCAGCTGGTCCTGGTGGTGGTGGTGCTGGGTGCAATGGCCTGGTTCATCGTCGAAGGGCTGGCGGAGACCGCCTCGCGCGGCTTTGACGGCTCGAACCTGGACCCGTTCTTCACCACGGGGGTATCCGGGATCGCCACCGTGGTCGGCCTGGTGTTCGTGTCGTTTGGCGGCCTCACCAAGGTGGCCAGTGCAGCCGAGGAGGTGGAGGATCCCTCGCACCGCATCCCGTTGGGTATGGCCCTCTCGTTGGCCACCGCCACGGCGCTCTACACACTCGGTGTCCTGGTCGTCGTCGCCCTGGTGCCACCTGACGTGCTGCACGGTGACCTGGCCCCCGTCCACACCGCTGCACAGGCGATCCTTCCGAAGGTCGGCGTCTGGCTGGTCGTGGTGGCGGCACTGGCCGCCTTCTCCTCGGCGGTGAACGCCGGGATCCTGGCCGCTGCCCGCTATCCGATGGCAATGGCTCGCGATGGCCTCCTACCGGCACGGATGGGAACCCTCAGCCGGTTCGGCACCCCGGTCGTCGGTGTCGTCATGACAGGGGCGGCCATTGCCTTCGTCGTCGTGGCTTTCGATATCGAGTCAATCGCCAAGTTGGCCAGCGCCTTCGTACTCCTCACCCTGGGTCTGGTGAACCTGGCCGTGCTGGTGCTGCGTGCATCGGAGATCAGGTCGTACGCACCGGCCTTCCGGTCGCCCCTGTACCCGTTCACCCAACTCGCCGGCATGGCCATCTCGGGTTACCTGATCGTGCGCCTGGGGGTCTCCGCCCTGGTCTTCGTGGTCGTCGTGTCCGCCCTGGGTTGGGCGTGGCACCACCTCTACGCCACCCCGCGGACCGATCGGGCCGGGGCCATCCGCCACGTGTTCCGCCGCTGGGGCCGGGGAGTAGATGAGACCCTGGAACGCGAGATCAGCGCTGCGATGGCCGGGCACGGCCTGCGATCGGTTGACGACTATCCGGGCCTCATTGCCCGAGCGGTGGTCCTGTCCGTGCCGGCCGGCACGGACATCACGGAGGCTGCGGCCCGTGCGGCGGCTGTGTTGTCGGACCGCATTGGCGTGCCGACGGAGCTCGTCACCGAGCGGTTCCTGGAGACGGGGTCGCTCTGGATCCAGCCGTCGGACGATCACCCCACAGCCACGCCGGTGGCACTCTTCGACGCAATCCAGACCGATCAGCTGGTCATCGTGCGTGCCGCTGCGGGGATCCGGATTCCGGCTGCCTGGGGCGGGTCCGGCGAGCTGGTGAACGCCCTGTTCTTCCTGGCCGGCACGTCGTCGGACCCGGGTCGGTCCCTGCGCCTGGCCGGCGAGCTGGCTGGGTTCCTCCACTCCGGCGCCCGAGCCTGCGGCCTGGCCACCACGGAGGCCGAGGTGAAGTCCTCGCTCCTGCCGGGCTGGGCCGTCTGTCAGTACGCACTGCTGCCGGAGGGGCGCGACGCTGACCTCATTGGTCGACGGGTGGGGGGCCTGGACCTCCCCGAGGGGGTGGAGGTGGCTGCGGTGACCCGGTTCGGCGTGCCGCTGCTGGTCGACGACAGCCTGGTGTTGGAATCCGACGACCAACTCACCATCGTCGGCCCGGAGGACGTCATGCCGGCCCCAGGAGCTCCTGCCCCCGTCGCCTGAGGTACCTACACCGTTCAGGCGATGAGGAGGCGGCGGATCTCGGCTGCTCCGGCCACGCGTTCGGCATCGGTGGCGGCGATGGGGGCGAGGTTGAAGTCGACGGCGCCTGCCTCCACGAACGGGCGGAGCCAGTCGGCGATCTGGGCGGGGGTCCCGACCGGGGAGTACCTCTCGAAGGCCGACCAGGGAGCGCCGTAGAATTTCTCCATGGCGGAGCCAAGGAGCGAAGTGCCCTCTGCGGGGTTGTCACCCAGACCCACCCAGACCTGGTAGCCGTGCCGCCACGACACGCCGGTTCGCCCGGCCTCGGCGGCTGTCGCCTCGGCGAGGGACACGCCTTCGGCGAAGCGCCCGGGGGAGCACCATGAGGCCAGCCAGCCATCGCCGCGTCGGCCGGCCCGTTCGACGGCGGCATTGGAGCGACCGCCCACCGTGATCGGCACTGGTGGGGATGGGGCAGGCAGTACCGACACGTCCGGGGCCTCGTAGAACTCGCCATGGTGGTCGACGGTCTCGCCTGCCAGCAGCGGCCGCAGCACGTCGAGCGCCTCGTCGGTGCGGCGCCCGCGGGTGGCCGGGTCGACCCCGACCACCTCCATCTCGTGGCGGTCCTCCCCACCCACGCCAATCCCGAAGGTGAGGCGGCCGGGGGCCTGCTCCGCCAGCGTCGAGACCTGGCGGGCGACGGCGACCGGGTGGCGCAGCGCCAGGAGGTAGACGCCGACGTAGACGCCGATCGATGGATGCAGGCCAGCCAGCCACGACACGGTCATGAGGCCGTCCCGTCCCCGGCCGCCATGGAATGCAATGTGGTCGGCGGTGACCAGGTGGTCCAGGCCGGCCTCTGCGGCTGAATGGACGTATGACACCGCCTGGTCGTGGGTGGCGAACCCGGCCGGGGGGATTGACAGCCCGACCCTTATCGGGGTCGGCCGGGGCGCGCTCAAGGCGTGCGCTTCTCCCCGAAGGCATCCCATGAGGTGATCCTCTCGGCACCGCGGTACCGGGGGGCCACCCCCCACTTCCCGGTCGGGTGCCCGAGCGGCAATAGGGACAGCACCTCGTAGCGCTCGGGGATGCCTAGCAGCGAGCGCACGTCGTCCTCGTAGATGCGGTGAAGGGTTGTCATTGCCGTTCCGAGGCCCAGCGAGCGGGCGGCCAGCATGAAGTTCTGGATGGCCGGGTACACCGAGGCGTGGGTGGGCCCGACGGGCATGGGGCCCTCCTCGTCGTGGACCGTCATGTCGATGGACGGCATGAGCAGGAGGACGATCACGGGTACGTGCTCGAGGTTCTCGGCCAGGTGCACGGTGGCCCGGTTGTTTCGCCCCCAGGCGTCGCGTGCCGTGTCGTTGGGGAACTCGGCAGGAGCGATGGCCGGCTCATAGCGCGCCCAGCCCCGGCGGTAGATCTCAGCCAGGCCGGCACGTAGTTCCGGGTCCTGCACGACCACGAACTGGTAGGGCTGGATGTTGCCGCCGCTGGGCGCCTGGACGGCCGCCTGCAGGCAGGTCCAGATGTCCTCGTCGGCCACTGGCTCGTCGGAGTAGCGGCGCATGGCCCGGTTGGTCATCAGGCCGTCCAGCAGCCCGATCCCGTTTCCCCGTGCCTGTCCTGTCTCGAATGTCATCGGTGGTTCCTCTCTACTTCCCGGTGAACCGGGGTTCGCGCTTCTCGGCCAGGGCCGACAGCGCTTCGGCGAAGTCCTCGGAGCCGAAGGTCACGGTCTCCAGGGCGGTCGACAGGTCGAAGGCAGGGCCACAGGTCTGCTTGATCCAGGCGTTCACCGCCTGCTTCGTGAACTGGACCGCCTGGGGTGCACCGGCGGCCAGGCGCTTCGCCCATGCCATGCCGGCTTCGATGCATGCAGCGGGGTCAGGCGCCGATTCCACGATGAGGCCCATCCGGACTGCCTCGGTGGCCGTCACCGGGTCCCCGGTCAGCAGGAACCGTTTTGCCATCTGCGGGCCGAGGGCAAGCGGCCAGGCAATGGTGCCACCGTCACCGGCCACGATGCCGACCCTTACGTGGGGGTCGCCGAGGCGCGCAGTCTCGGACATGACCGTGATATCGGAGAGCAGGGCGATGCTGGCCCCGAGTCCCATGGCGTGGCCGGTCACGGCGCAGACGAGTGGAAGGTGCAGGTCCAGCAGATCCCACACGATGGCCCTGCCGTCCAGGCGGATGTCGGCGGCGTAGCCGGGCTTGGCGAAATCCGGGAACCAGCCGAAGTCGCCGCCGGCGGTGAAGGCCCGATCGGTGCCGGCCAGCAGGACGGCCCGAGCCTCGCGTTCGTTGCGTAGGTGCTTGAAGAGGTGCGTGAGCTCGTGGTGCATCTGCTCGTCGACCTTGTTGAGGTGGTCGTCGGGCTTGTCGATGGTCACCACCAGCACGTCGCCGTCCCGGTCGAGGTGGAGGTACTCGAAGTCGGTCATGGTCGCTCCCGTGGTCTGTCGTACGTCGGTTGGAGGGTCAGGTGGCGGGCCGGAGTTCCCGGGGAAGCCCCAGGAGCCGTTCGCCGATGATGTTGCGCTGCACCTCGCTGGTGCCGCCGCCGATGGTGAGTGCCGGTGAGAAGTAGTGACCCCAGGCCCAGGGGTCGTCGTGCTCCTCGTAGGGGTAGTGCCCGTCCAGCATCGTGGACGGACCCTCCAGATCCTTCACCAGCGACATGGCCTTCTGCCCGTGCTCGTCGCCGATGGCCTTGCGGACCGACGAGAGCGGACCGGGGTCATCGCCGGTCACCTTGGCGCTCATGATCCGACGGTTGAGTAATCTCAGGATCACCATCTCGGTGTAGAGGTCCGAGATGCGTTGCCTGAGTACCGGGTCGTCGCAGTCGAACGACCGCATCCGTTCCAGGACCGTGTCGTCGTCGGGCCCGCGTCCCCACAGCACGCCGCCCTCAGAGAGCGAGACCCGTTCGTTGGCCAGCGTCACCTTGGCCAGGCGCCAGCCTTCGTTTTCGGCTCCGACCAGGTGCTCGACGGGGATGCGGACGTCGGTCAGGAAGGTCTCGTTGAAGTGCCTGCCGCCGGTCATCTCGATGATCGGGCGGACCTCGATACCCGGGGTGGTCATGTCCAGGAGGAAGTAGGAGATGCCGTGCTGTGGTGGGCCGTCGTCCGCGGTGCGGGCGAGGAGGATTCCCCAGTCGGTCACATCGGCTCGCGTCGACCAGAGCTTCGAACCGTTCACCACATAGCAGTCGCCATCGCGGACGGCCCGGGTTCGGAGCGATGCCAGGTCCGATCCGGCCTCCGGTTCGCTGAACAGCTGGCACCAGTCCTCCGTGTCGTCGAGCATGGGTGAAAGGAACCGGTCCTTCTGGGCCTCGGTCCCACCGGCGATGATCGTCGGGCCGGCCCAACCCACGCCGATCGACGCGCCCGGGATGACAACGCCGGCTGTTGCGAACTCGTCGTCGATGATGAGCTGGGCCTCGGCGTCCGCATCGCGGCCCCACGGACGGGGCCAGTGGGGGGCGATGAATCCGCCCTCGGCGAGGTCGCTGCGCGACGGTGACGGGTGGTCGGCCAGCCAGGCGCGCACCTCGAGGCGTCGGGGGTCGTCGTGGGCTGGTAGGGCGAAGTCCATCGTCCCTACCTCACAGGAGGGTGGTGTCTGTGTCCAGCCCGAACCTGAGTCGGCCTGTCAACTCGTGGATCCGGGGGGCGACCATGGCGTGTGTGGCCGCCACCTGGCCATCGCGGACCATCCGCTGGAGTGGCTCCCTGAGGTAGACCGCTGCACCGCCTGCTTCTCGTTGAAGGTTCGTGAGGGCATCGGCACAGCGCTGGGCTGAGTCGCATGCGGCCAGCCGCAGACTCCTTCGGTGCTCGATGGTGAGCGGGTCGCCGGCCTCCGCCGTGGTCCAGGCCTCGCCAATCACATCGTGGAGGAACGACCGCGTGGAGCGTGCGGTCGCCTCGGCGCTGGAGACGACGGCCTGTCCCGTTGATCGCTCCGAGAGGGTTCGGCCGGAACCCTCGGGCTTCTTCGAGGTGGCCAGTTCGGCGAACCGGTCGACGGCGCCATTCAGCAGGCCGATGGAGACGGCGGCGATGCCCATGGCCAGCACCCCGTAGAAGGGGAAGCGCCACTGGGGCCCGTCGAGCCGTGGGGTCGCTGTCATCAGTTGCGTCCATCGACCTTCGGGGACGAAGGCGTCGGCGACCCGGTAGTCGGCCGAACCGCTGCCGGCGAGTCCCGTGACGTGCCAGGTGTCGAGGTGCTCGACGTCGGCCCGGTTGAAGAACACGAACGGGGCGTATAGGCCGTCGTCGCGTCGCAGGGGCGAGCCGTCGGCGCCGACGATGCGTGCGCCGCCGCCGATCCAGGTGCAGTGCCGGGTGCCTGATCCCCAGGCCCATGTTCCGGTGACCCGCAGGCCGCCGTCGACGATGCGTGCGGTGCCGACCGGGGCCGCGTAGCCGCCGGTGCAGGAGTCGGCCGGGCCGTAGATCTCACGGGCGTGTGCTTCGTCCAGGAATCCGGCCAGCAGCGACGTGGTGCCGGCGATCATGACGCACCAGCCTGCGCCCCCGTCGTGGCGCGACACCTCGGAGATCACGTCGATGGCGGTCGCCACGTCGACCTCGGGGCCTCCGAGGCCTGTCGGTGTGAACATCCGGAAGAGGCCTGCATCGGTGAGGTCGGCGACGACGTCGTCGGGGAGGGTCCGATTGGCCTCGATCTGCTCCGATCGGCTGGCGAGGGACGGCCCGATTCCACGGGCCTGCTGGAGGAGGTCGACCATGGGTCAAAACTAGAAGACACTTCAAGAATAAGCAAATAGAACTACAAGTGACCTAGAGTCATGGTCATGACAAGGTCGGTTGGAGATCCCGATGGTGACGCACCGGTCGGGAGGTCGGAGCGGACCAGACGGGTCGTCGTGGACGCGACCGTTGCCCGCCTGCGTTCCGAAGGTGCCTTCACGGTGGAACAGGTGGCCACCGACGTGGGGGTGAGCGTGGCCACCATCTACAACCGTTTCCCCGAGGGGCGCGACGGCCTGCTGGCAGCGGCCTTCGACTCGGTTCTGGACCGACTGGTCTGCGCAGGTGCCGTGCTGACCGTCGAACACCTGCTGGACCACGGTCTCGAGGCCACCCTGCGGGCCATGGTCGATGGCCTCCTAGAGGTCTTCACCGACGAGGCCCTGGTGATGCGCTCGGCCCTGGCCCGATTGCCCGAGAGCCGGGTGCTCCGGGAGTCCTACCGAGTACACGAGGCCGACGCCCGCTCGCGCAACCACCGTTTCGTCCAGCTCGGCCAGGCGGCCGGTCGGATAACCGATGGGAACACGGCAGAGCTGGCCGACGTAATCGTGGTGATGGGGCAGGGGTTGAACAACCCGGTGCTGCTCGGGTCGCCGCAGCGTGATCGACTGGCGGGCCACCTCGCATCGGCTCTCGTGGCCGTGCTCGAACCCGGAGGACAGACCAGGTGAGCGAACCGACAACCGAAGGGCTCGTCGTCTACTGGCGCCCGCTCTGCGGCTTCTGCCAACGACTCCTCGAGGCGTTGGATGCGGCCGGGATCCGCCCGGAACTCCACAACATCTGGGAGGAACCGGAGGCGGCCGAGTTCGTCCGATCGGTGAACGACGGCAACGAGACCGTGCCCACGGTGATGGTCGGCGGTACGGCCTACGCCAACCCGCCGCCCGACCAGTTGGTGGCGCACCTCCAGCAGGCCTGATCGGCCTCAGGCCCAGCCGCGGGCGCGTCGGTGGCGCTCGACCGGTAGACGCGCGACCATTGGGGATCCGGGCGGACTCGGGGATCGCACCGATGGCGTTGCGACGACCCGTCCGGGGACACGAGGGGGTTGGAGATGGAGGTCTCCGTCACCGTCAACGGAACCGGGCGTTCCGACGACGTCGAACCACGCACGCTGCTGGTGCACTACCTGCGCGATGACCTGGGCCTGACAGGCACCAACATCGGTTGCGACACCAGTTCGTGTGGCGCGTGCACCGTGCTGGTGGACGGCCGGTCGGCCAAGTCCTGCACTCTGCTGGCCGCCCAGGTGGACGGCGCCGAGGTGACGACGATCGAGGGGCTGGCCACCGCCGATGGCCTGCATCCCATGCAGCAGGCCTTCCACGAGTGCCATGCCCTGCAGTGCGGCTACTGCACTCCGGGAATGGTCATGGCTGCCGTGTCGCTGGTCGACGAGTACGACGACCTGGATGCGGCCGGTGTCCGGATTGGCCTAGAGGGCAACCTCTGCCGCTGCACCGGTTATCAGAACATCGTCAGGGCCGTCCTGGCAGCCAGCGAGTGAGGGGTTCGAGATGACCGACACCATGAGTCCATTCGCCGGCAGCATCGTTGGCATTCCCCGACTCCGCAAGGAGGATCCGGCCCTGTTGACCGGGGAGTCCAAGTTCATCGACGACCTGCACCTCCCCGGAGCGTTGTGGATAGCGCTCGTCCGCAGCCCGCACGCCCACGCCCGCATCGGTGCCATCGACACCTCGGCCGCACTGGCGACCGACGGCGTGGTCGCCGTCTACACGGGTGCCGACCTGGAGGGCGACTGGGCCGGACCTCTGCCCTGTGCCTGGCCGGTCACTGATGACATGAAGAACCCTCCCCACCTGCCCCTGGCCGTGGGCAAGGCCAACTTCGCGGGCGATGCCGTCGCCGTGGTCGTGGCCACATCGCGCTACGCGGCTGCCGACGGCCTAGAGGGAGTGGTGGTCGACTACGAACCGTTGGAGGCCGTCGTCGACGTGCGGGACGCCGCCAGCGACAGGTTGGTCATCCACGAGGACTGCGGAACCAACATCGCCTACGACTGGGAGCTCACGCCGGACCCTGACGGCGTCGCCGCCGCCTTCCAGGATGCCGTCCACCACGTGACCGAGACATACGTGCACCAGCGGCTCATCCCCGCGCCGATGGAGACCCGCGGCGTGGCCGTCGTGCCGGCCCCGCACAACGGGGACATGACGCTCTACTCGTCGACCCAGATCCCCCACGTGCTGAAGGTGATGGCTGCCCTCACCCTGGGCGTGCCGGAGCAGAAATTGCGGGTCGTGGCCCCGAGCGTGGGCGGTGGATTCGGCTGCAAGCTGAACGTCTACGCCGAGGAGCTGGTCTGTATGACGCTGGCCAACCGCCACGGCGTGCCGGTGCGGTGGACCGAGACCCGTACCGAGGCCGCCACGGCGACCATCCAGGGTCGGGCCCAGCGCCAGACGATCGAGTTGGCCGCCGACGCCGACGGGAAGCTGACGGGCGTGCGCGCCACCCTCCTGGCCGACATGGGGGCGTACCTGCAGTTGGTGGCCCCCGGCGTACCGCTGCTCGGCGCGTTCCTCTACCACGGCCTCTACGACGTGCCCGTTTACTCGTTCACCTGTCGGAGCGTCTTCACCAACCTGACGCCGACCGACGCCTACAGGGGTGCCGGTCGACCGGAGGCCACATACGCGATCGAACGGGCCATGGACGCCCTGGCGGTGGCCGTCGGCGTGGGCCAGGACGAGATCAGGTCCCGGAACTTCATCCCGACCGAGAAGTTCCCGTACGACTCCCCGGCCGGCCTGATCTTCGACTCGGGCAACTACCAGCCGACCCTGGACCGGGCCAAGGAGCTCATGGACTGGGATGGTCGGCGGGCGGAGCAGGCCGAGCGCCGGGCCGCAGGGTCGACCATGCACCTGGGAATGGGCATCTCGTCATACGTCGAGATGTGCGGCCTCGCGCCCAGTCGGACGCTGGCTGCCCTCAACTACGGCGCCGGCGGCTGGGAGTCGGCCACCGTCCGGATCCTGCCGACCTGCAAGGTCCAGGTGGTCACGGGTGCCACGCCCCAGGGCCAGGGCCATGAGACCTCCTGGTCGATGATCGTGGCCGACCAGCTGGGGGTGGATCCCGACGACGTCGAGGTGCTGCACTCCGACACGGCGATCAGCCCGTTGGGCATGGACACCTACGGGTCCCGATCGCTGTCGGTGGGCGGGACCGCGCTCTGGATGGCCACCGAGAAGGTCATCCACAAGGCCCGGGCCATCGCGGCCCACATGCTGGAGGCCAACTCCGACGACCTGGACTTCGCCGGCGGCACCTTCACGGTGAAGGGCAGCCCGGACAAGGAGGTCCCGCTGGCCGCCGTGGCGTTCGGCGCCTTCACCGCCCACGACCTTCCCGACGGCATGGAACCCAACCTGGAGTCCCAGGTCACCTGGGACCCGGGGAACTTCGTGTTCCCGTTCGGAACCCACATAGCCGTTGTCGAGGTGGACGAGGAGACCGGGGCCGTCGAGCTGATCGACTACGCGGCGGTGGACGACTGCGGCAACCAGATCAACCCGATGATCGTGGAGGGCCAGCTGCATGGCGGCATCGTCCAGGGCGTGGCTCAGGCCCTCTGGGAGGAGGCCATCTACGACGCCGACGGCCAGCTCCGGTCGTCCAATCTGGCCGACTATCTGGTTCCCTCCGCCGCCGAGTGCATCGATATGAAGCTGGACTACACGGTGACGCCGTCGCCCACTAACCCGATGGGCGTGAAGGGCGTCGGCGAGGCCGGGACCATTGCGTCGACCCCGGCCGTGATGAACGCCGTGGTGGACGCTCTGCGGCCCATGGGGATCACGGACGTGAGGATGCCGGCCTCACCGATGACCGTGAGACGAGCCATCGAGGCGGCGGGAGGTTCGCCATGATCCCGGCGGCGGTGGAGTACGTCAGGGCCGACTCGGCCGAGGCCGCGATCGCTGCGCTCGTCGAGCACGGCGATGAGGCCAAGCTGCTGGCCGGTGGCCAGTCCCTGGTGCCGCTCATGAGGCTCCGACTGGCCACGCCCACGGTGCTGGTGGACGTGGGTCGGGCGACCGACCTGGTCGGCATCTCGGTGGAGGGCGACACGGTCTCGATAGGTGCCCTGACCACCCACAGCACGCTGGAGCACTCGGTGGAACTGGCGGCGGCCTGTCCGCTGCTGGCCCACGTGGCCTCGCTGGTGGGCGATCCGGCGGTGCGCCACCGGGGCACCCTGGGTGGTTCGCTGGCCCACGCCGATCCGGCGTCGGACCTGCCGGCGGCCGTGCTGGCCCTCGGAGGGACGCTGGTGGTCGCAGGCCCCGGCGGTACGCGCGAGGTCGCGGCGACCGACTTCTTCACCGGCTTCCTGGAGTCGGTGCTGGGAGTCGACGAGGTCCTGACCGAGGTGCACGTGCCGGTCTCGACCGGTGGATGGTCATACCAGAAGTTCAACCGACGGGCCCAGGACTGGGCCATCGTCGGGGTGGTGGTGGCCGAGGGCGGCGCCGGCGTGTCGCTTGTGAACATGGCCTCCACGCCGCTGCGGGCCACGGCGGTGGAGGTGGCCCTGGCAGGTGGCGCTTCGGCGACTGACGCTGCGGCGAGCGCCGCGGACGGCACCGAACCGCCGACCGACAACCAGGCTGATGGCCCCTACAGGGAGCACCTGGCGCGGGTCCTGACCGCCCGGGCACTCACAGTCGCCGGCAGGTAGGGGCCGGTACCGGGACTGCCGCGGGTCGGCCCGGGAACTGGGTGGAGGTGCCCGACGCGGCCTCCTGGCCTCCCGGCGTGATCGGCGGTTCCCGGCTCAGGGGCGTTCCAGGTCGATGGGGTCGCCCAGGTCGATTGGTTCACCGAGGTCGATTGGTTCACCGAGACTGATTGTCGGCACGGATGCGATCTGTGCATCGGGGTCCCCGTCGCAGGTGGCGAGCATCCGGATGAGCGCGGCGAGCTCGGCGGAGGTGACGGTGAGCACCCAGCGGACCTTGATGTCGAGCCATGTGTCGGCGTACATGCAGTCGGTCATGGCATCCGGAGCGGCGTCCGGTTCGGCGTATCCCCGTGGTGTCCAGTCCTCGGGGCCGCGGTCGCCCTTGGAGCGGTTGGCCGAGGCGGTTACGGCGATGAGGTGACGGGGATCGGCCATGTCGTTGAAGTAACGCCGTTTCGTATCCCGGTCCCATTTCCATCCACCGGACCGGTAGGCATTGGCCAGCGGGACGAAGTGGTCGACGTCGAGGGTGCGGGGGTCCTCCACGATCGTGCCGGTGAAGGCGGCCAACCAGCTGCCTCCGGTCACCAGGCAGCCGTCGTCGCGTAGGAACGGCGAGGCGGTCGCCTCGTACATGAGCACCTCGTGGCGGGTGTTCAGGCAGTCCCCGTCGTCATCGGACCAGCGCCCCCATTCGTCACGGTCGTAGCCATCGCGGTGCGGCTCGTCGTCCACCTCCGGAATGGCGAGGACCGACTCCGGCCAGAGGTCTGGCGCCACCGTCGGCGGAGAGGTGGTGGGCGCCACCTCCGTGGTCGGAACCGAGGATGGAACCTCAGTGGTGGTGACCGGGGGCGCAACTTCTGTGGTCGCGATCGAGGCCGCGACCACTGTCGTGACCGTGACCGTGGCGACGGTCGTCGGCGTGACACCAGACTCCTGCGTGCCCACGCCCGTGCTGCAGGCCGAGCCGAGCATCGCGAGGAGCACGATGACGCCCGACGGCCTGGGGAAGTACGGCACCACCCGATGCTTCCACGCCTGCGGCCCCCGTGCGCTCTGGGCGACGCTCAGGAACGTCGGAGGAGGCGGTTCAACCAGTCGATCCGGCGGGTCGGGCGGCCGGTCCTGGCCTCGGCCCGGTCGGCACTCGCCGCCAGGCGGAGGCCGGCGTTGATGCCGATCCAGCGGAACGGCTCGGGTTCCCACTTCCGGGCCAGGTGGTCGACCCATGGCAGGTCGGTCCGTTCACTCCCGGTCCCGGTGATCAGTTCGGCAATGGTATGGCCGGCCAGCTTGGCGGTGGCCACGCCGTCGCCCACGTAGCCGCCTCCCCACGCCGTGCCGGTAGCCCTGTCCAGGCCGACCGACGGCGTCCAGTCCCTGGAGAGGCCCAGCACGCCACCCCACCGGTGGGTGATCGCGGCGTCGCCGACCATGGGAAACATCTGTCGGATGGTGGCCTCCACCGCGTCGTGGATCGGGTGGTGGGCGCCGGTGGTGGAAACCAGCTTCGAGCCGAACCGGTACGGGGCACCACGACCGCCTACGGCGAGGCGGCCGTCGGCGGTCCGCTGGCCGTAGATGATGAGGTTCCGACCGTCTCCGAAGGTGGGGCGATCAGCCAGGCCGATCTCGTCCCAGACGTCAGCCGACAGCGGCTCGGTGGCCACCATCATGGAGTAGACGGGGGCGATGGTGCGGCGGTGACCGGCGAGGTCCCGGGTGTAGCCCTCGGTGGCGCGCACTACGACCTCGGCTCGGACCGTTCCCCTGTCGGTCACCACACGGGCCGATCCGGAACCGTCCGCCGGTTCGATCGAGAGGACGGCGGTCTCCTCGTGGATGGTCCCGCCGAGGCTCTCGACCACTTCGGCCAGCCCCCGTACGAGTCGGCATGGGTGGATGGCAGCGACGTGCGCGTTGAACCAGCCGCCAACCACATCTGTGGCATTGCAGAACCGGCGGGCCTCGTCGGCGCCCACCCAGCGGACGTCGTCGGCCGAGAGGCCCAGGTCATGTCGTGCACGGACCCCGGCGGCGATCCGCTGGGCCTGGACCGGGCTTCGGGCCAGATCGATCCAGCCGCCCTTGGCGTAATGACAGTCGATGCCTTCGGCCTCGGCCACCCGCCCGATGTCGTCGATGGCGTCGTACAGGGCGCGCATCTGGCGGAGTGCGGCACCGGTGCCGGCACGGGCCGCCCAGTCCATGGGGCTGATGCTGTACTCGCCGAGCGCCCATCCACCGTTGCGACCCGAGGCGCCGTAGCCGGCGACCTTCCGTTCCAGGACCACCACCCGGATCGTCGGGTCCAGGCGGAGCAGGTGGTACGCGGTCCACAGCGCGGTGTAGCCGGCGCCCACGATGGCCACGTCGACGTCCCGGTCGCCGGGCAGAGCCGTGCGGGGGGCGAACGAGCCGGGCACCGTGTCGTGCCAGAGCGACACCATCCGGTACCGGGGGTCTTCGGTGGCGTCGCCGGGTGCTACATCCGGTCGGGGGTACATGGCCGAGAACCTATGTCTTGTCAGCTGTCGAAGCCGATTCCGAACTTGTCCAGAAGGGCCAGCCACGGTCCGCGTTTCCCGTCGCGCTGGTCGGATCGCTGAATGGCCCGGCGTGTGATCTGGATTGCCGGCCAGCGCAGCGGCTCGGGCGGGAACGGAAACGGCGACCTGCGCACCATTTCGAGTTCGGTACGTTCGGTGGCGCGACCATCGACGAGGTCGAGGGCGACCCGCGCACCGAAGCGGCTGGCAGCCACGCCGAGGCCCGTGTACCCGGCTGCCCATGCGACGGCCCCGTTGTGGCTGGTCCCCCATGCGCAGGTGAACCGGCTGGTGGTGGCAATGGGTCCACTCCACCTGTGGGTGAATGAGAGGCCCTCCAACTGGGGGAACGTCTCGAAGAAGTGGGTGGCCAGCATCCGGGAGGTTCCCGGGCTGTGCTCGACCGCCGGGCCGACCCGGTTGCCGAAGTGGTAGAGGGCATCCCAGCCGCCCCAGAGGATCCGATCATCGGCGGTGAGGCGGTAGTAGTGGAACTGGCTTCCCATGTCGGAGAGCCCCTGGCGGTTCGACCATCCGATGGCGGACAACTGGTCGGCCGAGAGGGGTTCGGTGACCAGTACGTGGTCGTACACAGGTGCGACGTAACGGCGGATGCGACGGATCGGTGGGCGGAACGCGTTCGTGGCCACCACGGCGCGCCTGGCGGTCACCGCACCGGCGTCTGTTCGGATCCGGACGCCTGTGGGCCCACCCCCACCTATGGCCTCGATCGATCGCGCCGGCGTGTTCTCGAAGAATCGCACCCCGAGTGATTCGACAGCGCGTCGCAGGCCCCAGGCCAGCCTCGCCGGATCCAGCATCACCACGCCGTCGGGGTGCCAGGCCCCGCCCAGGTAGGTGGGTGAGTTCACCTGGGAGCGGGTGGACGCGGCATCCAGCAGGGTCACGGACATGCCGTGTGCCTCGTGGAGCGAGGCGCTGTCGACCAGGGAGTCGGCCTGCCACGGGGTGACTGCCACGTTCAGTGCACCAGTCGGTTCCGGTGAGCAGCCGATGTCGTGGCGGTCTATGGCGTCGAGTAGTCCCTGCAGGTTCCCGTCGCCGAGGTGGAGGAGCTTGTCGACTTCGGCGGGCCAGTGGCCGACGCCGTTCTCGAGCCCGTGGGTGAGCGAGGCCTCGCAGAAGCCACCGTTGCGTCCGGATGCGCCGAAGGCAATGGTGTCGGCCTCCAGGACGACGATCGACCTGCCGGGGTCGGCTTCTATGGCGGTCAGCGCCGTCCAGAGCCCGGTGAAGCCACCACCCACGACGACGAGGTCGACGTTCAGATCGGTGTCCAGACATGGAGACGGCTCCGGTCGCTCGGGCCGATCCAGCCAGAACACCTCCGGTCGGGTTTCGGCAAGTGCCAGAGTCGCGATCGCCTCTGCGCTCATGACGCTCTCACCGGTCGGGTGTGGGAAACGACGGAAAAGATCGTTGTAACAGACATACAAGACTGAATTCGTCGTAGGGCTGGCACGGGTACGACGAAATCAGTAGCATCCGGCACATCCCGGATGGTAATGCCTGCGGGTGGGGGAGTCGATGAGGCAGGGGGAGGACCTGAGTCGATGCATGACACAACAGACGGGCCGCGAACGGCGGTGGAGCTTCACGGAGTCGTCAAGCGGTTCGGGGACCGGTCGGGTACCGAGGTCACAGCAGTGGACAACCTCGATCTCACGATCGACGACGGCGAGTTCTTCTCGCTACTGGGTCCATCAGGCTGCGGCAAGACGACCACCCTCCGCATGATCGCCGGCCTGGAGCTCCCGACCGCCGGTTCCATCCGGATCCACGGTGAGGAGATGGGGCTACGGCCGCCCAACAAACGACCCGTCAACACGGTGTTTCAGAACTACGCCCTCTTCCCCCACATGACGGTGGCGAAGAACATCGGATTCGGCCTGGAGATGCGCAAGGTCCCGGCCGAAGAGCGTGCCGATCTGATCGACTGGGCCATCCAGCTCGTGGAGATGGGCAGCCTGGCCCATCGCAAGCCCGGGCAGCTTTCCGGAGGCCAGCAGCAACGCGTCGCCCTCGCCAGGGCGCTCGTGAACCGGCCAGAGGTGCTCCTTCTGGACGAGCCGCTGGGTGCTCTGGACCTGAAGCTCCGCCAGCAGATGCAGTACGAGCTGAAGAACCTCCAGCGCGAGGTCGGGATCACCTTTGTCTACGTGACCCACGATCAGGAGGAGGCGGTCACGATGAGCGACCGGATCGGCGTCATGCACGATGGTCGCCTGCTCCAGGTGGACACACCGGAGGCCATCTACGAACGACCCACCACCCGGTTCGTGGCCGGCTTCATAGGACAGAGCAACTTCCTGGAGGCAACGGTGGCCTCGGCCGACGAGGTGGTCCTGGCCAACGGCCAGCGCCTCCGCCTGCCATCTGATCAGCCATCGGGCGAAGCCGTGGCTGTGACCGTCAGACCGGAGCGCCTCACGGTGCATCGTCGTGGCGAGGCACCTCCGGGCCTCCACCACCTGGAGGGCCGGGTGGAGACGGTCACCTACCTGGGCAACGCGATCGTCTATGGAATCGGCATCGACTGGATGCATCTAGAGGTCCGTTGTCCAGCCACCCTGGCCATGGACCGGCGTGACGTCGGAGACGACGTAACGGTGTCGTTCGAACCCGGATACGCCGCGGTGGTAACCGGCTGATGTCCGTCACGGCTCCGCCTGACGAGGAACTCGGCGTGGACGATCCATCCCCTTTGGCGACGCCGGGGCTGGAACGCCAGGCCGAGCGGGCAAAGGCCCGCCAGGGGTTCCTGCTCGGCCTGCCGGCCATCCTCTACCTGCTGATCTTCTTCGTCATCCCCCTGGGGATAGTCGTCGCCTACTCGTTCGCCACCCGGACCCGCAGCGGCCGGACGGAACTCCGGGACTGGAACCTCAACGCCTATGCCCGCCTCGGAGACGACATCGTTCTCACGGTTGCGTGGCGGTCCCTCTGGGTGGCAGCGCTGACCACGGTCATCTGCATCCTGCTGGCCTACCCGCTGGCCTACTTCATCTCCACGCGCAGCGCTGTCACGCGCAACCTGCTCCTCATCGGGATCATGATCCCGTTCTGGTCCAACTTCCTTATTCGTACATATGCCTGGAGGGTCCTGCTGGACAGTGACGGGCTGGTGACGCAGATGGTCCAGGCCACCGGCCTCAGCGACGGCCGCATCCTGTTCACCACCAGCGCGGTGATCCTTGGGTTGGTATACGGATACCTGCCGTTCATGGTCCTGCCCCTGTACGCGGCCATCGAGCGGATCGACTGGAGCCTCGTGGAAGGGGCCCGGGACCTCTACGCCAATGGCTGGGGTGCATTCCGGCGCGTGGTCTGGCCATTGTCCAAGCCGGGGGTGATAGCCGGCTCGATCCTGGTGTTCATTCCGAGCTTCGGCGCCTATGTCACACCGGCGATCCTGGGAGGCAACAAGGAGGGCCTGCTGGGCAGCTACATCGTGCTGCAGTTCCTGTCCGCTCGGAACGGCCCGGTCGGAGCGGCCGTCTCCGTTGTTGTGCTGGCTGTGATGCTGCTCGGCACCCTGCTGTACTTCCGGTCCGGAGCGAAGAACCTGTGAACAAGGGCGTCGCCAGGTCGACCGCTGAGCCCCAGGGGTTCTCCAGATGGTGGTTGCGCGGCCACTCGCTGCTCGTCTTCGTCTTCTTCTACGCGCCCATCGTGGTCCTGTTCATCTTCTCGTTCAACGACAGCAACGCGGTGGGCAACTGGAAGGGCTTCACCTTCGGCTGGTATGAGGCATTCCTGGACAACGACAACGTCCAGGAGTCGATCTGGGTGTCGGTCAAGGTATGCCTCTTCTCCACGGTCATAGCCGTGGTACTCGGCACCGCCAGCGCCCTGGCCCTGGAACGCTTCCGATGGTGGGGCCAGAAGGCCTTCGATGCGGTTCTCTACCTCCCGATCATCATTCCCGACGTCACCATGGCCGTGATGATGCTCGTGTTCTTCGGCGAGACGGCCGAGTGGTTCAACGTAATCCCCGGCATAGACCTCACGTCTGGCCTGGAGAAGCTGGTCTTCAGCCATGTGGCCTTCAACATCTCGTTTGTCTCGGTGGTCGTACGGGCACGCCTCGCCAACCTCGACGCCTCCATGGAGGAGGCGGCGGCCGACCTCTATGCAAACCGGTGGCAGGCGTTTCGGCGGGTCACGCTTCCGCAGATCATGCCGGGCGTGATCGGTGGTGCCCTCCTGGCGATCACCATCTCGCTGGATGACGTCGTCGTCTCCAGCTTCGTGGCGGCTGTAGGCGCCACCCCGATCTCCGTGTACGTGTTCGGCATGTTGAGAAAGGGCGTCAGCCCTCTCGTGAACTCCGTGTCGGTCGTGATGTTGACGGCGTCGATCAGCCTCGTGCTGGCATCGCTGGTGTTCTCCCGAGCAACTGGCTCGGGGAGGGAGGAAAGGTGAAAGATATGAGGAAGTGGATGCGAGCGGTAGCCCTGCTGGGGGTGATCAGCGTCGTGGCCGTCGGATGTGGAAGCGACGCCGACGAGGCCTCGGCCTTCAAGCAGTGCGCTTTCGGGGAGACCGACGGCGATCTGGCGTTCTTCAACTGGTCCGAGTACATGGACCCTGACCTGATCGCGGCGTTCCAGGATGAGTTCGGGGTCTCGGTCATCGAGGACTTCTACCCGTCCAACGAGGAGATGTTCGCCAAGGTGGAGCACGGCGGATCCGGCTACGACATGATTGTTCCGTCCGACTACATGATCTCGATCCTCATCTCAGAGGCGATGATCCAGCCGGTTCAGGTTGCGGCGGTTCCCAACCGGTCCAACATCGCAGACAAGTTCGCTGACCCGCCCTTCGATCCGGGCAGCACGTACACATCGGCCTACCAGTGGGGAACCACCGGTGTCGGTGTCGACCTCGGGGTGACCGGTGACGTGCCACTGACCTGGGGCCTGCTGTTTGACGCCGACCTGGCCGAGCAGTACGGGCTGGACGGTGCCATCACCCTGCTGGACGATCCACGGGAGACCGTGGGCGCAGCGCTCAAGTATCTGGGCTACTCGTTGAACTCGACGTCAGTCGACGAGCTGGCTGAGGCCGAGGCGGTCCTCGCCGACGCAGTCGGTCGCCTCGCGGCGTTCGACTCCGATCAGTACAGCGAGTTGGTCGTCAGCGGTGAGACCATCGTCGGCCACGGCTACAGCGGCAACTTCCTGTGGGACTTCGAGGAGGGTGAGAGCGAGTACACCTACTTCGTACCCGACGAGGGAGGCACGATCTGGGTGGACGGTATGGCCGTCCTGGCTGATGCCCCGCACCCGTGCACGGCGTTCGCCTTCATGAACTTCCTGCTGGACGCCCACAACGGTGCCCAGCTGACCAACTTCAACTGGTATGCCAGCCCGAACGGGGCTGCCGAGGAGTTCATCGACCAGGAGGTTCTGGACAACCAGATCATCTACCCGTCGGCAGAGACGATGAAGCGTCTTGAGTTCATCAGGGACACCGGTGACTTCGAGATCGAGTTCACCGATGCCCTGACACGGGCACGCGGCTAGGACCGCCCTCCCTTCCGGGCCGGTGGGGCGGGGGCGCACGGAGCGCTCCCGCCCCACTCCCGGGCGGACGAACCTGAGGCACCTGGCGGCTTCAGCCGGTCAGGCCCGATCACGATCACACGATGTGGAGAACAGACGATGAGCGAACACAGGCGGTTGGCGGAACTGGCCGAGAGGCATCTCTGGGGCCACTTCTCGGTCCTCAAGAACGACATTGACGGAACCCGCGTCATAGAACGAGGCCAGGGTTGTCACGTCTGGGATGCCGAGGGCAACCGTTACCTCGACGGCCTTTCGGGCCTCTTCGTCAGCCAGCTTGGCCACGGCCGGCCCGAGCTGGCCCGGGCTGCCGGCGATCAGGCGGCGACGCTCGGCTACTTCCCGATCTGGACCTACGGCCACCCGACGGCCATCGAGCTGGCGGCGAAGCTGGCAGAGCTGGCTCCCGGCGACCTGAACCGGGTGTTCTTCACCACCGGCGGTTCCGAGGCTGTCGAGTCGGCGTGGAAGCTGGCACGCCAGTACTTCAAGTTGAAGGGCCAGCCCGACCGCGTCAAGGTCATCAGCCGCAACCTCGCCTACCACGGCACCACCATGGGGGCCCTGTCCATCACAGGCCTGGACTCCATCAAGACCGTGTTCGAACCGCTGGTCCCCGGCGCCGTCAAGGTGCCCGAGACCAACCACTACCGGTGCCCGACCTGTCAGCACGACCCCCACTGCACCTTGCATGCCGCCGACGCGATCGAGGAGGCCATCCTCCGGGAAGGACCCGAGACGATCGCCGCTGTTTTCCTGGAGCCGGTCCAGAACGCTGGAGGCTGCTTCACCCCGCCGCCCGGCTACTGGGCGCGGGTGCGCGAGATCTGTGACCGGTACGGCGTGCTGCTCGTCTCCGACGAGGTGATCTGCGCCTTCGGTCGGATCGGGTACATGTTCGGGTGCGAGCGCTACGGCTACCAGCCGGACATGATCACCTGCGCCAAGGGTCTCACCTCCGGCTACGCGCCCCTCGGCGCGATGCTCGTGAGCGACAAGGTGGCCGAACCTTTCGTGGGTACCGGCGAGTCGTTCCTGCACGGCATCACCTTCGCCGGCCACCCGGTCAGCTGCGCTGTGGCATTGGCCAACCTGAAGATCTTCGAGGACGAGAACGTCCTCGAACACGTTCGGACCAACGAGTCGGCATTCCGTGCAGCCCTGGATGACCTGGCCGACCTGCCCATCGTCGGTGACATCCGGGGTGCCGGCTACTTCTACGGCATCGAGCTGGTGAAGGACCGAACCGACCGGGTTTCGTTCAACGATGAGGAGCGCGAGCACCTGTTGCGGGGCTTCCTCTCGAACCGGCTGCTGGAACTGGGTCTCATCTGCCGGGCCGACGACAGGGGCGAGCCGGTCATCCAGCTCTCGCCGCCGCTCATCGCCGGACCGGACGAGTTCTCCGAGATCACCTCGAAGCTCCGGCAGGCCCTCACCGAGGCCATGGCGGAGGTGGGCATGTGAACAAGCTGGTTGGAGCGAAGGACGCGGACCGTAGCGAGGTCTTCCCGCTCGATGACGTGGACCGGGCGATCATCTCAGAACTGCAGGTGGATGGTCGCATGTCGTACGCCGAGCTGGGACCAAAGGTCGGCCTGTCGCAGGCAGCAGCTCGCCAGCGGGTCAACCGCCTCACCGAGCGGGGTGTCATGCAGATTGTGGCCGTCACGGACCCGCTCAGCCTGGGCCTGACCACGCAGGCCATGGTCGGCATCACGGTGGTCGGCGACGTCAGGGTTGTCGCCGCGGCGGTGGCGGAGCTGGTCGAGGCCGAGTACGTGCTGATCACCGCCGGTCGCTTCGACGTCCTGGCCGAGGTGCTCTGCGAGGACAACGCGGCCCTCCTGGCGCTGGTCAACGACCGGATCCGCTCCATTGACGGCGTGGCCTCGACCGAGGTGTTCTCGATCCTGAAGATGGAGAAGCTGACGTTCTCATGGGGAACCGGCTGAACGGTGGCCGGATACGGCCCTGTCCCGCCCCTATCGCAGGGCCGCCGCCATTGTGTCGATCACCCGGCCGACCTCGTCGTCGGTGATGACCAGCGGTGGGCAGATCGCCAGGCACGTACCTATGGGTCGCACTATGACCCCGTTGGCCAGGATCTCGTTTCGCACCGGGATGGAGTCGCGACCCAGCTCGGCGGCGTAGACGGCGCCCATCCCCCGCCAGGACTCGATGAGACCATCGGACTGCAGGGCCCGGAGGCCCTCCTGGAGCTGTTCGCCCACGTGGATGGCACGCGTATCGAGTCCTTCTTCGGTCATCAACTCAAGGTTCGCTATGCCGGCAGCGCACGATGCCTGGTGGCCCGAGTAGGTGTAGCCGGTGCGCAACAGGAAACCGGGTTCCTCCAACTCCTCTGAGACACTGCGCGAGAGGATCACGCCCGACAACGGGAGGTATCCGGAGGTGACGCCTTTGGCGAAGGTGATCAGGTCCGGGGTGACGCCGAAGGTCTGGGCGCCGAACCACTCTCCGGTCCGGCCGAACCCGCAGATCACCTCGTCGAAGATGAGCAGTGCCCCGTTGTCGTCGCAGAGGCGCCTCAGGCCCTCCAGGTATCCGTCCACCGGCGGGAACACGCCTCCTGCGCCCTGGAGCGGCTCGGTCAGCACGGCAGCGATGCGATCGCCCTGGTCGGCGAAGATCGAAGCAGCGGCTTCCAGGTCATCGTGGGGTACCTCCACGAAGTGGGGGACCAGGTCGCCCCAACCCTCGCGGTTGGGGGCGATGCCCTGCGCTGAGGTGCCGCCGAAGTTGGTGCCGTGGTAGCCGTTGGTGCGCCTCACGATTACCTGGCGTCCCCCCTGGCCTCGGCGCTGCTGGACCAGCCTGGCGATCTTGAGGGCCGTGTCGACCGCCTCGGATCCGGAGCAGCCTAGAAACACCCTCCCATCGGGGTGCGGGGACCGTTCAGCGATCATGTCGGCCACCCGCGAGGCCGGCCCATTGGTGAACGGAGCGTAGGTGTTGTACGCCTCCAACTTGTGCATCTGTTAGGTGACAGCGTCGATGATCTCGGTGCGACCGTGGCCGACCTGACAGAGCCAGAGGTTGGCCATGGCGTCGACATAGTCCTTGCCGGCGGCGTCGTAGACGAGCGAGCCCTCGCCGCGGACGATGTCGATGAAGTCGCCCTCGGGCATGGCCGGTGGGGAGAACGGGTGGAGCAGGGCGCTTGTCATTGGAATGGTCTCCTGGTCGGATCGGATGGAACCCCGGGGCGGACCAGCTGCCGGTCCTCTGGACGGGTGAGTATGGCACCGATGGCCAGCAGCGTCGCCATAGAGATCGCAGTAGCTACCCAGACGACAGTGTCGCCGTAGGCGGCGTAGATCCAGGCGGCGGCTACGGCG
>JAAZXC010000049.1 GCA_014240365.1 Acidimicrobiales bacterium | reverse complement strand
CCTGGTCGCCCAGACGCTGGTTGGCGGGAATGTCGATCTGCAGGTCCCTGGCCCGGCGCTCGGTGTCGGCCGCTTCTGTCACCAGACGGTCGTAGGCGCTGAGTCGGGCACGTCCCTTGGACTGGCGGGCCTTCGGTGCCATCCGGACCCATTCCAGCTCGCGCTGGATGGTTCGCTGGCGTGCGGAGTCGACCCTGTCCTCAGCGACGAGGCGTGCCTGCTTCTGCTCCAGCCATCCCGAGTAGTTGCCCTCGTAGGGGATGCCCTTCCCGCGGTCCAGTTCCAGGATCCAGCCGGCCACATTGTCCAGGAAGTAGCGATCGTGGGTGATGGCCACCACGGTCCCATCGTAGTCGCGCAGGGTCCGTTCCAGCCAGGCGACCGACTCGGCGTCGAGGTGGTTGGTGGGCTCGTCCAGCAGCAGCAGGTCCGGGCGGGACAACAGGAGTCGGCAGAGGGCTATCCGCCTGCGTTCGCCACCGGAGAGGATCGAGACGTCCGCATCCCCCGGAGGTAGGCGGAGGGCCTCCATTGCTATCTCTATGGTGCGCTGCAGGTCCCAGGCGCCGGCCGCTTCGATCTTCTTCTCGAGATCAGCCTGGTCCGATCCCAACTTCTCGTAGTCGGCCTCCGGGTCGCTCCAGCCGGCCAGGACCTCCTCGTAGCGCGACAACAGCCCGGCGACGGCGCCCACCCCGGCCATGACGTTGCCCTGCACGTCAGTCGTGGCGTCGAGGGTGGGTTCCTGTTCCAGGAGTCCGACGGTGAATCCGTCCGTGAGTCGGGCCTCGCCGGTGAAGCCGTCATCCACGCCGGCCATGATCCGAAGCAGCGATGACTTGCCTGACCCGTTGGCACCCAGCACCCCGATCTTGGCTCCCGGATAGAACGCCAGGGTGATGTCACGCAGCACGTCACGGTCGGGTGGGTGGAAACGTCCGACGTTGCGCATGGTGAAGATGAACTGGGCTGCCATGGGCGCAGAGGCTACCGGGGGTCTCGGCGTGGCCCCGTGGCCGGCAGGTCCCTACGCTCCGCTGATGTCCGGCATCACATCACCCGCTCCGGAGGCTGTCCTCTTCGACTTCGGTGGGGTCATCCTGACCAGTCCCTTTGATGCCTTCGCCGCCTACGAGGCCGAGGCGGGCCTGCCGATCGACACGGTCCGGCGCATCAACTCCACGAATCCCGACACCAACGCCTGGGCACGGTTCGAGAGGCGGGAGGTGGGCACTGAGGAGTTCTGCGGACTCTTCGAGGCCGAGGCGTCCGCCATGGGCCTGGAGGTGGATGCCACTCTGATCCTGGCCGGACTGGAAGGGACGCTCCGTCCGGCCATGGTCGAAGCGCTGAGGCGCTGTGGTTCGGCGTTTCGCACAGCACTCCTCACGAACAACATCACCCCGCTGGCCGACCAGGAAGGCGGGCGAAGCGCCGTGCTGGAGGTGGTCGACATGTTCGACGTGGTGGTGGAGTCGAGCGTGGTCGGCTGTCGGAAGCCGGAGCCGGCCTTCTACACGCTGGCCTGCGAGCGGTTGGGCGTGGAGCCCTCGGCGTGCGTGTTCCTGGACGATCTGGGTGTGAACCTGAAGCCTGCGAGGGCGATGGGCATGACCACCATCAAGGTGGGCGACCCGGCCAGGGCGATTGCAGACCTGGAGCAGGTGCTCGGGATCCGGTTGGGCTGAACCGGCGGGCGCTCCGGGCAGGGCTACCCTCGCCGGTGATGCGCATCGTCACCTGGAACGTCAACTCCCTGAAGGCCCGGATCGATCGGGTCGAGGCATGGATCAACGCCGTCGGACCCGACGTGCTCTGCCTCCAGGAGACGAAGATGACCGATGAGGCGTTCCCCCACGAACGGTTCACGGCCCTGGGCTACGAGTCGGCCCACCACGGCGAAGGCCGTTGGAACGGCGTGGCGGTGATCTCACGGGTGGGCCTGACAGACGTTCGTCCGGGCTTCGACGACGGACGCGACGATCCCGATCCGGACGCAAGGGTCATCTGGGCCACCTGCGCCGGGGTGCGCGTGGCGTGCTGCTACGTACCGAACGGCCGCGAGGTGGGCCACGACCACTACCGCTACAAGTTGGACTGGTTGGGCCGACTTCACGATGACCTGGTGGCCAACACCGACCCCGCCACCCAACCGGTGGTGGTGGTGGGCGACTTCAACGTGGCACCCGATGACCGCGACGTCTGGAAGCCCGCTGCCCTCGAGGGGATGACGCACGTGACGGCGCCCGAGCGTGACGCCCTGGCACGACTGGTGGACCTCGGCTTCACGGACGTGTTCCGCGAGCGCTTCGACGCTGCCGGCCTGCATTCCTGGTGGGACTACAGGGGTGGAGCGTTCTACAAGCGGATGGGAATGCGGATCGACCTCGTCTACGCCTCGGTGCCGGCTGCCGCTGCACTCGAATTCGTCGTCGTGGACCGCAACGAACGCAAGGGCGAGAAGCCCAGCGACCATGCGCCGGTGGTGGCCGACTTCGCTCTCGGCTGATCCACAGCCAGCGGTCGGCGCACTCTCCGGGCCGGGATCTGGACGACCGCCACCAGAAGGTCGTTGCTCAGCCGGCCCCGGTGATTGCCGTGAGGATCGCCTCGCCGTAGGTCTCGACGGTCCGGGGACCGATCCCGGGGACCTCCAGCAGCCCTTCCAGGTCGGCAGGTCGCGACTCCACCAGGGCATCCAGGGCCCGGTTGTTGAAGACCCTGTAGGCGGGGATGCCGGCTTCGCGTGCCACCCCTGACCTCCAGGCCTTCAGGGCGTCGTACACGGGCCCGCCGGGGCCATCGACGTCATCCGGATCGAACGACGCAGCGGTGACAGGTGCCGGATCGGGAGGGGCCTGTGTGGTGGGAGGCGGATCCGGGCGGTCGCCATCGGCGAGGATGGCGAGGATGGCCGCCCCATGGCGGTCCGCCTTGGTGGGTCCGATGCCCGTTACCCCCAGCAGCTCCGAGATCGTCGAAGGCCACGTGGCGATCAGGTCGGCCAGGGTGGCGTCGTTGAACACCACGTAGGCGGGAACGTCGGCTGCGCGCGCCGCCGTGGAGCGGTAGTCGCGCAGAGCGGTCACGATCGGATGGTCGGGCAGAACGGTGCGGGTGGTCCCCTCACGCATTGCCGATACCCGTCGTGCTCCTTCGGCACGTCCGAGAGGCCGTTCCAGCCCGGCTATCGCAGCCTCCAGATCGGGCAGCCACATGGACGGTGTGCGTGTGGATGACCGCGAGCCGAACGAGCGCCGGGCAGCCCAGGTCAGGAATAGACGGTCCTCGGCCCGTGTGAGGGCCACGTAGAGGAGGCGACGTTCCTCGGCACGGGCGCCGGCGTCGCGGGCATGGCCAATGGGCACCAGGCCCTGTTCCAGGCCGGCCACGTGCACGGTCGGCCATTCCAGTCCCTTGGCTGCGTGGAAGGTGGACACCTCCACGGCTTCGGTCGAGTCGTCGGCCATGGCACGTCCCTGGGACCAGACCCACGCCACGAACCCCCTCCCGGTGCCTCCCGGATCCAACGCCATGTACTCATCGGCCATGCGTCGGACCTCGGCGAACGCCGCCTCCCTGCCGGTGTCCCCCTCAGCGTCGTCGCCGGTGTCGGATGACGCACCGGCCATCTGGAGGTCGGCCATCCGGTCCGCCAGCGGGCTGTTGGAGCGGCCGAGTGCCTTCAGCTGGGCCTTCACGTCGGCCCGGTCCAGCAGGCCGCTACCGGCCCTGGTCCGGAACGGGACGTTCGCCGAGCGCAGGGCCGCCAGCATCGTCTCGGTCTGGGCGTTCGTACGCACGAGGATGGCGTGGTCGGACCAGCGGCCGTCCGGTCCCTTCAGGTCGCGGATCCGTCGGACCACCCCCCGGGCCTCGGCGTCCTGGTCCTCGTGGCTTTCCACGACAGGATCAGGGCCCGGATCCCGGTTCGAGAGCATCGGATCCTGACCGACCAGGACTGCGGCAGCCGTGCGCAGTACCTGCGGGGTGCTCCGGTAGTTCTGTCGCAGTCGGACGACCGCCGCACCCGGAAAGTGGGTGGTGAAGCGGTTCAGGTAGTCGGCATCGGCACCGTTCCAGGCGTAGATGGCCTGGTTCGGATCGCCCACCACGCAGAGATCGGGTCGACCGTCCAACCATGAGGTGAGGAGCATGAACTGCAGCGGGTTGACGTCCTGGAACTCGTCAACGAAGAGGTGGCGGAAACGCCACCGCTGGGCATCAGCGAAGCGTCGGTCGGTGGACATGGCGCTACGGCAGAGGTCGAGCAGATCGTCGAAGTCCACCATCTGGCGCGACGTTTTCAGGTCCTCGTAGTCCTGGAAGATCCTGGCGATGGAGGGAAGAGGGAGTGGCGGGGTGCGACCGGCGGTCTCGGCAGCGGCCGGATACGCCCCCGGCCGGATACGCCGTGCCTTGGCCCATTCGATCTCGCCGATCACATCGAGTGCTGCGGTGGCCCGGTGGTCGCGTGGAAGCAGGGGGGCGACGAAGCCCATCTTGCGAACGAGGAGCTCCGGTTCCTTCCTGTCGTTCTCACGCCACCAGGTCCGGAGCTGGGCGTAGGCAACCGAGTGGAAGGTCCCGGCGGCGACCTGGTCGCGCATTCCGATCCGTCGTAGGCGGCTCCGCATCTCCGATGCCGCCTTGCGCGTGAACGTCAGTGCCAGGACCCGGCGGGGGTCGATCTCGCCGGTCAGGGAACGCCAGGCGATGCGATGGGTGAGGACCCGGGTCTTGCCTGATCCCGCTCCGGCATGGATGGCCAGTGGCATGGTTCCGGTGGTCACCGCTTCGCGCTGTTCCTCGTTCAGGCCAAGGAGAAGCGCATCGGCATCGGCGTTGTCTGCGGCGGTATCGAAGAGGTCGCCATCACCCCCCGGGTTGCGTGCTGCATCCTCGGATCGCTTGGCCATGCTCATTGGCCGCACCCTAGCGACGGCCCGTGACAGCCTCGGTGGTGCACCCGTGGGGGATTCGGGTGTCGGGGGGTGGTGCCAATACGATCGGGCCGTGGAACCGGTCGGGGTCGTGGAGTTCGAGCGTCTGGTCGCCGAGGCGCTTGATGGCCTACCCGACGAGCTGGTCGACCTAATGGACAATGTGGTCGTGCTGGCCGCCGACCGGGGAGACCCGCCGGACCTCCTGGGGCTCTACGACGGTGTGCCGCTCACGCAGCGGGAGGACTACGGAGGGCTGGTGATGCCCGACCGGATCCTCGTCTACCGGCTGGCCCTGTGCGAGGTGTGCGGTGACGCCGACGAACTCCGCCACGAGGTGGCCGTCACCGTCGTCCACGAGGTGGCCCACCATTTCGGCATCGACGACGACCGGCTGGACGAACTGGGCTGGGCCTGAGCGTCAGCGGGCCGTCTGGTGGTCCGGTCAGTCGCCTGTCGGCTCCCTGGTCATCGGCACGTGTGCGATGCCGTCCTCGATGAACTCGGGGCCGCTTCGCTGGTATCCCATCGAGGTGTACCAGGGCACCAGGTAGGTCTGGGCATCCATGACGAGAGGGTCCGGTGTCGTGGCATGGACGTGGTCCAGCAGCACGCCTGCCAGGCCGTTGCCACGCGCAGCTGCCAGGGTGGCCACCCGGCCGATGCGGCTCGCGCCTCCGGGTTCGACGAGAACGCGTAGGTAGGCCATCGGACCCGAGGTTCCGTCCAGCCAGATGTGGCGGGTGTCCGGTTCGGTGTCGCGTCCGTCCAACTCGGCGTAGGCACACTCCTGTTCGACGACGAACACGTCAATCCGGAGCCTCAGCAGGTCATGGAAGGTCATCGGGTCAAGGTCCCGGAACCGGTGGTCGTGGATGTCCGTCACGTCGGCGACGCTAGCCCCACCGGGTTTGCCAGCCCGGCGCTGGCATCCGAAGATGGGGTCGTGG
This sequence comes from Acidimicrobiales bacterium, assembly GCA_014240365.1. Taxonomy (GTDB): domain Bacteria; phylum Actinomycetota; class Acidimicrobiia; order Acidimicrobiales; family MedAcidi-G1; genus UBA9410. The sequence goes on along the minus strand of JAAZXC010000049.1, from coordinate 10,796 downwards.
AAATCGCCGAACTGCCGTCTGGCATCAACCTCTGCCATGAGGCCTTCGGGGATCCGGGCGATCCCGTGGTGCTGCTCATGCACGGTCTGGGGAGTCAGCTCCTGCTCTGGGAGGAGGGGTTCTGCGATGGTCTTGGCGCCGAGGGCTTCCGGGTGGTCAGGTACGACCACCGTGACAGTGGATGTTCGACGATCCTGGAGGAGGGATCGGCATACACCCTCTCGGACCAGGTGGCCGATGCCGTGGGCCTGCTGGACCACCTCGGGGTGCCCGACGCCCACGTGGTCGGCCTGTCGATGGGTGGGATGATCGCCCAGACCTTCGCCGTCGAGCAGCCCGGTCGTTGCAGGTCCATGGTCTCCATGGCGTCCAACACGGGCAACCGGGACTTCGGTCGACCGTCGGGTACCGCCCTCGAGGCGATGATGGCCCCGGCGCCCTCGGACCCGGCCGCAGCCATCGACAAGGAGCTGTCCGACAGGCGGATATGGGCCAGCATCTGGCACGACGACGAGCATGCCCGTGCGATCTTCGGCGCCTACGCTGCCCGCTCGGTGCAACCCCGGCACGCCTTTGACCGTCAGGTCTCAGCGGTGCTGGCCTACGGGGACCGTGAGGACGACCTCGCCACGATCACCGTTCCCACCACGGTCATCCACGGCACGGCCGACACGCTGATAACGCCATCCGGGGGCGAGCGGACTGCTGCGGTCATCCCGGGGGCCGATCTGGTGATGGTGGAGGGCTGGGGCCACGACATGGCCCCCGGTGCCTGGCCGCAACTGATCAACGCCATAGCGACCCACTGCCACCGGGCCGACGGCGGCGATTGAACAGAGAACAGAACCAGAACCTGATCGGACGCACGGTCCAACGGAGGAGAAGCAGTCATGGGAGCACTTGACGGGGTACGCGTCATCGAGTTGGCGGGGATAGGTCCGGGCCCGTTCTGCGGGATGATGCTGGCCGACATGGGTGCCGAGATCATCCGCATCGACCGGGCCGGCTCGGTACGCGGAGGCGACCCGGCCTCGCCACCGGCCGTGGTGAACGCCCGGGGTCGTCGCAGCATCGGCGTGGACCTCAAGTCCGAGGAGGGACGCGATCTGGTGCTGCGTCTCGTGGAGGATGCCGACGTGGTATTCGAGGGCTTCCGTCCCGGCGTGGCCGAACGCCTAGGCCTGGGTCCCGAGGACTGTCTGGCACGCAACCCGGCCATTGTCTACGGGCGCATGACCGGCTGGGGCCAGGACGGCCCGTACGCCAACACGGCCGGCCACGACATCAACTACATCTCGCTTGCCGGGGCCCTGGCCCACATGGGGCGGAGCGACACGGGCCCGGTGCCACCGCTGAACCTGGTGGGCGACTTCGGCGGCGGGGGCATGTACCTCGCCTACGGAATCGTCTGTGCCCTGCTCTCGGCTCGGACCACCGGCAGGGGCCAGGTGGTGGACGCAGCCATGGTGGACGGGGCGGCCAGCCTCATGAGCTTCTTCTACGGCATGCTCCACACGGGCTTCACCACGTCCAAGCGCGGCGAGAACATGCTCGACACCGGTGCCCACTTCTACGACGTGTACGAGTGCTCGGACGGCGAGTACATCTCCATCGGGTCGATCGAGCCGCAGTTCTATGCCGAGCTGGTGGAGAAGCTGGGGCTGGATCCCGATGAGTTCGCGGCCCAGCACGACCGTTCCAGGTGGCCCGAACTGAAGGAGAAGATCGCCGCCGTCGTGGCCACCAGGACCCGCGCCGAGTGGGACGCCGTGCTGGAGGGGAGCGACGTCTGCTACGCACCCGTACTGACCGTGGCTGAGGCCATCGAGCATCCCCACAACGTGGCCCGTGGGACGTTCGTGGAGGTTGGCGGGATCGTGCAGCCGGGTCCGGCACCGCGCCTCTCGGCGACCCCCGGTGAGATCCGTCGACCGCCTCCCCACGAGGGCCAGCACACCGACGAGATCCTGGCGGAGGCCGGCCTGGGCGCCGAGGACATCGCCGCCCTGCGGACCGCCGGCGCTGTGGCCTGAGCCGTGGCCACCGTGGTGTTCCTACACGCCCACCCGGACGACGAGGCCCTGGCCACCGGTGGCACCATGGCCCGGATGGCCGATGAGGGCCACCGGGTGGTCCTGGTGGTGGCCACCAGCGGCGAGGAGGGCGAACCGGTTCCGGGCGTGCTCGCCACCGGCGAGTCGCTGGGGGACCGCCGCGTCGCCGAGTTGGCCGAGGCGGCTGAAATCCTGGGGGTGGAACGGCTCGTGAACCTCGGCTACCGCGACAGCGGCATGGTCGGCGAGGACGCCAACGGGCATCCGGACTGTTTCTGGCAGGCCGACGTGGACGAGGCTGCCGCCTATCTGGCATCGACCTTGGCAGACGAGGCTCCCGACGTTCTCGTCGTCTACGACCCCGACGGCGGTTACGGCCACCCCGATCACATCCAGGTGCATCGGGTCGGACACCGTTGGGCCGAGACGGCGGACATCGACCGGGTGCGCTGGGTGACGATGAACCGGGACGCCATCCGGACCTCCATCGAGGCGGCCCTTGCCGACGAGGACTCCTGGAGCGACGATGGAATGCTGGAGCAGCGTCGGGATCGGGCCGAATCAGAGTCGTTCGGCATGCCCGACGCCGAGATCACCCATGCCATCGACGTGTCGACCGTCATTGGCAGGAAACGGGCGGCAATCGCAGCCCACGCCAGCCAGATCGCCCCGGAATCATTTTTCCTGGCCATGCCCGACGAGCAGTTCGCCAGCGCCTTCGGAACCGAATGGTTCGTAGATCCCGGGAATCCCCGCCGGGGTGGGCCGCAGCGGACTGACCTGCTGCTGGCATGATGGCCCGATGACCTCAACGACCTTCGTAGTCGGTTCCCTGCGCGACCTCCACGAGGGGATGGCCTGGGTGATGGTCATCGGCAACGGCATGGCCGGCATCTGGGCTCTCGGCGCCCACAAGGTGACTGAACTCAGGGGACGGGCGCTGTGGTGGTTCACGGCACTGGTCCAGGTGGCCATTGCCGTGCAGGTCACCATGGGTGTCGGCCTGGTCGCCGGACAGGGGATCGACCCGCCGCAGTTCCACCTCTTCTACGGCTTCGTGGCCCTCATTACCGTCGGCATCGTCTACAGCTACCGGCAGAGCCTGCGGGCCCACTGGCACCTCCTCTACGGCTGTTCCGGCCTCTTCCTCATGGGCCTCGGCATCCGGGCCATGCTCGTCTCCGCCTGACCGGCGGCTTCCGGATCGGACGTCGCCGCTAGGCGTCGTCGAGACGCCGGCCGAGGTCGCCCAGCTCGGCGTCGAGTCGCTTGGGCAGGCGATCACCGATCATGGCGTAGTGCTCGTTGATGAGCGCCACCTCGTGTCCCCATGATGCGGGGTTCACGGACAGCAACTGCGCCATCGTTTCGTCGTCCACGCCGGTGCCGTCGCGGTCGATGGCATCGATCGTGGGAACCAGGCCAATGGGGGTGTCCGTGGCCGATCCCGTGCCGGCGACCCGTTCGGCGACCCACTTCAGTACCCGGATGTTCTCGCCGAAGCCCGGCCACATGAAGTTCCCGGCGGTGTCCTTGCGGAACCAGTTCACCCAGAACAGCTTTGGGAGGCTGGAGGCCTCGGCCCGGTCTCCGATCGACAACCAGTGCGAGAAGTAGTCGCCCACGTTGTAGCCCATGAACGGGAGCATGGCGAAGGGGTCGAACCGGACCTGGCCTGGCGCCGGCGGCGGCGGCGGTCTTCTCAGAACTCATGATGGATCCCAGGAAGACCCCGTGGTCCCAGTCCCGGGCTTCGGTCACCAGCGGCACGTTGGTCGCACGACGTCCACCGAACAGGATCGCAGAGATCGGAACACCGGCAGGGTCCTGCCATTCCGGGGCGATGGAGGGGCATTGCGAGGCGGGTGTAGTGAACCGGGCGTTCGGGTGGGCGGCGGGCGTGCCCGTAGCGGGGGTCCAGTTCTCGCCGCGCCAGTCGGTCAGGTGCTCGGGCGTCTCGTCGGTCATGCCCTCCCACCAGACGTCGCCTTCGGGCGTCATGGCGACGTTGGTGAACACGGAGTTGCCCCACATGGTCTCCATGGCATTGGCGTTGGTGGCCACCGAGGTGCCCGGTGCGACGCCGAAGAACCCGGCTTCCGGGTTGATGGCGTAGAGGCGGCCGTCGTCGCCGAACTTCATCCAGGCGATGTCGTCGCCGATCGTCTCGACCTTCCAACCCTTGAGCGTCGGTACCAGCATGGCCATGTTCGTCTTGCCGCACGCCGACGGGAAGGCGGCAGCTATGTACGTCTTGACACCTTCGGGTGAGGTCAGCCCCAGAATGAGCATGTGTTCGGCCAGCCAGCCGTCATCGCGGGCCATGGTCGAGGCGATCCTGAGGGCGAAGCACTTCTTTCCCAGTAGGGCGTTTCCGCCGTAGCCCGATCCGTAGGACCAGATCTCGCGGGTCTCGGGGAAGTGCGAGATGTACTTGTTGTCGGCATCACAGGGCCAGGCCACGTCCGTCTCGCCGACCTCGAGTGGAGCGCCCACGGAGTGCACGCACGGAACGAAGTCGTCAGCGCCCAGCACATCCAGGACGGCGCTTCCCATCCTGGTCATGGTCCGCATGCTGACCGCCACGTACGGCGAGTCGGTCAGCTGCACCCCTATGTGGGCTATCGGTGAGCCCAGCGGGCCCATCGAGAACGGCACCACGAACATCGTCCTGCCGCGCATGGCTCCCCGGTAGAGCTCCAGCATCTCGGCCTTGAGCGTCGCCGGGTCCCGCCAGTTGTTGGTGGGGCCGGCATCAGTCGGGTTGGTGGTGGAGATGTAGGTGCGGTCCTCCACCCGGGCCACGTCGTCCGGATCGGACAGGGCCAGGTAGCTGTTGGGACGCAGGTCGTCGTTCAGCCGCTGGAACGTGCCTGTGTTGACCAGCTCGGCGGCCAGCAGGTCGTACTCCTCCGGCGAGCCGTCACACCAGTGGATGGCGTCCGGAGAAAGGATCGCAGCCCACTCCTCAACCCAGTCGAGGAGCCTTCGGTTGGTGGTGGGTTCGTCGTTCATCGCCATTGCCGTCCATTGGTATCGGCCCTGACGCGACGATGCCACACGGGGGAGGTGTGACTGTGGTCAATCGGTCCCGGCTGGTCCGGGTGCCCGACGATCTCCGCGGCTCAGGTCAGCTCGGGGGTGCCCATGTCGACCTCGGAGCCCAGCGACAGGGAGGTGGCGCGCTGGTCGTCATCCAGGACGAACAGGACCCGCTGTCCCTGGCGCAGCATCCGGAAGACCGAGCCGTCGAGGGCTCCCTCGGCCAGGTCGAACTCGGCGAAGTCGGTCTCACGCATGACAATGCCGTCACCAGTTCCCGGGTCGTAGGACTTGATGACGCCCTGCATGCTGGCTTCCCTTCGACCGGTCGGTCAGTGACCGGCCTTGACGATCTTGCCAGCCTTGATGCATCCGGTGCAGACGTTGATCCGCTTCGTGGACTTGCCCACGACGGCGCGCACCCGCTGGATGTTCGGGTTCCAACGGCGGTTGGTGCGCCGATGGGAGTGGCTCAGGGACTTGCCGAACCAGGGCTTCTTGCCACAGATTTCACAGACTGCTGCCATCACACACCTCGATCACTCAACCGGTCGGGCCATCCGGACCGGTCCTTGAAGAACGCTCCAAGGTTACGGCCGTCCAGCGGGTGACTCCAACCATCGAACGCAAGGAGTGGTGTGGCGAGCACCGTAGGCGGACGCCGGGCGAGAGGCTCAGGCGGACGGTGACTACGCTCGGCCCCCGTGATTGTGGAATCCCTTGACGCCATGGCGCTGCGCTCTCTGATGGGCACCTTCCTGGAAGCGTTGACCACGCACCGTGAGGCGCTCAACCTCCTGAACGTCTACCCGGTTCCGGACGGGGACACGGGATCCAACATGACCATGACCGCCGAATCGGTTGTGGCTGAACTCGAAGGGCTGGCCGATCCGCCCGGTATGGAAGAGGTCGCCGCGGCCATCTCGCATGGTTCGCTGATGGGCGCCCGAGGCAACTCCGGCGTCATCCTCTCGCAGGTCCTGCGCGGCCTCTCCGGCGTGTTCGCCGAGGCACAGACCGTGGACGGGCGGGCCCTCGCCGATGGCCTCGCCGCAGCGAGCAGCGCTGCCTACGCCGCTGTCATGACGCCTGTCGAGGGAACCATCCTGACGGTGGTGCGCGAGTCCGCCGATGCCGCAGTTGTCGTCGCCGATACCGGTGCCGACCTGCTGGCCGTCGCCCTCGAGGCCCGCTCTGTCGGAGGGGAGAGCCTGGCGCGGACCCCGGACCTGCTGCAGGTCCTTGCCGATGCCGGCGTCGTGGACGCCGGTGGTAGCGGCTTCCTGCTCTTCCTCGACGCCGTCCTGACCGCAGTCGACGGTCGTCCCCTGCCGGATCCACCCGAGCTGGTGGCCACGGTCGGTGCTGCGAGGCCCGACGACCACCGGACCGACGGCCCGGAAGGAACCCGGTACGAGGTGATGTTCTTCCTCGACGCTCCCGATGGGTCGATCCAGGACTTCCGGGAGGCGTGGGCGGCGCTCGGCGACTCCATCGTGGTCGTGGGCGGCGACGGTGTCTGGAACTGCCATGTCCACACCGACGACATAGGCGCGGCGATAGAGGCCGGCATTGACGTCGGTCGGCCCCACCGCATACGCGTCACCGACCTCTACGAGGAGGTGGAGGAACAGGCCTGGGTCCGGGACCAGATCGCGACCGACGCTGAGGACGTGGGCGAGCCCGTTGCGTGCGCAGTGGTGGCGGTGTCAAACGGTTCCGGAATCCGCGACATCTTCCGCTCCCTCGGGGTGCGCAGAGTGGTGGCCGGTGGTCAGTCCATGAACCCGTCGACCGCCGATCTGCTTGCGGCCATCGAGGTGGTCCCGGCCGACGAGGTCCTGATCCTGCCCAACAACGGCAACATCATCGCCGTGGCGGAGCAGGTCGATGCCCAGACGTCCAAGACCGTCCGGGTGGTTCCCACCCGCGGGATCACCGAGGGGTTCGCTTCTCTACTGGAGTACGACCCTCGCGGCACGGCCGACGGAAACCTGGTCGGAATGGCAGCCGCAGCCGCTGCCGTGGTGGCCGGTGAGGTGACTGTCGCCGTCCGTGATTCCGGCAGCGACGTCGGCGAGATATCGGAGGGTGACCACCTTGGGCTGACCGGAGGAAAGGTGAGGGTGGTCGCCGGTTCGGCATTTGATGCCGCCACCGGACTCCTGGCCCAGATGGTGGACGACTCGCACGAGATAGTCACCCTGATAGCCGGCCGGGATGCAGCCGAGGCCACCACGGCCGCCATCGTGTCGTGGTTGGGGGCTGAGCATCCCGACGTTGAGGTGGAGGTGCACGAGGGGGGCCAGCCCCTCTACCCGTACTTCCTGGGAGTGGAGTAGTACCGACCGGTCGCAACTGTGGAGAGCACCGATTCGGGAGTCCACGGGAGGTACCTTCAGGCCGTGGGCGAAGGTGGCATCACCCTCAGGGAACTCGGCGCACGACCGGTCACCGACCTGAACGGGGTCGGTGACGCCCGGGCCCGGGCGCTGGCCGCCGCCGACGTGAACTCGATCCTGGACCTGCTCGGCTTCTATCCACGCCGGTACCTGGACCGGACCAGGGAGGCCACCGTTGCCGGACTGTCGGTCGGTGACGAGGGGATGGTCCTGGTGCGGGTGGGGACGGTCTCGTCGCGTCGGACCCGGAACCGCCGCTCCCTGGTGGAGGCCCGGGTATCGGACGACACCGGTGAGCTCCGCCTGACCTTCTTCAACCAGCCGTGGCGCGCCGACCAGTTGAAGGTGGGCATGCAGGCCGTCGTGTTCGGCAGGCTGGACAGCTACCAGGGCAACCTCCAGATGACGAACCCGGTGGTGGACCTCGTCGGCGATCGGACCGGTCGGATCGTCGCCATCTATCCCCAGTCCGAGACGGCCGGCCTTCACAGCTGGGACGTCGACGGCATCGTGGCCGAAGCCCTACGACGGGTCATGAAGGTGCGGGGGCTCTCCGATCCGCTGCCCGACGAGGTGCGTGAGCGCTACGGCCTGGTGGGGCGGTCCGATGCCTACCGGACCATCCACCGACCCGGGTCGCTACACGAGATGGGAGAGGCCCGTCGCCGCCTCGTGTTCGACGAGCTGCTGCGTATCCAGCTGGCCCTGGTGCAGCGCAAGGTGGACCTGGAGCGCACCTCGGTCGGCATTGCGCATGACGTTGGCGAGACGGCGCTCCTGGATGGGTTCCGTTCCGGATTGGGGTTCCGGATGACGGCCGCCCAGGACCGGGTCGTGGGCGAGATCCTGGCCGACCTGGCCCGGCCGGCGCCCATGCACCGGCTCCTCCAGGGCGACGTCGGTTCCGGGAAGACCGTTGTGGCCGTGGCCACGATGCTGGCCGCCGTGCAGGGAGGACACCAGGCGGCAGTCATGGTTCCAACGGAGGTCCTCGCCGAGCAGCACCACACCACCATCTCCGTGCTGCTGGATTCGATGACGGTCTCGGATCCCGCGACCCTCCTCGGCCACCGACCCCTGAAGGTCGACCTGTTGACCGGTCGGACCTCCGCTGCGGAACGGCGACGGATCGGCAGCCAGCTGCTTGCCGGGGGAGTGGACGTGCTCATCGGCACCCACGCCCTCATCCAGGAGGGCGTGGAGTTCGGCTCCCTCGGTGTGGTGGTCATAGACGAGCAGCACCGGTTCGGCGTCGAGCAGAGGGCTGCCCTGCGCGACAAGAACCGTGACGGAACCGCCCCCGACGTGCTCGTCATGACGGCCACGCCCATTACCCGGACGGCCGCCATGACCGTTTATGGAGACCTCGACGTGTCGGTTCTCGACGAGATGCCACCGGGGCGCAACCCCATAGCGACGTCTTGGCACGAGGATGACGCCGACGTGTGGCCGGTTGTCCGGGGTGAGGTGGAGGCCGGCAGGCAGGCCTATGTGGTGTGCCCGCTCATCGACGAGTCCGCCACCCTCGAGGTTCGTTCCGCCGAGGAGGCCTTCGCCAGCCTGAGCGCCGGGGAGCTGGCCGGCCTGCGGGTCGGGCTGCTCCACGGGCGCCTGCGTCGGGAGGACAAGGAGGAGACCATGGGTCTCTTCCGGTCGGGAGGCCTGGACGTTCTCGTGGCGACCACGGTCATAGAGGTGGGGGTTGACGTCCCGAACGCCACAGCGATGGTGATCCTCGACGCCGCCCGCTTCGGCATCGCACAGTTGCACCAGCTGCGCGGGCGTGTGGGACGCGGGGACCAGGCCAGCCGGTGCCTGCTGGTTGGTGAGGCGCCGACGCCTGAAGCCGAGGAGCGCCTCCGGGCGCTGGTCAGGACCACGGACGGATTCGAACTGGCCGAGGTGGACCTGGACCTGCGGGGCGAGGGAACGATCATGGGGGAGCGCCAGAAGGGACGCAACGACCTGCGGCTGGCATCGCTACGGCGCGACCGTGAGTGGGTGGAGGCTGCACGGGCCGAGGCGCTACTCATGGTCGGCGAGGGCGACGGCATGGCGGATCATCCCGAGCTGGCCGATGAGGTTTCGCTCTTCCTGGCCGACGATGAATCGGACTTCCTCCTGAAGTCGTGACGGGTGCAGCGGACGGGCTAGGCATTACGTCCATGACCGAGGTTCAGGTGGCCGGAGACTCCGACATTCCGGGGGTGGTGGCGACCCTGGCCGAGGCGTTCGCCACGGACCCCGCCCTCTCCTTCCTGTTCGAGGACCCGGCACGTCGTCCCTCGCTGCTGGCTGCATTCTTCGCCAACCGGCTGGCCGGTGGCCGGGGGTTCGACGAGGTGGTCGTTCCGGCCGACGCCGCTGATGGTCGGAGCTGCGCTGCGGTATGGGTGCCACCAGCCGAACCCGGTGGACCCGGGCCCGACTTCGCCGCCGTGGGTGCGGCCAACATGGCCCTGCTGGGCGAGGAGTGGGCGGTCGAGCGTCTGGCCCCGCTGGCGCCGATGATGGAGGCCCACCCGTTGACACCCCACTGGTACCTGGCCTTCGTCGGCACCGCGGTTTCAGCCCGGGGCAGGGGCCTGGCCTCGGCGTGCATCTCGGAGGTGACGCGGCGCTGCGATGCCACCGGCCACGGTGCGTACCTCGAGTCGAGCGACCCTGCGAACGTACCTCTCTACGAGCGCCACGGATTCAGCGTGACCAGCGAGGTCACGATCCTGGGCGGGCCGACGGTGCCGCTCATGTGGCGCGATCCCCGGTGATCGGGACCGGTCAGGCGCCTTCCGGCGGCATGTCGCCGCGGCCGTCGTCCTCGTCGGGCATCACGATGTCCCAGCGGTCCATGCAGTCGGAGCAGCGGTAGGCGACCGGGTCGCCGGGCTGGAACTCCGTCTCGGGGTGGGGCAGGAGGTGGCAGGTTCCACCACAGTCGACGCAGATGATCTGTTCCGGGGCCCGCATCCCGTGACCGTAGTTCGCCACCGGCTCCGGGCCTCCATACTGGGGTGATGCGAGTCGTATCCGGAACAGCCCGAGGTCGTCGACTGATGTCGCCCTCCGGGAGCGACATACGCCCGACCGGCGACCGGGTACGGGAGTCCATGTTCAATGCCCTGCACAGTCGCTCGGCGCTGGTGGACGCCACGGTCCTGGACCTGTTCGCCGGCACGGGTGCCCTGGGCATCGAGGCCCTCTCGCGCGGCGCCCGACACGTCGTGTTCGTGGACGTGTCCAGGACCGCCACCACCACCTCGTCAAAGAGGCCGGCTGCCGTCCCGACCATCTCGACGTG
>JAAZXC010000048.1 GCA_014240365.1 Acidimicrobiales bacterium | reverse complement strand
CGCATGCGGGTATGAGATCCGGGACTCCTCGGGTTCCCATGAGTGATTCCGGGTAGGTCCGTCGGTCGTTCCTGGCAATCAGTGCCCTCTCCGAGCCTCCTCATGAATCTCCTCAACGCTCACGCGTCGCCTCGGTGGGTTCGGGCCTTGAGAGACAACCGAACCTGCGAGGAGCGAGCGCGTCACCACTGAATTCAGATTTTCACTACTTCCATTGGCGCTTCGCCGTCGAATGAGAGAGCGAACCTTTACCGACCATCGTCGCGTCGAACACCATGGCCCTCATCTTCCGTTGGGGCCCGATGCGTACCTGGCCTCGAGCGTGTAGGCGGAGAGCACCATCCGCTAGGGCGCCAGGCCCAAACGCTGTTACACACCCCTAGGCTACGGTTCCACTCCCCTAAGGTTGGGGGTGTGAAGGATGGTACGGCCTCGGCCGGAACAGCCTGGTCCTGTGGTGCAGTTTGGAGTGCACGCCGGCCTGTCAAGCCGGAGGTCGCGGGTTCAAATCCCGTCAGGACCGCCAATCTCGCCGGCTCTTCGGAACAGGTGGGACGCGGTCGGGTAGCTCAGTTGGCAGAGCGTCCGCCTGAAAAGCGGAAGGTCACCGGATCGACGCCGGTCCCGACCACCACCGGCGGCCCGCCCACAAGGCGGGCCTTTCGCCTCCCGGTCAAGACGCCGGCACCCTCACCCGCTCCGGAACGGTGTTCGCCGTGGTCATGGCCATCATCGGCCTGGCGCGCCTCGGTGACGATCCCACGATCGGCATCACCATGCTGGCGTACGGCGGGATCGCCGCCTGAACCCGGGTCCGGTTCCCGCACCGTCTACCTTCGGTGGCCATGCACGGCGATCCGATCTCCGACCGGCGTGTGCTCGTGGCGGGCGCCAACCTCCGTGACCTGGGTGGCCTGACGACCATTGAGGGTCGACGGGTCCGTACGGGCCTCCTGTTCCGAAGCGGACACCTGTGCGACCTGGCCGGGCCAGACCGTGACGTCCTCGACTCGCTGGGCATCCGGACCATCGTGGACCTGCGTCGCCCGACCGAGGTCGCCGCCCGACCACACCCAGCGATAGCGGGTGTCGAGGTCGTCAACCTTTCGGTGTCCAGCGACGACAACGAGTTCGCGGTGCTGGCCAGTTCAGTGCTCGACCCGGATGCCGAACCACTCGGACCCGACCACATAGCGGGCTACTTCAGGGGCAACGTGACCGACCGGCTGGACCGCTACCGGCCCGTGTTCGAGGCTGCAACCGATCCCGGGCGCCACCCGTTGCTCTTCAACTGCACGGCCGGCAAGGACCGGACCGGGTTCGTGGCCGGAGTGCTGCTCCGAATTCTGGATGTCGACGAGCAGACGGTCCTTGACGACTACATGCTGTCCAACGCCGTGCGCCGTGACTGGATCGCCGACCGGGAGGCTGAAATCCGGCTACGCATCGCGGAGAGTCTGGGCGTCGGACCCGACGAGGTTCCCGAGGCCCGTCTGGAGGCATCACGTGCGCTACTGAACTGCGACAGGCTGTTCCTGAAGGCCGCATTCGACGCCGTCCACGACGACTGGGGTTCGTGGGAGGCGTTTCGGCGGGACGCTCTGGGCATCAGCGACGACCGCTTCGCCGCCTTCACAGAAGTCCTCCTGGACTGAAGCCGGCAACCAGCGGGCCACCGGAACGATCAGTCCACGATCGGGAGAATCGGACCTGTCGGGTTGGCGGGTCGGTGCTCCCGTTGGCAACCCGGCCCGGCGTGGCGCATGATCTTCCCAACCAGTGTGAACTACCCGGCCCCGAGGGGCGACGGAGAGGGCTAAATCCATGCAGAAGCGTGACCAGATCTACATTGACGGCCAGTGGGTCGCCTCCGACGGCGATGGAAGCATCGACGTCATCAACCCGTCCAACGAGGAGGTCATCGGCTCGGTGCCGGCTGGCACGGCCGTCGACGTGGACGCAGCGGTGGCCGCTGCACGCTCTGCCTTCGATGGTTGGGCGGCCACGCCGCTGGAGGACCGTCTCGCCCTGATCGAGGGTCTGGCCGGCCAGTTGGGTGCCCGCATGGGGGAGATCGGCACGCTCATCTCCGACGAGATGGGGATGCCCCGCGGCATGTCCACCATGATCCAGGCCGGGATGCCGACAGCGACGACCGGCGGCGTACCAGCCACGGCCCGGGATTTCGCATTCGAGGAGACGATCAACCGCACGCTTGTGACCCGTGAGCCCGTGGGCGTGGTGGGGTGCATAACACCTTGGAACTTCCCGCTGCACCAGGTGATGGCAAAGGTCGCGCCTGCCCTGGCCGTGGGCTGCACCGTGGTACTGAAGCCCAGCGAGGTGGCACCGCTGAGCGCCTTCCTGCTGGCCGAGATCATCGACGACCTGGGCTTCCCGCCCGGCGTGTTCAACCTGGTCTCAGGCGTCGGCCCTGTGGTCGGTGAGGCGATCGCCGCACACCCCGACGTCGACATGGTGTCGTTCACCGGCTCGACCAGGGCGGGAACCAGGGTCGCCGAGGTGGCAGCCGTGAACGTCACGCGGGTCCACCAGGAGTTGGGCGGCAAATCGGCCAACATCATCCTCGAGGATGCGGACCTTTCAGCCGCCATCCCCGCAGCGGTGGGTGCGTGCTACCTCAACTCGGGCCAGACCTGCTCGGCGCTCACCCGCCTGCTGGTACCGGCCGACAAGATGGACGAGGTGGCGGCACTCGCAGCGGAGGCCGCCGCCGGCTACTCCGTCGGCCCAGCCGACGATGACGGCAGCCGCCTCGGCCCGCTCGTGTCCGCGGCCCAGTGGGAGCGGGTCCAGGGCTACATCCAGACCGGTATCGACGAGGGCGCCACACTCGTCGCCGGCGGCACCGGCAAGCCCGACGGGCTGGACGCGGGCTACTACGTCAAGCCCACCGTGTTCGCCAACGTCTCGAACTCGATGACCATTGCCCGCGAGGAGATCTTCGGACCGGTGCTCTCGATCATCGGCTACACCGACGTGGACGATGCCGTCGCCCTTGCCAACGACACCGAGTACGGCCTGGCTGGCGGCGTATGGGGTACCGACACCGACAAGGCCCTGGAGGTCGCAAAGCGGCTCCGGACCGGACAGGTCGACATGAACGGCGCCTTCCTGAACACCGACGCCCCATTCGGCGGCTACAAGAAGTCCGGCAACGGACGCGAGCTGGGCCGCTACGGGCTGGCCGAGTTCGTGGAGTCGAAGTCGATCAACCTGCCAATGGGCTGAGCGCCGGGTCAGGAACCGAAGCCGGAGAGGCGGTCGGCGGTATCGGCGATCTGGTAGACGGCACCGGCTTCGTACGCCAGCCCATCGCTCAGGGAAAGCTCAAGTGCCTCGCGGTAGAGGTCCTTGTAGGCGGCTAGGGAGCCGGGGCTGTTCGCCAGAATGGCGCGGACCAGCCCGTCGACGGCATCATCAAGCTCAGTGGCCGGCACGGACCTGGTCACGAGACCTATCTCGGCCGCCTCGGCGCCGCTGAAGACCCGCGCCGTGTAGGAGAGTTCCCTGGCGGCGGCGATGCCTATCAGGCGGGGAAGCCGCTGGCTGAGGCCCCAGGTGGGCCGTAGGCCGAACTTGGCGTGGGTGTCTCCCAGCTTCGCCTCTGCGACCACAACCGCCAGGTCGCAGGAGAGGACCAGTTCAAGGGCGCCGGTGAAGCAGTGGCCGTTGACCCTGGCAACGGTCGGCTTGGGCATCGTTGACAGGAGCCCGGTGACCCGCCGTGCCGGGACGTCCAGGATGTCTCCCACGATGCCGTTGGTGAGCTCCCGACCACCGAGGGCCAGGAGGTCGACCCCGGCGCTGAATGCCCGACCGCTGCCGGTCAGGACGACGACCCGGACAGAATCGTCCTCAGAGGCCTCGAGCAGCAGGTCGCCGAGGGTCGCCAGCATCGTGGGGGTGATGGCGTTCAACGCTTCCGGGCGGTTCAGGGTGAGCGTCAGGACCCCACCGTCGATAGCGGCGAGCACCTCGGGCTGGGCTGCCTCCCCACCTGCCGATCCGTCGGTTCGAGTCGGTTCAGATGGCACGTTCACGGCCCTCCCAGTAGATGTCGCGCAGGTAGCGCTTCTTCAGTTTGCCGGTCGCCTCGCGTGGCAGTTCCACATGCACGTCGATGGACCTCGGACATTTGAACCCTGCCAGTTTCTCCAGGCACCAGGCGATCAACTCCTCGTCGGTGGCCGAAGTCCCAGCCTCGAACTGGACGGCAGCCTTGACCTGTTCGCCCCACTCGTCGTCAGGGATGCCGAACACGGCGCAGTCCGAGACCGCCGGGTGGCCAATCAGGGCGGCCTCGATCTCGGCCGGATAGATATTCACGCCGCCGGAGATGATCATGTCGATCTTGCGGTCGGAGAGGAACACGTAGCCATCACCGTCCACCCATCCAATGTCCCCAACGGTGAACCAGCCACCGGGGAGGCGGTTGGCCGCCGTCTTGTCCGGCGCCCCGACGTACTCCGGTTGGCCGTCGTCGCGCTGGAAGTAGAGGTTCCCGGTGGTCCCGTCGGCGAGGCGGGTGCCGGCGTCGTCGAAGGCCGCCACTCGTAGGTGCGGCGCCGGCAGGCCAACTGTCCCGGGCCGGTCCTTCCACTCCCGGGGCGTCACCCGGAGCGGGCCGGTCCCCTCCGAGGAGCCGAACATCTCGTAGACCACCGGTCCCCACCAGTCCAGCAGTACCTCCTTGGCCCAGCGTGGACAGGGTGCTCCGCCGTGGACCACCGACACCAGGCTGGACAGGTCGTGGCGGCCCTCCAGGGTCTCGACCTCCTTGGCCAGCCTGACGACGTGCGTTGGGACGATGGCAGCCGTAGTGGCCTGCAACCGTTCGACGGTGGTCAGGAACTCCTCCGGGTCGAACCGGCCCAGGTAGTGGATCGACTGGCCGAGGCCGAGTGCAGCGTTGTGGAATGCAGTCGGGAGGGCGTGGTACATGGGGCTGGCCACCAGGTGCGTGCCGTGTTCGGGGAACTCGTAGAACCGACCCCAGTTGGCCGAGAACCCGGTGAGGACCGACCGGGCGTCGCCGGTCTGGTCGGACCGTTGCACCCCCTTGGGCCGGCCCGTGGTTCCGGAGGTGTAGTTGCGGACCGATCCGGCTGGTCCCTCGGGTGGTTCCACGTCCGCCTGGGCGTCCAACCAGGCTTCGAATGTCGTGTCCAGCACGATGATCCGGGTCACCCCAGCCACGGCGGCGGCTTCCCGGCCGACCTCCTCGTCGGCGGCGTCCACGACCAGTAGATGGCAGGCGGAATCGGCGAGCTGGTATGCCACCTCGTCGACGTTGAGGTGCCAGTTGCATGGGACGTACAGGGTGCCGGCGCGAAGGTTGCCCAGAATCATAGGCGTCCACTCGATCCGGTTCCGGGCCAGGAGGGCCCAGCGATCGCCAGCGGACAGGCCCTCAGCGGCGAGGCATGCTGCAAACCGTCTGGCGCGACTCTCGAGGCCGGCCCAGGTGTAGGAACCGTCGGCAGACGACACTGCGACCGAGTCCGGCGTGAAACCTGTGGCGCTGAGAAGGTTGCTGGGCATTGATGTCTCCGGACCGTCGATAACGCCGATTATCCACTTACAGGTTGACGCGCTAGGGTGTTCTCATATATTAGCCAGATGGCTAAGGCCTCTGCTGGACGGACTGTGGGGAGTTCCAATGAAGATAAAGGTGGACGCTGAGAAGTGCGAGGGGCACAGCCGCTGCTACTCGCTGGCACCCGAACTGGTCGACGTCGATGACCTCGGCAACGCCTTCGAGTTGAACGGCGGCGAGGTTCCGGCCGGGCTGGAGGACAAGGCCAGACTGATCATGGACAACTGCCCCGAGTTCGCCATCACCATCGAGGAGTAGACGATGACCGACACCACAGACACCCACAGCGACCCGGCAGCCGAGGCTGTGGCCGCGTCGATCCCCGAGCGCTGCCCGGTGTCCGACCTGGCCACCGACTACGACATGTTCGACCCGGAGTACCTGAAGGATCCGTTCTCGGCATGGGCCGAGCTGCGCGACACCTGCCCCATTGCCCACACCGAGCGCTACGGCGGCTCGTGGCTACCCACGAAGTACGACGACCTGCAGGCCATGGCCAAGATGGTCCCCGTCCTTTCGTCCAAGTCCCCCCTCGTCATCGACATGCCCCAGGAACTCGCCAAGGAGGACGGCTCCGGCTACAACGCCGCGGCCCCCATCAGCGCCGACCCGCCCGAACAGAACTGGACCCGACGGGCGCTGCTTCCACACTTCACGCCGAAGACCATTGCCCCACAGACCGAGTACACCCAGCAGCTCTGCCACAACCTCATCGACGGCTTCATCGACAAGGGCGGCTGTGATGCCGCCGTGGACTACGCCCAGCAGATTCCCCCGCGCATCATCGCCCACAAGCTGGGCGTCGATGCCGGGATGGTTGACGATTTCATCGAGTGGGTGCGTGGCGTGCTCGAGCTCGGGCTCCAGCAGCCCGAGCTGAGGGCCAAGTACCGCGACATCATCCGTAGTTTCTTCGCCGCTGAGGTGGCCGACCGTCGGGCCAACCCGAAGGACGACCTCATCACAGCTCTCTGCCAGACCGAGGTGGACGGCGAGTTCCTGCCTGACGAGGTCGTCATCGGCATGTGCAACCTGCAGCTCGTGGCCGGGATCGACACCACCTGGAGTTCCATCGGCTCGGCGCTGTGGCACTTTGCAGGACACGACGACGACCGGCGACGCATGGTCGACGCCGACGACGACCTGTGGGGAACAGCCATCGAGGAACTGCTCCGGTTCTACGCCCCGGTCACGATGGCCCGCAACGCCGCCGAGGACGTCGAGTACGGCGGGGTGGAGTTCAAGATGGGCGACAAGATCCTCATGAACTTCCCAGGCGCCAACCACGACCCCGACCACTTCGAGGATGCACACGAGGTGCAGCTCGACCGCCAGCGGAACCGGCACGTCGCCTTCGGCATCGGCATCCACCGGTGCGCCGGGTCGAACCTGGCACGCATGGAGATGGACGTTGCGCTCAGGACCTGGTTCGAGCGCATCCCCGAGTTCACGCTGACCGACCCGGATGCCGTGACCTGGGCCGGCGGCCAGGTTCGTGGCCCGCGGATCCTTCCGGTCACGTTCGGCTGAACCACGCGCCAGCCAGCCCCGGCAGGCGGACTGTCGCTACTGGGTGACCGCCTCGGCATGGAGCATTCCGACGGCTACCGCCTCACGAGTCGCATCGCTGACCTCGCCCAACAACTCGATGGTGACCCCGTGGATGCTCGCCGTACACGCGAACTCGTGGGGGTACGGGCCCACCGGTGATCCGGTGTCCGTCCCGACGTCGAACGTCTCGCCGCCCATGGAGAACCCCACGGGGACGCTCCGCTCCAGGCGACCCGAATCCACGACCACCCCGTCCACGGCCAGGGTGGCGGTACCGCCGGCACCGAAGCCCCCGTCGTAATCGAACAACAGGCGGACCTCGTGACGACCGGGAGGCAGGGCCAGGTCTCCGGCCACGGTCGTCCGCTCGTGACCGTAGAGGTTGTAGTGCCAGGTCGGGACACCGCCGTCCAGGTAGATCGACCAGCCGTTGAAGCTGCCCCCCTGACACACGATGACACCCTCGGCTCCATCCGCGGGCACCTCCAGGTCGGCCCAGATCAGGTACGAGCGGTTCTTGAGGTTCAGCACGGACCTCTCGGGCATCCGCACATGAGCCGTCGTGTAGGTCATCCGGGTCAGCCCGGCCAACGCGGTGGGTGACCGGGCCTCCGGAGGCAGGTCCATAGCGGCGTCGCGCAGCGGGTACACGCCGTTTCGCAGGCATTCGGACTCGAACAGATCTCGCATCTCAGCCAGCAGTTCGGGCCGGTCGGCAGCCAGGTCGTTGCTCTGGGAGAAGTCCTCCCGGATGTCGTAGAGCTCCCAGTTCTCCTGCGGCCCGTCGAACGGCGCAGACCCGAAGCGCACCCAGGGCACCCTTCCATGGAAGCAGGAAGCCATGAAGCCGTCGTGGTAGATGCCCCGGTTGCCCATCATCTCGAAGTACTGGGTGCGACGTTCGCTGGCCGCGTCGGGATCGCCGAACGAATAGGCCATGGAGGTGCCCTCGATAGGCATCTGCTGGATTCCGTTCACCCATGTCGGTGCCTTGATGCCGACCGCCTCCAGGATGGTCGGTGCCAGATCGATGACATGGTGGAACTGGGTACGCAGCCCACCGGCGTCGGTGATCCGACGGGGCCACGAGATGGCCAGGCCGTTACGGGTACCTCCGAAGTGGGAGGCGACCTGCTTCATCCACTGGAACGGTGCGTCCAGGGCCCACGCCCAACCGACGTTGTAGTGGCACTCACTGCGTACCGTCCCGAAGTCGTCGATGTGCTCGAGGAGGAACTCCGGATCCTCTTCGGCACCGTTCTGGAGCGCCGGCAATGACCAGGTTCCGTGAATGCGCCCCTCTCCCGAGGCCCCGTTGTCCCCCGTGATGTAGACGAACAGGGTGTTCTCCCATTCGTCCATCGCCTCGATGGCTTCGATGAGGCGAGCCACCTGGGCGTCCGTGTGGGCCAGGAAGGCTGCGAACACCTCCATGAGGCGGCGGGCCACCGGCTTGTAGCGCTCCGGATACTCGTCCCACGACGGGATCTCATCGGGGCGCGGCGTGTTGACCGTGTCCGACGGGATCACCCCCAGCTCCAGTTGCCGCTCAAAGATGGACTGCCTGAGGTCATCCCAACCCTCGTCGAAGAACCCCCTGAACCGGTCCAGCCAGGCATCGGGGACGTGCAGTGGCGTGTGGACCGCACCCGGGGCGAAGTAGCAGAGGAAGGGCTTGTCCGGTCGGTGTGCCCGGACCTGGCCCATCCACTCGATGGCCCGATCGGCCATGTCCTCTGTGAGGTGGTAGTCGTCGCGCCCCAGGTAGGGCGCGATCGGTCTGGTCTGGTCGTAGAGGTCGGGCTCGAACTGGGAGGTCTCAGCCCCGGGGAACCCGTAGAAACGGTCGAACCCGAGACCGGTGGGCCAACGGTCGAACGGTCCCGCCGGACCCAGCTCCCACTGCGGCGTGAGATGGCCCTTCCCGAACATGCCGGTTGCGTAGCCGTTCTGGCGAAGTACCTCGGCGATCGTTGCCGCCTCCCTGGGAATGACCGAGTCGTAGGCCGGGAAGCTGTTGGCGGCCTCGGTGATCCTCCCCATGTGCACCGTGTGGTGGTTGCGACCGGTCAGCAGGGAGGCCCGCGTCGGGGCACAGATGGCCGTGGTGTGGAACTGGTTGAACCGCAGGCCGTCGGCTGCAACCCGCTCCAGGGCCGGCGCCGGGACCGGTCCGCCGAAGGTGGAGAACGAGCCGAAGCCCACGTCGTCAAGGAGCACGATCACCACGTTGGGTGCGCCGTCGGGCGCGCCCCCGATCTCCATCCGGCTCGGCTCGCAGTCCGCTGTGAGGCGACCGATGGTGCCGGCATAGGGCGGTGTGGGGCGGGGAATGGCGGTCATGGACACTCCGTCTCAGGGCTTGGGCATTGAGCTGGAGTGATGTTAGCCGATTGGCTAAGATGACTCAGCATGGGAGAACCACTAGTCGTCGACGAACCACCGCCAGGTCTGGAGGAGTTCCGGGCCGAGGTCCGGGGGTTCCTGGACCAGGTCCACGAACTGACGTCCCACGCCTCCGGAGAATCCACCCTGGAGCGCGGGCGCGCATACCTGGCTGCACGCTTCGACGCCGGGCTGGGAGCCATTGACTACCCCGTCGAGAACGGGGGCCGCGGCCTGGACAACCGGTACGCGAGGGCGTTCCGGGTCGAGGCGGCCCGACGGAAGTCCGACGACCGGGCGCCTGGCTTCGGGATCGGCCTGGACATGTGCCTACCCACCATCCGGGACCACGGCAGCGACGACCTGCGGGCGCGGTTCCTGGCCTCCGGCCTGCGGGGAGACGATGTCTGGTGCCAGCTCTACTCGGAGCCCGGCGCCGGGTCCGACCTTGCAGGCCTCACCACCCGGGCCGTCCGCGACGGTGACGAGTGGGTGGTCACCGGGCAGAAGGTCTGGACTACCGGAGCCGCCGACGCCGACTACGGCATCCTGCTGGCACGCACCGACTGGGACGTCCCGAAGCACGCCGGCATCTCAATGCTGGTCCTCCCCATGCGCCAACCCGCCGTCGAGGTCCGCGCCCTGAACCAGATGACCGGCGTGGCGCACTTCAACGAGATCTTCATGGACGGCGCCCGGATACCCGCCGACTGGGTGGTCGGCGAGGAGGGCGACGGCTGGCGACTGGCGGTGGCCCTACTGGCCCACGAACGCTCCTCCATTGGAGCCGGCGGAGGGCGCCAGCCGATTCCAACCGACCGCATCATCGACCTGGCACGATCCACAGGGCGCACCACCGACCCGCTGGTCCGTCAGGACCTCGCCCGCCTGGTCACAGGCACCCGGATCATCCAGTGGGTGAACCAACGCCAGGACCTCCACCCGTCCATAGCGAAGCTGTGGCGAAGCCGCCAGGGACGCGACGCCTCCCATGTCACGTCGGGCCTGGCCTTCCCGGGTGGCGCAGCCTGGCTGGGTGACCCCATGGGCGCCACCGAACCCGGCGACTTCCTGGGTGCCGCCGGCTCCCACTGGGCCTACGGAATCTGCGACTCCACGGCCCACTCACTTGGAGGCGGAACCGACGAGGTGCAGAAGAACACACTGGGAGAACGCGTGCTCGGGCTCCCCCGCGAACCGGCGCCGGACCGGGGCCTCCCTTTCAGCCAGGTACCGAAGAACAGCTGAATCAGGCGGATCCGGCCACATCGCCGGGCCGGTCGCGCCGACCGCCGGCCGCGGCCCCGGGATCCATCCCGAGCGTGAGCGCCCGCAGGATCAGGACGAACCGCTCCTCGACCGCCTTCGACATCTCCGGATCGTCGTGTCCGATCCACGGATCCACGACGTTCTCGAAGAGACAGCGGCTGAGGTGGAAGACCGTGGCTATCCCCACGTCGATCCTGACCGTGGTCTCGTCCACCGAATCACGGGCTCCCCGTGCCCGGTCCAGGGCCGCTTCGATAGTCGGGTTACTGACGTGCACCTCGTCTATTTCGCCGGAGAGTGAGGCGAAGGCCAGCGCCCTCAGGTAGTCGGGTCTGTGCCGCATCGAGAACGGATCGGTCACCACCCATGAACCGTCGTCCGGTCCGCCCGCATACGCCTCGGCGAGTCGTGTGAACCCCTCGCGCAGGACCGCGTCCTTGCCCCCGAAGTAGTGATGGACCAGCCCGTAGTTGACGCCGGCCTCCTCGGCAAGGGCGCGCCCTGATATCCGGTCCGGGGGGGCAGCCCCCAGGAGGCGGGCCGCTGCGGCGATGAGCGCCTCGCGCACCTCGGCGGATCCCCGGGGGGCCACACCATCAGCGGCCACCCCTATGCCTCCATGCCGACAGAGGAGTAGAGGCTCCGCAGTACACCGAGGAACCGCGACCTAATCGCCTCACCATCTGCCTCGGGATCCAGGCCAAGTCCACGGGCGTTG
Source organism: Acidimicrobiales bacterium (assembly GCA_014240365.1). GTDB lineage: Bacteria > Actinomycetota > Acidimicrobiia > Acidimicrobiales > MedAcidi-G1 > UBA9410. Next base: position 5,310 of record JAAZXC010000048.1, on the reverse strand, counting down.
TGCTCCACGAAGATCGGCCAGCCCAGGAGGAGCAGCGTGACGGCAGCGACCGTCGCACGGTGGTGGACCGGATCACCATCGGGATCGGATCCCCGGACGAGGTCCAGCAGCGCATCGAGTGCCGGGCGGGGCTCGTCCGCATCCCAGAACCCGCCCTCGAGGGCAACGTGGGCTGTGAAGCCGAAGATCCGACGATCCTCCAGGGCCGACTCCGAGTCCACCGGGCGGGTGCCACCCGCCATCAGGTTGTCGACGATCCAGGCCCCGTGCAGCCGCCGGGCCTCGGCCATGAGATCCCTGGCCGACTCGAAGTAGTAGTGGACGAGCCCGTAGTTGACCCCGGCCTCGGCAGCCAGGTCACGACCGGAGATGGTCGAGGGCGAGCGTCGCGACATGAGGACTATCGCCGCATCGATGAGGGCATCGCGCGAAGTGGAGGCCTCGACAGCCGTCGAAGCGTTCATCCGGCCCGCCGCGGTCGAACCGAACCACCCACTGGCAGCGGGTTCCCGGACTGGGCGAGGTCGAACCAGTCACTGTCGCCAGCGGGACCGGCGCCCTCGTAGAGCGCCCGGGTGGTGGCCTTGATCGCCCTGGCCCCGGCCCGCGGGTACGAGGCGATCTCCGTGGCAAGTACCCGGGCGGCGTCCAGCACGCCATCATCTGCGAGCACGTCCAGGGCGACTCCGAGGCGGTGAAGGTCGGGGCCTGTGAACCGACGACCGGTGAGGGTCAGTTGCTCGGCCACCGATGCCGGCCGGCGAGCCAGCAACCACGCCAGGTTCATGGGTGCCGCCAGTCCCTGTCGAACCTCGCCCACCTGCAGGAACGCGGTCTCACCGGCCACCAGGAGGTCGCAGGCCAGCGCGAATGCGGCACCACCGTTGATCGCGAACCGTTCGAGTGCCCCGACCACCGGCACAGGGCAGTCGTAGATGGCCCGATGGGCGGCCACGAGGGAATCGAGTGAGGTGGGAAGCCAGTCCGGTGGCGGATCGGCGTTGTATTCCCCGAGGTCGAGGCCGGAGCAGAAACCCCCGTCCGCACCATGGAATAGCACTGCGCCGACGTCGTCGCGGGTTGACACCTGGCGGAATACATCAGCCAGCAGGTCCATCATGGGTCCGGTTATGGCGTTCTTCCGGGCCGGCCGGTTCAGGACGATGGTCGCCACACCGTCGTCGACTGAGAGGAGGACATCCGGCTGATCGTCTGATCGTGAATCTGTCATCATGTCCTCGGTGGCGGTGGGAGGCCCGGGGTTCCACGGGCCGGTGGCGGCTATCTTAGCCATATGGCTAAGATAGCCGGCGACCATCCGGTGGGACGCCTCTGGCGCGACGTCCGGGCGCTCTCGATCTACGAGGGCACCACCCAGATCCGTCAGCGGAACCTGGCCCGCCACCTGCTCAAGACCGTCGGTGATGGGCGCCCGATCTTCGACAGCTGATCCTCCGAACGATCTTCGAAGGAGTGGCAGGGTCGGACCACCGACCGGACCCGGTCAGCCTCCGAGGCTTCCCAGCACCCTTTCGGCCTCGGCCACCAGGCGATCCATGATCGTCGCCACCGACTCCTGGGCCACCAGGTGGGCCACGCCCTGACCGGCACCCTCGTGTACGAGTGGTGCCACCTGGTGGCGCAGTACCTGTCCCAGGAGGTCGCCTATGAGGATGTCCTGGTGGGGCATCTTCAGCGGTTCAGGAGCACCATCGGCTGCCCATTCGTCGCTCCATGCCGACCGCAGCATGCGGAAGGTCTTCCCGCTGACCGAACGGCTGATGACCGTGTCCGTCACGCCCGCGGCCAGGAGCTTCTCTAGTAGCACGGGTTCGGGTGCCGCCTCCCTGGATGCCAGGAACGCCGTACCTATCCAGACGCCGTCGGCGCCGAGCGCCAACGATGCTGCGATGTGTCGGCCTGTGGCCACCCCACCGGCAGCCAGGACCGGTCGACCACCGGCCACCTCGACAACCAGCGGCACAAGGGTGAAAGTGCCGATTGGCCCCGTATGGCCTCCCGAGTCGGTGCCCTGGGCCACCAGGATGTCGGCACCGGCACGGATGGCCGACTCGGCATGGGCAGGTCGACCCACCAGGCTGACGATCAGCGATCCTCGTTCGTGCGCCTGCTCGACGGCCCAGGTGGGTGAACCAACGCCCAGGGCCAGGACCGGCATCTGGTGGTCCATGACCACCGCCAACTGATCACGCGCCGTCTCCTCGCTCCGCACGAATCGGGACCGCATCCCCGGCAGGCCGTCGTCGGGCACACCGTGGCGCTCCCGCATTGCGTCGACGAACGCCACGTGCTCGGCGGGGAGGGTCGCCTCGATGGCAGCCCGGTCATCGCTCTCAGGCATGCCGGCGGGAATGACCAGGTCCACTCCCCATGGCAGGTCGCCCAACTCGGCCTTCATGTGACTAACACCCGACTCGATCTCCTCGGGCGTACGGCGGGTGCACCCCCAGATGCCGACTCCGCCGGAGCGCGACACGGCAATGGCCACCTCGAGCTCCATTGAGAACCCGAATACCGGGTTGGCACATCCCAACTGCTCGCAGATCCTCGTCGTCACCATTCCGGTCCTCCCCTTCTCCCTCTGCTCACAGGATCGCTCCGAGGGCTGTGGCCAGGCCACCCAGCCCGCAGACGGAGAGCAACGCCGGTCGGAACCATCCCGAATCCACCCACCGTCGGAGCGGTGGAGCCAGCAGCAACCCGACGAGGGCCGATCCCATAACGAGGACAACGCGACCCAGATCAGCCCCGGTCACCTCACCGCCGACCAGCAGCCTGATGGAGATCGTGCCGCTCAGCACGAGTACCAGCGCGGAGATGTTCGGGCGCAGCACCTCCGGTGGATCGTCGTGGTGGAGGATCGCGTACGGCGGGCCCGGGAGGGCGGCGACCCGCAGGGAGAGCGCCACCAGCAGCCCAGCCAGAACCGATGTCCAGGATCGTCGGCGGGGTTGCCATCCCGACGCCATCGCGCCGACGGAGATCACCACCAGCAGGCCAATGGCTGCCGTCAGCCCCCGTTCGGACAGGTTGGCCAGGGCAAGCTCGCCCAGCACCAGACCGACCGGGGCGCCGAGCAGGCAGCGCCTCCAACGATGGGCATCGAAACCTGCGAATTCCATGGTCACGTTGCGGATGCCGACCACGGCTCCGCCCAGGATCAGGGGCAGCGGGACGAACGCAGGATCTACGGCCAACAGGACGGGAGCGGCAACGAGGGTGATGCCGACGCCGGCGGTGGCCTGGACCATTGAACCGGCGACGACAGCTACGACGACGACGAGGATCTCGAGCGGACTCATCGGTTCGACCCTAGCCGGGCCTGACGCCTGGTTAGCCAGTCGGCTAACCTCGGCACAAGACACCCGACCTGAAGCTCAGGGAGCCAACCATGCGCGCTGCAGTCCTCCACGAAGCACCCGGCGAACTCGTGATCGAGGACCTCGAGATCGCCTCGCCCATCGGGCGCGAGGTACTCATACACACGAAGGCCTCCGGCCTCTGCCACAGCGACCTCCACGTGATCGAGGGGCTCCTCCCGCTTCCCTCGCTACCTGCCGCGCTGGGCCACGAGGCCTCCGGAATCGTCGAGGCGGTCGGCCCCGACGTGACAGCCTTGCGCCCGGGTGACCACGTCATCACCTGCCTCACCCAGTTCTGCGGGCTGTGCAACGAGTGTCTCGCCGGTCGGATCTGGATCTGCCCGAATCGCCACAGCCTCGGCCGCGGTCCTGCCGAGACCCCCCGTCTGGCACTGGGCGACCGACCCGTCCTCCAGATGGCCGGCCTCGGCGCCTTTGCCGAAAAAATGCTGGTCCATGAGAACGGGGTGGTGGCCGTGGACCCGGACGTGCCGTTCGACGTGGCCGCCCTCATCGGTTGCGCGGTGATAACCGGTGTTGGTTCGGCCACCAACGGCGCCCGGATCCGTCCCGGCGAGACCGTTGCCGTTATCGGCTGTGGCGGCATCGGCCTGAACATCGTGCAGGGCTGTCGCCTGGCCGGCGCCGGTCGGATAATCGCCGTCGACCTGAACGCCGACAAGCTGGAGATGGCCCGCGGGTTCGGAGCCACCGAGGTCGTCGACGCATCGAGGGAGGACCCGGTGGAGGTGGTCCTGCGGCTCACCGGTGGTGGGGTAGATGCCGCCTTCGAGGCCATCGGGCTGACCGCAACCGCCGAACAGGCCCTGGCCATGATCCGACCGGGCCGCACCGCCTATCTGGTCGGGGTTCCCCCGGCCACCAGCACCATGGAGCTCTCCGGTGCGGCAATGGTCCTCCAGGCCAAGGGCGTACGAGGACTCTTCATGGGCAACAGCAACTTCAAGGTGGAGATGCCCCTGCTGGTGCGCCACTACCTGGAGGGGCGCCTGGAGCTGGATCGGCTGGTCTCGGCACACATCACACTCGACGAGGTGAACGACGGCTACGCCGAACTCCGCGCCGGCGCCACCGTGCGATCCGTGATCACCTTCGACTGAACGCCCATGCCGTCACGGGCCAGGCGCACCACGAGACCGAGCGGACCTCAGAATGGCAGTCCCCGACGGCGGTGGAGTCTCAGGCCCCCGCAGGGGCACGAAGCCGCACGATCGCGGCCACCTCAGCCGGTGCATCCAGTTCGGCCAGGTGGGCGGCCCCGGCAATGGGTGCCGCCAGGGTCGCCTCCGGGAGGAGACCAGCGAAGCGCTCGCCGTATGACGGGGGCACGAGGCGATCGTCGGCACCCCAGACGAGGGTCACCGGTGCCGACACGCGATGGAGCCGTCCGGCCAGTCCGTGGTCGGGTAGAGGCCAGACCAGCGAAGCGGCGGTACGGCGACGGATGTAGCGCGACACACCCACCTCGATCAACTCATCGCCGTCCAGCCCATCGGGATCGCCGGCCAGCACGCCCAGCGTGGAGGTGTTCTGGGCCAGCAGGCTGGCCTGCTCTCCAAGCGACACGGCATACAGGTCCGTGCCTGGATCATCCGCATCCCATAGCCCGGTCGGGCCCACGGCCACCAGTGAGGCGAACGCCTCTGGCCGTATGGCCGCCAACTCCAGGGCCAGCATCGCCGAGATGGAGGAAGCCAACCACGGTGCCCCTGTGATGCCCGCGGCGTCGGAGATCTCCGAGAGGGCCACGACCCAGTCGTGGATCGATCGGAGTGACGGTTCATCCGGGGTGGAACCGAACCCGGGCAGGCACGGGGCGATGACCCGGTGGTCGGCTGCCAGGTCCTCCATGGCGGCCGTCGGCCCGTCCAGGCCCGCCGTGCCGTGCAGGACACCCAGGATCGGG
>JAAZXC010000047.1 GCA_014240365.1 Acidimicrobiales bacterium | reverse complement strand
TCCTGCTCGAGAGCCTCCAGGTCTTCGGCCTCGCTCACGGCAGCCACCCGCGCCAGGCCCAGCGCAGCGGCACAGCCGATGGCCGGCGCGCCCCGGACCGCCATGGTCTCGATGGCGGCCGCCACCTCTTCGGCCTGCCCGAGGCGACCAAGGGGCACCGCTTCGGCGTAGGCGGCCTGCTGGTCGTCGGGTAGGGCTGCGAGCATGTCGGTGAGGATCGGTCCGGGGGCCACCACGTTGACCGTCACGTTCCGGCTGGCGAACTCCTTGGCCAGGGAGCGGCCCAGACCCACGAGACCCGCCTTGGATGCGGCGTAGTTGGCCTGACCGGTCTGGCCGACCCTCCCGGCTATGGACGAGACGAGGATGATTCGACCCCACCGGGCCTTCATCATCCCCCTGACAGCCCGACGGGTCACCCGGAATGCTCCGGTCAGGTTGGCGTCGATCACGTCCGTGAAGTCACCGTCGGACATGCGCAGCACCAGACCGTCCCGGGTGATTCCGGCGTTGGCGACGAGGATCTCGACCGGGCCGAGCTTCTCCTCGATGGTGGCGAAGGCGGTGTCCACGGTTGCGGAGTCAGTCACGTCACAGGGAACGGCCAGGATCCCGGCGTCGACCAGTTCGGCTGGTGCTTCGCCCCGGCACGTCACGGCCACACGGTGGCCGTCAGCGGCGAAGGCCAGCGCACAGGCCAGTCCGATTCCCCGGTTGCCGCCGGTCACCAGTACTACTCGGCTCATCTCATGCTCCCGGGGTTCGTCGTCATCTGTCAGGTGGCCCGCAGCCAGGCGATCGGCTTGGAGGAACTGACCCTCTCGGTCTCCACCGCCAGCCATCCCATGAGCTCGCCGGCAAATGGGGAGTGGACCTCCTCGGCGCCGATGTGGCCGAGGAGCGCCCCGGCATCCACCTGGTGGCCGGGTTCGAGCCCCGGTACCGGCGTGAATAGGCCTGCACACGGGCTCACGACCATCCGGTCCGTGGCGAAGAGGTGTTCTCCCTCGGGGGATCCTCTGTCCTCGTCTGGCGGTGCTGCCAGGGCGTCGAGCAGCGTGTCGAGGTCGCCGGGGGTGTTCACCGTGAGGCGCTGTGCCCCCTTCAGGGTCCGTTTCACGAGTCCCGTCAGGACGCTGCCCGGGCCCAGCTCCACGAAGGTGGTGAAGCCCTCGTCGGCCAGGGTCTGGAGTGTCTGTGACCAGCGGACGGGGCTGCAGAGCTGTGCGTTCATCAATGCCCGCCATGTGGCCGGGCTGGAATGGATGCCGCCATCCACGTTGGCCACCACGACACCGTCGGGTGCGCGCAACTCGGTCCGGTCGATGGCCTCGCCCAGGCGATCCCTTGCCGGCGACATGAAGGGCGTGTGGAAGGCACCGGAGACCTCCAGGCCCGCAACCCGCTTCGCTCCGCGGGCCTTGGCGGCATCGCCTGCGATGGAAACGGCATCGGGAGCGCCGGCGATGACCACCTGTCCCGGGGCGTTGTAGTTGGCCACCCATACGGGACCATCGACCTCTGCACAGGCTTCCTCGACACCACTGTCGTCCAGGCCCAGAACGGCCGCCATGGTTCCGACCGGGTCCTCGACAGCCACCTGCATTGCCTCGCCGCGTTCGACGACCAGGGCCACCGCATCGGAGAAGTCGAGTGCACCGGCGGCGGTCAGGGCGCTGTACTCGCCCAGGCTGTGCCCGGCGTGGCCGGCCGCATCGATGCCCAGACGGGCCACCGCATCGAGGATGACCATGCTCGTCACGAAGGTGGCCAACTGGGCGTTGCGCGTGGAGCGAAGCTCGTCGGCGTCGGCGTCCAGAAGGAGGTGTGCGACATCGCGCCCGGCGGCCTCTGAAGCTTCGGCGACCAGCTCCCAGGAGGGGTGGTCGGACCACGGGGTGCCCATGCCGGGCTGCTGTGAGCCCTGACCTGAGTACATGAAGGCGATCATCGGGGGTCTCCTGGGGCGGTCCTGGTGCGGCCGTGGTCGCGTCTGGGCCTGCGAGCTGGATTGCGGTCCACATTGTGGCCCATGGGCGGCACCGATGGGAGCGTCGGTGGATGACTTCCCGGGTGCCTGAGGCTACGGGAGGTGGATAACCACCTACCGGTAGGCTCGGGATGTCGCCCGGGTGGCGGAATTGGCAGACGCGGAGGATTCAAAATCCTCTGGCCGAAAGGTCATGCGGGTTCAAGTCCCGCCCCGGGCACGAGACGATCGAATGGGCATCTGGTGTGTGACGCGGAGCCTCACCGGGACCGGTGATCGGGTTGCCGTACACTTGTGCGTCCCATGGCACGACCGGTAGTGGAACGACGGCTCACGGCGCTCGGCAGCCGCCTGACGCGCCTCCGCGACGACCTTGCGGTGGCCGAGGAGCAGCTGGCCCACTTCGCAGCGGATGCCGGCGACGCACGGGTCAGGTCGCTGGTCTCGGAGACGGCCATCTCGGAGCGGGAACACCGTGGCGCTGAGCGCCATGCCACGACCATGGCGCGCCACAGGGACCAGCTGATAGCGGAAATCCAGCGGTTGGAGGCCACCCAGGATGACCTCCTGGACCGTCTGACAAGAGATGGCTGACTCGCTCGGACCCATTGGCGAGGATGCCGGCCCCGGGATGAGGGACGGCAGGGTGAGGGTTGTCCTCGCCGAGGACGAGGCCATCATCCGCCTGGACCTGAAGGAGACCCTCGAGGACGAGGGCTACGAGGTGGTCGGCGATACGGGTCGTGGCGACCGAGCCGTCGAACTCGTCGGCGAGTTGGATCCCGACGTGGTCATCCTGGACGTGAAGATGCCGGGGCTGGACGGCATCGAGGCCGCCCGACGCATCGCAGCGTCCTACGACACCGCCGTCGTGATCCTGACCGCCTTCAGTCAACGGAATCTCATCGACCGGGCCATCGAGGCGGGGGCACTGGCGTACCTGGTCAAGCCCTTCAGCCGGTCCGAACTGGTACCGGCCGTGGAGATCGCCAGGGTGCGTCATCGCGAGATGCGGGCGCTGACCGACCAGGCCCGGACCATGGCTGATCGCCTCGAGGCCAGGAAGGTGCTGGACCGGGCCAAAGGGGTGCTGATCGACGAGGCCGGGCTGAGCGAGGGGGATGCCTTCCGCTTCATCCAGACCAAGGCGATGTCGGGTCGCCAGACCATGGCCGACGTGGCCCGGGCGGTTCTCTCCGACGGCCTTCGTCCCTGACGCGTAGCGCACGACGGTCCGACGTCGGGCAGCGGTGCTCGTTGCAGGGCCCGCGGTATGGTCCGGCCGGTGTCCGGCCTTCTGATCCTCGACGGCAACTCCCTCACCTACCGGGCCTTCTTCGCCATCTCGCGCGAAATGGTCACCCGGTCAGGCCAGGAGACGAACGCCGTCTTCGGGTTCACCCAGATGCTCGTCACTCTCCTACGCGAGCACCAGCCCGATGGCGTGGTGGTGGCATTTGACCGACCCGGTGGAACGTTCCGCCACGAGCGGCTGCCCTCCTACAAGGCCAACCGGGAGCGACAGGAGGACAGCCTCTACCAGCAGCTGGACCTGGTGGAAGAACTCGTGGATTCCCTCGGGTTCGTGGCGGTGGGAGCCGATGGCTTCGAAGCCGACGATGTGATCGCCACCCTCGCCACGGTCGCTGCCGATTCCGGCCGCGACGTCACCATCGTCACCGGTGACCGCGACAGCTACCAACTGGTGGAGGATCCGCATATCCGGGTGCTCTACAACAAGCGGGGTGTGTCGGATTACGCCCTCTATGACGAGGCCGGCATCCTGGAACGCACGGGTGTGTGTCCGGCGGACTACGTGGCCTTTGCGGCCCTTCGGGGTGACCCTTCAGACAACCTTCCCGGTGTTCCCGGCGTCGGGGAGAAGACTGCGGCGAAGCTCATCAGCGCCTACGGCGGGCTGGATGGCGTATTTGCCGCAGCCTCGGAGCAGACGCCGAAGCTGGGTCAGAACCTGCGGGAGAACGAGTCCCTGGCCCGCCTGAACGAGGAGATGATGGTCCTCGTACGCGATGTGCCCCTCGGGCTCGGGGTGGACGACATGGCACGGCGGCCGGTCGACTTGGAGCGCGCCGGGGGGCTCCTCGAGGTGCTCGAGTTGAGTCGTGCAAGGGACAACCTGGGCCCACTCCTGGGCGTCGACTTCGCTGGAACGGCCGATGCCCCCGGCTCGCCTGTCGGCGATCTGGAGGTCGTCGTGGAGCGGTGCGCCGATCGGGCTGGGGTCGTGGCGGCCATACAGGAGCTTTCGGGTTCCACGTTCGGCATGGCCACTGTGGCGGCCCCCCCGAAGGACGGGATCGGCCCCTGTATGGGTGGCGGCATTGCGTTCTCCGACGGGGAGCGTGCCTGGTGGATTGACCAGGACCTGCTGGCCGAGACGGCCGATGTGGTCAGTGTCCTGCTGGGGCCCGATGGTCCCGGTGTGGTTGCCCACGACGCCAAGCCCACTCTGCGTGCCCTCGGGCGCATGGGCATTGGTGAGGTGGCACTCACCATGGACACGGCAGTGGCTGCGTACCTGTTGGATCCTGCCGAGGCCGGCTACGACCTCGGAACCCTGCTGGAGAGGCACGACGGTCGTCGGTTGGGTGACGTCGGCGCTCCGGACGGACAACTGGACCTCTCCGGGGAGATATCGGATCCGGCTTCCGAGGCGGGTGCACGGGCGGCGGCGGCATTCAACCTCCTGGCACCTCTGGAAGAGGGCCTCGAGGCCCAGGGCCTGCATGACCTCAACGCCACCCTCGAGGTGCCACTCATCGGAGTTCTGGCGCGGATGGAGGAGCTGGGCATCGGCGTGGACCGCGCTGAGCTGACACGCCTACGCGACAGCCTGACATCGGACTGCGAGCGGCTCCGTGGGCTGGTGCACGAGGCCGCCGGGGAGGAGTTCAACGTGAACTCAACGCCGCAACTCCGCGAGGTGCTCTTCGTGAAGCTGGGCCTCACTCCCGGCAAGAAGACGAAGACGGGGTACTCGACCGATGCGGCAACGCTCGAACGACTCCGGGAAGACCACCCCGTTGTCGGGCACCTTCTGGCGTATCGCGAGGTCGAGAAGCTCCGTTCCACCTATGGGGAGGGCCTGCTGGCGGCGGTGGGGCCCGGTGAGCGCATCCGCGCCACCTTTAACCAGATGGTGGCCCGTACCGGACGTCTCAGCTCTGATGCCCCGAACCTCCACAACATCCCGGTCCGGACAGAGGCCGGGCGTGCCTTCCGGCGTGCCTTCGTCCCCACTGACGGCATGTCCCTGCTGGTGGCTGACTACAACCAGATCGAGTTGCGCTGCATTGCCCACCTTGCCGACGACCCGGGCCTCATAGCCGCCTTCGAGGCTGGCGATGACGTGCACACCGCTGTGGCGTCGCGCACATGGGGTATCGACCCGTCGGAGGTGACCAAGGAGCTGCGGAACCGGGCGAAGATGGTCGCCTATGGACTGGCCTACGGCATGGAGGCCTACGGGCTGGCCCAGCGCCTCGGCTCGCCGGTGGAGGAGGCGGCCGAGATCCTGGAGTCCTACTTCACGGCATTTCCGGCGATACGGGCCTACATGGACCGGACCGTGGCCGAGGCACGCCAGAAGGGCTACACGGAGACCCTCTTCGGTCGACGCCGGCGGATACCCGAGCTGTCGTCGTCCAATTACAACGTGAGGCTGGCTGCGGAACGCCAGGCGATGAATGCCGGCATCCAGGGCCTTGCGGCCGACGTGTTCAAGGTGGCGCTGATCCGAATCGACCGGTCGCTGCGTGATTCCGGGTCTGGATCGATCCTGGTCCTGCAGGTGCACGACGAGGTGATCCTGGAGGTGCCGCCCGACGAGCTCTCCGAAGTGGAGGCGATGGTCCGGTCTGTGATGACGGGCGCCTACGAGCTCCGGGTGGAGCTGGCCGTGGAGGTGGCCGTGGGAGCCACCTGGGCTGACGCAAAGGGTTGAGCAACGCCGCCATGCCTGAAGGAGACGGCAGCCACTGGTTCGAGGCGGTGGCGGACCATCTGGGCGGGGCGTACCTGCGCTATTCGTTCACCTACGGCACCGTGTCGGAGGTCGACGCCATCGTGGCCGCACTGGGACTCACCGAAGGCCAGCGGATCCTGGACGTCGGGTGCGGCCCGGGCCGGCACGCCCTGGAGCTGGCCGGTCGGGGATTCCAGGTCGTCGGCGTTGACATCTCCTCCACCTTCATCGATCTGGCCCGTGAGGGAGCCCCGGAGGGGGCTGTCTTCATCGTGGGAGATGCCCGCCTGATGGAGTTCGACTCGGAGTTCGACGCCGTCATCTCGCTGTGCCAGGGGGCTTTCGGTCTGGCCGGCGGTCCGGGATCGGACCGGGCGGTGCTGGACCCGGACGGAGCGATCCTGGAGCGGATCGTGGCGGCGACGCGTAAGGGCGGGGGAGTGGCCCTAAGCGCCTTCTCCGCCTACTTCCAGGTTCGGTTCCTCGAGGACGGCGACACGTTTGATGCCGGCACCGGCGTGAACCTGGAGAAGACGGTGCTGCGAGACCTGACTGGCGCCGAGGTGGAGACAGACCTCTGGACGACCTGCTTCACCCCGCGTGAACTGCGCCTCCTGTGCGATCGGGCCGGACTGGATGTGACGGACATCTATTCCGTACGGCCGGGGGACTACGCACATCGCCCTCCCGACCTGGAACATCCGGAGTTCCTGGTCCTGGGCCGCAGACGGACATGACCGACCCCGCTTCAAGCCTGCGGACAGCGGTAGCGGGTCGTGTTCCCCGTTGGCGCGGCCGGGCGTTGTAGCAGGGGTCCGCCGGTAGGCTCTCCGGGTCCGAAAAGTGGGATCCCCCTGCGTCCGGACGTCCCTGTCCACCTACTCCCATCCGACGAGAAGAACACGTGCCCGACACCATTTTGACCGCAGCCATCCTCGAATCCCCGCCAATGGGGACGTTCAACGAGGATGGCGAGTACATCCCCCGCTCGATCACCGAGAATGACCTCGGTTCGCTGACCCTGGAGGAGGCCTACTCGGCCACCATGGTCGACGTCGAGAACGGCCAGCTCGTAGAGGGCACGGTCGTCCGGGTCGACAAGGACGAGGTACTCCTCGATATCGGCTACAAGTCGGAGGGTGTGATCCCGCCGCGTGAGCTGTCGATCCGCAACGGCGTGGATCCCAGCGAGATCGTGACCCTCGGTGAGCGCATCGAAGCCGTTGTGCTGCAGCGCGAGGACAAGGACGGTCGTCTGGTCCTCTCCAAGAAGCGTGCCCAGTACGAGCGTGCCTGGGGCCGGATCGAGGAGATCCAGCAGGGCGACGGGATCGTCTCCGGAACCGTCATCGAGGTCGTCAAGGGTGGCCTCATCGTGGACATCGGCCTGCGGGGCTTCCTTCCCGCATCTCTCGTCGACCTGCGACGCGTCCGTGACCTGCAGCCCTTCATCGGCACCACCATCGACGCCAAGATCATCGAGCTGGACAAGAACCGCAACAACGTGGTGCTGTCCCGCCGTGCATGGTTGGAAGAGACCCAGAAGGAGAAGAGGGAGGAGTTCCTCCACAACCTCCGTCCGGGCGAGATCCGCAAGGGCATCGTGTCCAGCGTGGTCAACTTCGGTGCCTTCGTGGACCTGGGCGGCATGGACGGTCTGATCCACGTCTCGGAGCTCTCCTGGAAGCACGTTGACCACCCCGGTTCGGTCGTCAGCGTTGATGACGAGATCGAGGTGCAGGTACTTGAGGTCGACCTCAGCAGGGAGCGGATCAGCCTCTCGCTGAAGGCCACCCAGCAGGACCCGTGGCGGGAATTTGCCGGCGCCCACCAGGTGGGCGAACTGGTCTACGGCCGTGTCACGAAGTTGGTTCCGTTCGGATCATTCGTGCAGGTTGGGGATGGCATCGAGGGCCTCGTGCACATCTCGGAGATGTCCGCCCACCATGTCGAGCTGCCCGAGCAGGTCGTCACCCCCGGTGAGGAACTCTGGGTGAAGATCATCGATCTGGACCTCCAGCGTCGGCGTATCAGCCTCTCGATCAAGCAGGCCGCTGAGGGCGGCATCGTGGCGGCGGAGTACCAGGAGCACTTCGGCGAGCATGCATATGACGCCGAGGGCGCCTTCATCGGTGGCGAGAGCTCGGAAGGTCAGGAGGCCTGGGCCGACATGTACACCGAGGAGAAGCCAGCCGACGATGCCGATCCGGCCGCTGAGGCCACTGAGGACGCCACTTCCACGGAAGAGACAGCCGAGGTCGCTGAGGCCGTTGAAGCCGCCGAGGTCGTTGAGGACGCCACTTCCACGGAAGAGGTTGTCGAGGCCGTCGAAGAGGTCGAAGCTGCAGTTTCCACCGAAGAGGTCGCTGAGTCCGTAGAGGCCACCGAATCGGATACCACCGAGGTCTGAGCGGGCCCGGGGCGTCGAAAGGGCGACCCTGAGCGTGTTGGAGATAGGGCTCACCGGAGGAATCGGCTCGGGCAAATCCACCGTGGCGGCGATGCTGGTGGAGCGCGGTGCGATCCTGCTGGACGCTGATGCCATGGTCCGTGAGCTGCAGATGCAGGGCATGCCGGTACTGGCGGCCATGGTCCAGCGGTGGGGCGATCGGATCCTCGACGCCGCCGGTGGTCTTGACCGCCAGGCGGTTGCCGACATCGTGTTTGCGGACCCTGACGAGTTGACGGCGCTGAACCTCATCGTCCACCCGGCCGTCGGCGATGAGATGACCCGGCGGCGCGCAGAGCTGTCCGGTACGGACGCCACCGTCATCCTCGACATTCCCCTGCTCGTCGAATCGGGCCACAAGGGCCTGGCGGGAATCGTCGTCGTCGACGTGGACCCCGAGGTGGCCGTTGAACGACTGGTGGCCGGTAGGGGATTCACCGCCACCGATGCGCGTAACCGGATATCGCTGCAGGCGTCGCGCTCCCAACGGTTGGAGCGTGCCGACCTGGTGGTTGACAACAGCGGGACCCTCGATGACCTCGTCCACCAGGTGGACCTTGCCTGGGAATGGATCGCCACCCTGCAACGCCCTGAACCGGGCGCCGAGGTGCCTCGGATCGGCAGCCGGGCCGAGGACGCCTGACCCCGCTGAGCGCGTACGGGGGCTCCCGGAGGCGCTGGGTACCATCCCCGGATGGGCACCCCGACATTGCCGAGTGACCCCTCCGGGCCATCAACGGGAAAGGTGGGTCCGTCGCGTGGGCAGGCGTTCAGGATGGAGGCCCCCTTCCAACCGGCGGGCGACCAGCCCAGGGCCATCGAAGAGCTGAGCGACGGGATCCTCGGCGGCGAACGGTTCCAGACGCTTCTGGGCATCACCGGCAGCGGCAAGAGCGCCACGATCGGCTGGACTATCGAACGGGTACAACGCCCCACCCTGGTGATTGCCCCCAACAAGGCGCTGGCAGCGCAGCTGGCCAACGAGCTGAGGGAGTTCTTCCCCGATAACCGGGTGGAGTACTTCGTCTCCTACTACGACTACTACCAGCCTGAGGCGTACCTGCCGACGTCTGACACCTTCATCGAGAAGGACTCCTCGGTGAATGACGAGATCGACAGGCTGAGGCACTCAACCACCGCCTCGCTCCTGACCCGCAGGGACACGATCGTGGTCGCATCGGTGTCATGCATCTATGGCCTCGGTTCGCCCGAGCACTACGAAGGCCAGCTCCTCGTGATCGAGGTGGGTCAGGAGGTGGACCATCGTGCCACCCTGGGACGCCTCATCGACATGCAGTACGAGCGCAACGACATGGTGCTCGAGCGTGGCAGGTTCCGGGTGAAGGGCGACACCCTCGAGATCCACCCCGCCTACGAGAAGACGGCCTTCAGGATCTCGCTCTTCGGCGACCTCGTCGAGGCGATCACCGAGGTGGACCCACTCACCGGCGACCACATTCGGCAACTCGACGAGCTGGTGGTGTTCCCCGCAACCCACTACATGGCCGACGCTCCCAACATTCGTCGGGCGATCCTCGCTATCGAGGCCGAGCTGGCAGAACGCCTGGCGGAGTTCGACGCCGACGGGAAGCTCCTGGAGGCACAGCGCCTGCGGATGCGCACCGAGTACGACCTGGAGATGCTGGCCGAGGTGGGGTTCTGCAACGGCGTGGAGAACTACTCGATGCACCTTGACGGGCGGTCCTACGGAGAGCGCCCGTACACGCTGTTGGACTACTTCCCCGACGACTTCCTCGTCGTCCTGGATGAGTCGCACGTGGCCGTGCCCCAGCTGCGCGGCCAGCACGCTGGTGACCGGAGCCGCAAGAAGACCCTCGTGGAGCACGGTTTCCGGCTTCCGTCGGCGGCCGACAACCGGCCGCTCACATTCGACGAGTTCACCGGTCGGGTCGGACAGGTCGTGTTCCTCTCGGCCACCCCGGGACCGTGGGAGCTGGAGGCCAGCAGCCGGGTGGTGGAACAGATCGTCCGACCCACGGGGCTCATTGATCCGGAGGTGATGGTCAGGCCGACGAAGGGCCAGATCGATGACCTGCTGGAGATGATCTCCCAGCGTGTGGAGGCCGAGCAGAGGGTCCGGTCACCACGCTCACCAAGAAGATGGCCGAGGACCTGACCGACTACCTGCTCGAACAGGGGGTCCGGGTGCGTTACCTGCACTCCGACGTGGACACGGTGCAGCGCATCGAGATCCTGAGGGACCTCCGCCTCGGAGAGTTCGACGTCCTGATCGGAATCAACCTCCTGCGGGAGGGTCTCGACCTTCCCGAGGTGTCGCTGGTGGCGATCCTGGATGCGGACAAGGAGGGGTTCCTCCGAAGCGAGACCGCTCTGGTCCAGACGATCGGACGGGCGGCGAGGAACGTGGACGGGGAGGTCATCATGTACGCCGACTCGGTGACGCCCTCCATGAAGCGGGCCATCGGCGAGACGATGCGTCGCCGGACCATGCAGGAGGCCTACAACCTGGAGCACGGCATCGACCCCCAGACCGTCCGCAAGGCGGTGAGCGACATCCTGGAGATGATCCGGCCGGGAGGGAAGTCCACCACCTCCGCCGGGCGCCGGCAGCGGACCGAACGCCTGGTGCAGGACTTTGCCTCGATGGGCCTCGAAGACCTGCAACGCCTGCTGTCCACCCTCGAGCAGGAGATGGGGGAGGCCGCAGCCGACCTCAGGTTCGAATACGCCGCCAGGCTCCGGGACGAGATCAGGGAAATCGAGCGGGAACTCCGGGATCTCTCCGAGGCAGTCTGACGATGCTCGTGTCCGGATACTGGGTCCTTCGAGGGACTTTCCCCGCCGGAGCGTTGCACCAGCTGGCGCAGGCATAGGCTCGCCGGCGATGTCCGAGCGGTTGATCGTCAAAGGTGCGCGCGAGCACAACCTCAGGAATGTTGACCTGGACCTTCCGCGTGACCATCTGATCGTGTTCACCGGGATCTCCGGATCCGGGAAGTCGTCGCTGGCCTTCGACACCATCTACGCGGAGGGCCAGCGTCGTTACGTGGAGTCCCTCTCGGCGTACGCCCGGCAGTTCCTCGGGCAGATGGACAAGCCCGACGTGGACTTCATCCTCGGCCTCTCGCCGGCCATCTCCATCGACCAGAAGAGCGCCTCGCGTAATCCCCGCTCCACGGTCGGCACCATCACGGAGGTCTACGACTACCTCCGCCTGCTCTACGCCCGGATCGGCGTGCCGCATGACCCGGAGACCGGCGAGCGACTCGTCCGCCAGACCCCGCAGCAGATCGTGGACCGTGTACTCGAGATGCCCGAAGGCACCCGGTTCCAGGTGCTTGCGCCGGTGGTGCGTGGGCGCAAGGGCACCTACGACACGCTCCTGGCGGATCTTGCGACACAGGGCTTCAGCCGTGCGATCGTGGACGGCGAACCGCACGAGCTCGGCCAGGAGGTGGACCTGGCCCGGTACGAGATGCACACCATCCAGGTGGTGGTCGATCGCCTGGTGCTGCGTGACGGCCTGGAGCGTCGTCTCACCGAATCAATGGAGACGGCCCTGGCGCTCGCCGAGGGCATAGCCGAGATCCAGGTCGTTCCGGGCGACGGCGAGGTGGATGGGGACGGCCAGCCGGTCGAGCCCCGGACCATCGTGTTCAGCCAGCACCTCTCACGCCCCAGCGACGGCAGGTCCTTCGAGGACCTGGCGCCCCGGAACTTCTCCTTCAACAGCCCCTACGGGGCGTGCGACCACTGCAACGGCCTCGGATCGGTCTTCGAGGTGGATCCCGAACTGGTGGTTCCCAATCCAGACCTGAGCCTCTCGGAGGGAGCCATCGCCCCCTGGTCAGGTGGCCGGAACCGCTATTTCGCCCGGCTCATCGAAGCTGTCGCCGAGGACCAGGGCATCGATCCCGAGACGCCCTGGCGCAAGCTCTCAGCCAAGCATCGCCGCACCCTCATGGGGGGTGGAATCGGAGGGCGGGTGCAGGTCAGGTACAAGAACCGGTTCGGACGGTCCCGTGTCTATTCGGCCAACTTCGAGGGTGTGGTGCCGTACCTTCGTCGTCGCCACCAGGACGCCGAAACGGACGTGCAGCGGGACCAGATCGAGGGCTACATGCGCCAGGTCGCCTGCCCGGACTGTGGTGGAGCACGACTCAACCCTCTCTCGATGGCTGTCACGATCGACGGACATTCGCTTTCGGAGGTGTGCGGTCTTTCGATCGCCGAGGCCGTCAAGATCCTGAAGGAACTGGAGTTGACGGATCGGGAGGCGACCATTGCCGAACAGATCCTCAAGGAGGTGAACGCCCGGCTGGGATTTCTGCTGGACGTCGGCCTCGACTATCTCAGCCTCTCGCGTTCGGCAGCCACCCTGGCCGGCGGCGAGGCGCAACGGATCCGCCTGGCCTCCCAGATCGGCAGCGGCCTCGTCGGGGTGCTGTACGTGCTCGACGAGCCGTCCATCGGCCTCCACCAGCGGGACAACCGTCGGCTCATCGAGACACTGGAGCGCCTCAGGGACCTCGGCAACACGGTGATCGTCGTGGAGCACGACGAGGAGACCATCCGGGCTGCCGACCACGTGGTCGACATCGGACCGGGGGCCGGCGAGCACGGCGGCGAGATTGTCCACTCAGGAGACCTGGAAGGCCTCCTGAAGTCGAAACGCTCCCTCACAGGCCAGTACCTCTCGGGAGAGCGTGGAATCCTGGTACCGCAGGTCCGTCGACCCGCCGACGGAGACAGCCTCCGGGTGAGCGGCGCCCGTGAGAACAACCTCCGGGACATCCAGGTGGAGTTCCCGCTGGGGTGCTTCGTGGCTGTGACCGGAGTTTCGGGCTCCGGGAAGTCAACCCTCGTGAACGAGATCCTGCACAAGGCCCTCATGCAGAAGGTGTACCGGTCAAAGGTGCCGCCGGGTCTCCATACCGCACTGGAAGGCGCTGAGGCGATCGACAAGGTCATCAACATCGACCAGGCGCCGATCGGGCGGACGCCGCGCTCCAATACGGCGACCTACACGGGTGTCTTCGACCACGTCCGGAAGCTCTTCGCCAAGACGGAGGAGTCCCGGATCAGGGGATACCAGCCCGGCCGCTTCAGCTTCAACGTGAAGGGTGGCCGGTGTGAGGCGTGCGCCGGAGACGGCACGATCCGGATCGAGATGCACTTCCTTCCCGATGTCTACGTGGCCTGCGAGGTATGCAAGGGGCAGCGCTACAACAGGGACACACTCGACATCCGCTTCAAGGGGCGGACCATCGCCGACGTGCTGGACATGTCATGCGATGAGGCACTCGAGTTCTTCCACAACCAGCCTGCGATCACCCGTCACATGCAGACCCTCGTGGACGTGGGGCTCGGGTATGTGCGCCTCGGTCAGTCGGCGCCCACCCTCTCGGGTGGGGAGGCCCAGCGGGTGAAGCTGGCCAGCGAGCTGGCGCGGCGACCGACCGGCCACACCGTCTACATCCTGGATGAACCCACCACGGGACTCCACTTCGAGGACGTCCGCAAGCTGCTGGGCGTGTTGAACCGGCTCGTGGACAACGGCAACACCATCATCGTGATCGAACACAACCTGGATGTCGTCAAGACCGCTGACTGGTTGGTGGACCTGGGTCCGGAGGGCGGCGCCGGTGGTGGCGCAATCATCGCCGTCGGCACTCCGGAGCAGGTCGCTGAGGTGCCGGAGAGCTACACCGGCCAGTTCCTGGCCGGGATGCTCACCTGACCCGACCGTTACACGCGGGCCGGGCGGGCCGTACCCTCTGTCGATGGTCGAACGTCCAGCGGCAGGCACCGTGCCTGATGCGCCGGGTTCCTATCAGTTTCGTGATGCCGAAGGACGCGTCCTGTACGTGGGTAAGGCCAAGAGCCTCAGGAACCGTGTTGGCAGCTATTTCGGGCGGCGCGAGTCGATGGCCAGCCGGACGGCCCAGATGGTCGACGAGGCAACGACCGTGGAGTGGATCCAGGTCTCCAACGAGCTCGAAGCCCTAATGCTGGAGTTCAACCTCATCCAGGAGCACCGGCCGCGCTTCAACGTCGACCTGAAGGACGACAAGTCCTATCCGTTCCTCGCAGTCACCGTCGGAGATGAGTGGCCGCGGCCGATGATCACCCGTGGAAAGCGCAGGCGCGGCGTCAGGTACTTCGGGCCGTACGGCCATACGGGCGCCATCCGCGAAACGCTGGAACTGCTGCTGCGGACCTTTCCCGCCCGGACCTGCACCGACTCCAAGTTCCGAACGCACGAGCGGATGGGTAAGCCGTGCCTCCTCTTCCACATCGAGAAGTGCAGCGGCCCGTGTGTCGGTGAGGTGACAAGGGAGGACTACGACGAGATCGTGAGGTCGCTGCTGCGGTTCCTCGATGGGGACACCGACGAGGTGGTCGACAGGTTGCGGAGGGAGATGGCCGAGGCCTCCGCCTCGCTCGAGTTCGAGGCGGCAGCCCGCCTGCGGGACCGGCTGGCCAGTGTCGAGAAGGTCCTTGAGAAGCAGCAGATGGTTGCCGCCAAGGACGAGGACCTGGATGTCATCGGACTGGCGGGCGACGATCTGGAGGCGGCCGCGCAGGTGTTCTACGTACGCCGGGGACGCGTCGTGGGGCGCAAGGGCTTCGTGGTGGACAGGGCTGATGACCTGGACCGCGGCCAATTGGTGGCCGAGGTCATCTCCGCCCTCTACCGGTCCGATCCGCCGCGTGGGATACCCAGGGAGGTGCTGGTCCCGGACGAGCCGGAGGACGGTGCCCTGCTGGCCGAGTGGCTGGCCGCCGAACGCGGTGCGCCGGTGACGATCCGGGTTCCCAAGCGCGGCGACAGGCGGTCACTGCTGGCGACGGTTACCCGCAACGCCGAGGAGGAGTTCGTCCGACACCGTCTGAAGCGTGCAGCCGACCACAACACCCGGGCCCGGGCCCTCAGCGAGCTGCAGGAGGCCCTCGGCCTGCCGGAGGCCCCCTTGCGTATCGAGTGCTACGACATGAGCCATCTTCAGGGCACCGACTACGTGGGTTCCATGGTCGTCATGGAGGACGGTCTGCCGAGGACGTCGGAGTACCGGCGCTTCAAGATCCGAGAGGTGGACGGCAACGACGACTACGCGGCGATGGCCGAGGTGCTCACCAGGCGCCTCACCGCGTTCCTGGAGGAACAGGCGCTCCCAGTCGACGAACGTCCGGGGCGCTTCTCGTATCCACCCCAACTGCTCCTCGTGGACGGGGGAAAGGGGCAGTTGGGCGTGGCCGAACGCGTGGTGGCCGACCTCGGCCTTGCGGACCGCATACCGGTCGCCTCCCTCGCAAAGCAGCTCGAGGAGGTGTTCCGACCCGGGTCGCCTGAACCGGTGAGGTTGGAACGCGGCTCAGAGGGGCTCTACCTGCTACAGAGGATCCGCGACGAGTCCCATCGGTTCGCCATTGAGTACCACCGCAGACTCCGCTCAAAGCGCATGACGGGTTCGGTCCTGGATGGGATCGAAGGCCTGGGCCCGGCCCGTCATAAGCGGCTGGTGGCGGCATTCGGCGGTGTGAGGTCGGTGCAGAAGGCGCCCCTGGAGGAGCTCATGGCCCTCGGCTGGCTTCCGGACGCGGTCGCCACGGCGGTATTCGCCAAGGCCCACAGACCGGAGTGACTTCCGGTCAGCCGCCGACCATCAGTCCAACACCACCGACGGCCACGACCATGCCGACGATCTGGGTCGCACTCATCCGTTCGCCCAGCACCGTCCGGGCAAGCAGGACGGTCATTGCCGGATAGAGGGCGCTGATCGCTGCCGTGAGGCTGAGGCGACCATGGTTCACGGCAAGAAGGAAGGTCACGTTGCCGGCCATGTCGAAGACCCCGGCGGCCACGATCGCACCAAGGGTGCCGTCTGAGCGGCGGGGAATCGGCGACCCGCCGGTGCGCATGATCAGGATTACGGCGAGGCCCGCCGAAACGATCCGGGCGGCGGCCAGTGGCCAGGGCGTGGTGGTGGAGGTGGTCTCACCGATGGCGATCATGAAGCCACCGAACCCGGCGCCGGCAAGCATCGCCTCCAGGACGAGACCCCGCGACACCTTTCCGACATGGCCCGGAGTCGATGACACCAGGACGATCGCCACGAGGCCGACCAGGATCCCGGCGAGGCTCAACGTGGATAGTTGCTCCCCGGACACGATCCCCCACAGCACAGGGAAGGCGGCAGACCCGACGGCCGTGATCGGTGCTACGACAGCCATGGGGCCGCGTCCGAGGCTGTGGTAGAGGCAGGCTGTGCCCACGCAGCCGAGCGCCCCGGCCAGCCCACCCATAAGGAAGTCGTGGATCGTGAACGTGTCCGCCATGAACGGGGCGACGAGGATGATGAGACCGAGGCCGATGACGTGGGAGGCGGCCACGATGGTGAGGACGCTGGTGCGCCGTGCCGCCCGGCCGCCGAAGAAGTCGCCGGTACCGAAGAGCGCAGCCGATGCAAGGGCGAAGAGGGCGGTCATGTCCGCGCAGGCTATGGCGCCAGGGGCGGGCGCCGCTGTCCGGACGGTGGCCCTGTCGGGGCCGGCGGTGTGGGACGCTCCCGGCATGGACGACCCGATGGATCCGTGGGAATTGCACGCCGGCTGGTGGCAGGAGGGCTTCACCGGCAGCGCCGACCCCGAGTACACCGAGCAGATCCTGCCGCTGGCCGCCGACCTTCTTGCCGGCTACGACCGGGTCCTGGACGTGGGGACAGGTGAAGGCCAGGTGGGTCGTGTGGCTGCCGCCGGGGGCGCCTCCACGACGATCGGCATGGATCCCGCCGCCGCACAGGTCCTGGAGGCGGTGGCCCGTGGTGGTGGACCGGCCTACCTGCGTGCCGGCGCCGATCGGATGCCCTTCCCCGACGCCTCCTTCGATGCCGTGGTCGCCTGTCTCGTCTTCGAGCACATCGAGGCGGTGGACGACGCGATCTCAGAGGTCGCACGGGTTCTCCGGCCCGGCGGGCGTTTCGCGTTCTTCCTGAACCACCCGATACTGCAGACCCCGGGCAGCGGCTGGATCGACGACCAGATACTGGATCCCCCGGAGCGGTACTGGCGCATCGGTCCGTACCTGGTCGAGTCGATCCATCTGGAAGAGGTCGCCAGGGACGTCTTTCTGCCGTTCGTGCACAGACCTCTCAGCCGATACGTGAATGCCATGGCCGACCACGGGCTGGTACTGCGGCGAATGCACGAACCGGCGCCCCCCGAGGGATTCCTGGCACGTGCAGCCGAGTACCGGGAGGTCGCCACCATCCCGCGGCTCCTGGTGTTGGTGGCCGAACGGGAGGCCTGAGACGCGCCCCATGCTCCGGAGAGCAAACCGGGCGGCGTCTACGCTGGTCCCATGAGCGACCTGTTGGTAATCACCGGTCTCTCCGGGGCGGGGCGAAGCGAGTTCGCCAAGGATCTCGAGGACCTCGGTTGGTTCGTCATTGACCGTCTCCCCCCGGAGATCAGTTCCAAGGTGGCTGACCTGGCCCTCGGTGGGGGATCCACCTGGGACAGGGTGGCGTTCATCCTGAGGGCGGACCTGGCTGGAGGTGAGACGCTCCGGGCTGTGGAGGAGTTGAGGGAGACGGGGGAACGCCTCCGTGTGGTGTTCCTGGACTGCTCCACAGAGGCCCTGGTTCGTCGCTACGAGAGCAGCAGGCGCCCGCA
>JAAZXC010000046.1 GCA_014240365.1 Acidimicrobiales bacterium | reverse complement strand
GACGAATCCGCAGCAGCAGCGGGAGCAGGAGCCTCCGTAGCAGCCGGAGCAGCCGGAGCAGCCGTCGTAGCCGGCGCAGCCGCCGGCTCGTCGTCGCTGCCACAACCCGCAGCGACCATCGTCAGAGTCAGCAGCAAAGCCAACACCTTTGTTAAACGCTTCATGTCAGATTTTCCCCTCATTTGTCGGTTCCCAGCGGACCCCGATGGGGTCCCGAGATCTTTGTGGCGGCGATTCAGTAGCTGAACGGCCATCCCTTCCAGTAGTTACGAATCTTGATCCAGATTCCATAGAGCCCTAAAGGTTCAAATAGTAGAAAGAAGATGATCAGTAGGCCAAAGATGATGTCATCAAGGGCGCTAACTGGCAACGGGTAGCCCAAAGCGGTTTCCATTACTGAGACAATGCCCCCGTCGCCTTGACCCGTACTGATAAAAAAATCGAACAGAGCCGAAAATGCTCCTCCCTCTTCGGCTTGGTGCTTCATCCAGTCGACTATCTCCTCGACAAAGCGATGGGACGTCATAACGAAGAAGGAGCCCATCAAGACTCCCGACACTCGTCCCATCCCACCGATAAGGAGGGCTGCGATGAAATTCACCGCACCGATGAGACCCCACTGTTCGGGGGGCAGTTGCACAGAGAGTGAGGCAAACAGAGCTCCGCCGATCCCGGCGTAGAAGGACGAAATCGCGAACGCTGTGGTCTTATAGCGGTATTCGGGAACACCCATGATCTCGGCAGCGACGTCGCGATCCCGGATGGCCTGCAGGGCACGACCGGTCCTGCTCCGAGCCAGGTTGGCGGCCATCCACGCCATCAGGATGAGAACAACCAGCAGGAACAGATAGGTCTTCTGATTTTTATTGATGTCGAACCAGAACCAGTGGCCATCCCTGGAGAAGTCGACGATTGGTTCCTTCTCTTTCCAGAGACGGAGTTCCATTCGTGGCCACTTTCGACCCAGACCGCCTGGGCCTGCTATCTCAGGAAATATTCGCGATAGGTGGAGTCCGATAAAGATCAGCCCAAGAGTGACTATGCCCAGGTAGAGGCCACGAACTCGAACTGCGGCGGGGGCCACCGCTATGCCTACTGCCGCTGCGACTACCCCGGCAGCGGGAAGCCAGACCCACATCGGAAGACCCCACCCCCAGAGGTTCGCAGAACCCTTGCCCCCGAGTAGAACGGCCGTATAGGCGCCGACGCCCCCAAAGAAGGTGTGACCAATAGAGATCTGGCCGGCCAGACCCATCAAGATGTTGAGGCCTAGTGCAGCAATGGCGAAGCACATCGTCCTGTTGACCAGCCGAAGCCAAACATTGTCACCCAGAAAGCGAACGAACGGAATCTGATCGATGACTGGAAGGTCGAAAGGCATTAGCACTAGAACCACCAGGAAAAGGCTCAAGAGAACCTTCTTGGTGACCGTGGGCATGAGCTGCGATTCGCTCTCATACGAGGCGTAAAGGTTTGGTCGACCCCTCATACCCGCCGAACCTCCTTAGTGCCGAACAGGCCGTACGGCCTGACCAAGAGGCCTATGAGCATGACGACATAGGGCACGACCTGTTGGTAACCGGTCCCAAGTACCCCTGTGTGGCGAGCGAGGTACTGGCCGGCAAACACTTCCGCGAAACCAATAATGAGGCCACCGACGAGTGCTCCGATGGCCGAATCCAGACCGCCGAGAATGACCGCTGGTAGTGCTCGAAAAGCAAAGAACGCGCCGTCCCGGCTGGCCATGCCTGCCGGTCCCCAAGGCGGCATGGATGCGAAGATCCCAGAGACTGCAGCAAGGGCAGACCCGACCGCCCAGGCGATGGCGAAGATCCGTCCGACGTTGATGCCCTGAGCCAATGCGGCTTCCTGATCAAACGCTGTGGCCCGCATGGCGACACCGGTTCGCGTCTTGAAGAATTGCCAAGTGCCGAGAAAGGCAACGGCTGCCATGCCAATGGCCGCCACATAGGACCAGGCGACCATGGCACCGCCGATCTTGAAGGTCTCGGTGCCCCACGGGACACCGAGGACCCGAGGCGTTGTGTTGACCGCATCAAAGGCGACTACGCGGATCACTACTTCAAGGCCGAGGGTGATAACGGCCATCGAGAAGATGGGTTCACCGATCATTGGCCGGATTGTCAGCCGCTCAATGACGAGCCCAAGTATCGCCGTGGCGGCTGCGGCCAGCACCAGAGCGATGAACCAGTGGATCCAGTCGGGGCCCCCGATCCAACGGCGGGGGATGTTCCAGTCCATAAAAATCATGGACAAAAACCAGGTACCAGCCAGAGCTAGGGCGCCCTGGGCGAAGTTGACCGTCTGGGTGGCCTTGTAGATGAGGACGAAGCCGAGCGCCAGAAGCGCATAAAGCGACCCTAGAGCCAGGGCCTTGAAGAGAGTCTGGACAAAGGTGTCGAAAGCGTTGGCCGCCAACACCAATGGGAGACCACTCACGCGTACATCTCTTCTATGAGCTCGTTGAACGCTTCCTCCATAGAAGACCTCTTGATCTTCTGGGTTGCTGTGAGCTCGCCGTCCTCGTGGTCCAGTTCCTTGGGAATCATCCGGAACCCCCGGATCGACTCCACCCGGGCGAATTTCTCGTTGGTCTCATTCACCACGCCCTGGATGAGCTCCAGGACCTCGGGCTTCTCGGCGAGGTCCCGGTAGGTGGTGTAGGGAATGTTCCTTCGCAGGGCCCAATCTCCCACGGTGTCCAACTCGATCCCGATAAGCGCCGAGAGGAACCTCCGACGGTCGCCTATGACCATGGCTTCCTTGACGTACAACGAGGTCTTGAGGCTGTTCTCGATCTCCGACGGCGAGATGTTCTTTCCACCCGCCGTGATGATGATGTCCTTGATGCGGTCGATGATCCGCACATGGCTGCCGCCCACCCATTCGCCCACGTCGCCGGTCATCAACCAGCCGTCCTCGGTGAACGTCCGGGCCGTCTGCTCAGGCCGGTTCCAGTAGCCGGCGAAGACGCCCGGGTGCTTCGTCTGGATCTCCCCGGTCTCATCATCCAGACGGAAGCCGATGTCCGGATACGGCTCACCGACGGTGCCGGACCGCATCCGACCCGGAAAGTTTCCGGTGGCCACGGCGGAGTTCTCGGTCATGCCGTACAACTCGTAGACAGGCACCCCGATGCCGGTGAAGAACTCCAGTACCTCGGGCGCAATGGGCGCCGCACCAGATCCGGCGTGCCAGCAGCGTCTCAGGCCGAGGCGCTCCTGGAGGGCCCGGAACACCAGGGGGTAGCCGATCAGGTTCAGGAGTCGGCTCTTCGTGGTGTGGAAGCCACCGTTGGCCACCTTCTCCCGGCCGATCAAGGTGGCCAGATAGAGGCTGAACCGCAGCCAGAGCCGCTTGAAGGGCGAGGAGTCGCTGCCCTTGATCAGCACCGTGGCGTGAAGCTTCTCCCAGATGCGGGGCACGGCAAAGAACAGGGTGGGCTGGACCTCGCGCAGGTTCACCGTGACCGTCTCGATCGACTCGGCGAAGTTGAGGCTGAGACCACAGGAAACCATGTGCCAGGTGGAGAAGATGCGCTCCGCCACGTGGCACAGCGGTAGGTAGGTGACCACGAGATCGTCGGCCGTGGGTACACGCTTTCCCCTCAGCCCGTTCTCGCCCATGATCCGCGTGATTGAGAACTCCGTGTTGGCGTTGGTGAGCATGGCCCCCTTGGGTGGGCCGGTGGTACCTGACGTGTACACCAGCGTCATCACGTCGTCGGGTCGGGCCTCGGCCATGCGGCCCACCACCGCATCGGGGTTCTCGGCCCGGTGCTGTCGACCGCCGGCCAGGAAGTCCTCCCAGTCCATAAGTCGATCGTCGGGGTAGGAATGCACGCCCCTGGGCTCGCAGTAGATGACCCGACTGAGGTTCGGAACCGCTGCCGGATCGATCTCCAGGACCCGGTCGACCTGCTCCTGGTCCTCCGCGAGGTGGATCGTCGATCCACAGTCGGTCAGGAGGTACTTGACCTCGGCAGCGGGATTCGTCGGGTAGAAACCGACGGTGATGCCGCGCACGGCCACGGTTGCAAGGTCCAAGATGACCCACTCCGGACGGTCCTCGGCCTGGATCGAGACCCGGTCGCCTACGCCGATGCCGAGGGCCAGCAGCCCGTGGGCAGCGTCCATGACCAGGTCCCAGGTGCGGGCCCAGGAGTACTCCTGCCAGATACCGAAGTCCTTCTCTCGCATTGCAGTGCCTGAGGGTTCACGCTCAGCCCAGCCCCGGGCGAGACTGGCCACAGTGACTTGCGACGCGGACGCCTCAGACAGAGGGCGTTCCTCAAGCGTCATTGCCATGTCCCACCCCCGTCGTCCTAACAACCGACCACCGGTCCGCAAGAATCCTGGCTGCGGTTGGTCAATAGTTAAATTATCTGAGTTCCGATGATCTATTTCGCTCTCGGAACGGTAGCCCCGACACGGTGACCCTGTCCAAACTGGCGCCGACGATGGCACAGGCCGCAAGTGGGCTCCCGGCGCCGATCCTCCCAGGGCGAGTCCGAACTAGGTTCCACACGTGATCGAACCATCCGACGGGCTCCCCACCCTGTCCGTCGAGGAGCTGTCCCATCTGCTGAAGGACGGCCTGGCCACCCTGTTCCCCGAGGACCTGTGGGTGGAGGGCCAGGTGTCCAACTTCCACGATGCCCGGAGCGGCCACGCCTACTTCGACCTCGTGGAGCCGTCGGCGGTACCGGGACGGGCCGTGGCCGCCAAGCTCAGCGTGGCCCTCTTCAAGGGGGCCCGCATCGGCGTGGACCACACCCTCGCGGCGGCCGGCGAACTGGCCCTCGCCAACGACCTGCAGTTACGAATCCGGGCCCGCCTCGACTTCTATCCACCCAGTGGTCGCCTGCAGCTCATCATGAACGGTGTCGACCCCGCGTTCACCCTCGGGCGCCTCGCCGCAGAACGCGAGCGACTTCTCCATGCCCTGGCCGACGAAGGCCTGTTGAGGGCCAACCGGGCCAACCCCATTCCGGTGCCGCCGCTGCGCGTCGGCCTGGTTACCAGCATCGGATCCGCCGCCCACGCCGACTTCAGCGAAGAAATCTCTCGTAGCGGGTTCCCGTTCACGGTCCTCGAGCGCGATGCCAGGGTTCAGGGCGACGGATCGGCGGTCGACCTGGCCGAGGCCCTGCACATGGTCGCCACCCACCAGCCGGATGTCATCGCCCTGGTCCGTGGTGGCGGTTCGGCTACCGACCTGGCGGCCTTCGACGCCGAAGTCCTGGCGCGGACCATCGCCTCCCTGGACGTGGCCGTGGTGACCGGAATCGGACACGAGGTGGACCGCGCGGTCGCCGACGAGGTGGCCCATACCGCCTTCAAGACCCCGACCGCTTGTGCGGTCGCCATCGTCGGACAGGTGGCTGCCTTCGCCGACGCAGTCACCGACCTGCAGGAGTCAATCGCACTGCGGGCCGGCGCCAGCACCGCCCGGTCAACCGACCTTCTCGACGACCTGGCACAGCGGACCGCCAGGTCGGCCACCGCCGTGCTGGACCGCCGGGCCGATCGACTCGACGACAAGGTCAAAAGGTTGCGTCGCTCGCCGCTGGCCACCCTGGACCGGCAGGCCGAACGGCTGGCCGGGATCACCAGCAACCTCCGTGCCCTGGACCCGGCCAGGATCCTCGCCCGGGGATGGTCGATCACACGCCTCGCAGACGGCACCCTCGTCAGGTCCGTTACCGACACGGCGGTCGGCGACACGCTGGTCACCCACGTGGCTGGGGGTACGGTCACCAGTACCGTCGACGAGACGGAACCGGCAAGCCGCGAGGAGACGCCGTGAGCGACGAGCACCAGGAAGCCGGCGTGCTGCCCGGCTACGCCGACTCACTCGACGAGCTGCAGGAGATCCTGGCGTCGCTGGAGTCCGAGGCGACCGATGTCGACCAACTGGTGGAGCGGGTCCAACGGGCCGATGTGCTCATCCGCCACTGCAGGTCCCGTCTGGAAGACGCCCGGTTCCGGGTCGACCAGGTCGTGGCATCCCTCGGGCCAGACCCCGATGGGTCCTGACCCGGGGCGATCCGGGAGACTGCAGCCATGTTCATCCGCAAGACCACCACCACCGACGCCTTCGTAGCCGTCGACCTCGGCGAAGTACCCGGCCACGGGGTGGTGCGCCTGGCACCGAAGATCCTCCAGGGTGGTGCGAAGGACCTCGCCCGCTCGGTCACGTACGCCCTGGCCTCACTGGAACGTCGTGGAACCGGCGTCTCGGCGGGCGTCAACTCCACTCCCGACGGACACGCCGCCGCCATCGCCGCATTCGCCGCCGAAGTGGCCGGGTGGGACGCCGGCTACCGGCTCACCGCCGGTAAGGGCGTTGCCGCCGGCGAGTTGGGCGACCTCGAGACCCCGTCCAACGCCGTCCTGCTCGCCGCCGGGGCGGTGGCCGCCGGTCTCGCCGCCTGCCCGGACGCAGGCACCGCCGTGGTTGATGGATCGGCCGGACCGGCCCTGCTCGACGAGTTGGCAGCGCGTGGCCTGTCGCTCGTCGAAGCCGAGGACCCACTCACAGCGACAGCAGACCTGTTGTTCATCGGCTCCGGGGTGGGCGCCATCGACCACGTGGCTGCCGACCGCCTGCAGGTCCGCGTCGTGGTTCCCACCGGGCCGCTCCCGATCACCACGAGGGCGGTAGCCCACTGCCGGCGAAACGGCGTGCTGGCCCTCCCGGACTTCGTTACCACCGCCGGCCCCCTCGTCGCCGAGGCGAACGCGGTTCGTGACACGGTGTCGACCATCATCGATGACGTTCTCGGCCACGGGGACGGTCCGCTCCTGGGTGCCTGCGAACGGGCCGAGGCCTTCATGGCCGGCTGGCTCACCGACCTGCCGTTCGGGCGACCCATGGCGGCCTGACCCGGCGGAATCCACCGGCGGCGACCCGCCTCCTGATCCGGGTACGAGATCCTCGGCCGGCTCAGGTCCTGTTGAGCGCCGGGCTCCCGGCGAACGGTTCCACCATGCGCCTGACCCGGGCCGGATCGCCGGCCACCAGTAGGTACTCGACGTTGCGCAGGTGGGATACCTCCCCGACCCGTTCACCGCCGGGCGAGTGGATCCCGATCTGTGCGCCGACGTAGCGCTTCGAATCGAACGACATGACGGCCACCTCTCCACGTGGACGGCAGATCTCCACCAGCTCGTCCAGGGTGATCCACGACTCGTCGTTGTGCGAAAGCACCACGACGTCGGCCTGGAGGTCAGCGACCGTGGCCGCCAGGGCACCGGGCATCTCGCGCTTCCGGTTGAACACGCTCTTGGTGGCCTCGTCACGGCAGTCAATGCGCTTGCAGGCAACCCCGTAATGCTCCGGCGCGTCCCAGGCCACCAGCGTCTCCCAGACGTGGTAGTTGGTGAGGTACCGGTGCTGGTTGTAGGGCGGATCCAGATACGCGATATCGAATGGTCCCAGCTCGCCGGCCAGGGCCACGGCGTCACCTCGCACGGACGTACCGGTCCCCGCCAGGAGATCCGGCATACGGAGTTCCAGGTCCTTGAATGACCGTGGGGCCCACGCCTTCAGGTAGGCCATCTGCTGGCCGGTGGTTGAGTCCACCCTGTCGGCGGCCTCGATGAGGCTCGTCAGCAGGATCGGGAACATCGGTGAGCCTGCGAATTCGGCGTCCAGAGCGGTCCGGATGGAATCGACGCGGGCGCCGTTGAAGGGTTGGAAGAAGCGTGAACTCTCGCAGAAGGTGTCGGTGAAGTAGCCGGGCTGACCCGGGAGGGCGGCGAGGTGCTCCAGGGCCCCGGCCACCTCGCTGCGATCCACCTCGTCTGCGTCGATTGCCACATAGCAGCGGGCGAACACCTCGGCGTACCGGGCGGTGTCAACCGCCGTCACCAGGCCGCCCAGGCGCTTGAACTCCTGGGCCACCCTGGTGGTGCCGGTGAAGAGGTCCAGCGCGGTGCGCGCACCCGATGCCTCGAAGAGTTCGCCAAGCACCGGGACCAGGCGGCGCTTCGACCCCAGGTACTTGATCACGCCGTTCTTCTCGCGGAGACACCCTGACCGGTGGTCGACATCCCTCCATCGTGCCCCATCCCCACCACCGGGACCGGTCAACAATCGGACGGGAGTCCCAGCCACCCGTGCCCAACACGGCCGACCACCCAGTGGTGTATGAGTCGCACCAATGCAGACATCGACGATGACGCCTGCGCTGTCGTAATGACCCGATTCGCCAACGAGCACGGTCGCCCGCCTCGTACGCTGGGCCGTGTCCCGACGGGACCACACGGGGCTGTAGCTCAGTTGGCTAGAGCACCTGCTTTGCAAGCAGGGGGTCGTGGGTTCGATTCCCATCAGCTCCACCATGGACCAGCCACCCCGGGATCCGCCAGGAGCGCACGTGGATCCGTTGGACGGGCACCTGCTCGACCGGCTCCGTGCGGTATGCCTCGCCCTGCCCGGCGTGGAGGAGCGCCTCAACCACGGGGCGGCGACCTTCGGCGTCGCAAAGCGCCCCGCCTTCTGCAACCTCCACGAGCATCGCCCGGCGGTGGTCAGGCCTCGAGGTGGCCCGACAGCACGTTGACCGTGTTGGTGCCGATCTCGGCGACCGCGTAGCCGCCCTCCATCACGTAGAGGGTGGGCAGGCCCAGGGCGCCTATACGGCGTCCCACCTCCAGGTAGTCGGTCGCAGCCAGACGAAAGAAGCTGATCGGATCACCCTCGAAGGTGTCCACGCCGAGTGACACCACCAGGGCATCCGGTCGGTGGGCGAGGATCCGCCTGCAGGCATCGCCCAGGACCGTCCCCCATTCGTCGAAACCGGTACCGGGTCGCATCGGATAGTTGGCCGTATGGCCCTCACCCGGTCCTGCCCCCGTCTCGTCCTCATAACCCAGAAAGTACGGGAAGGCGTCGGCCGGGTGCCCATGGAGCGACGTGAACAGCACGTCGGCCCGCTCCCAGAAGATGCTCTGGGTGCCGTTGCCGTGATGGAAGTCGATGTCCAGGACCGCCACCCGGTCGGCTCCGTCGACAAGAAACCCCTCGGCGGCAATAGCCGCGTTGTTCAGAAAGCAGTACCCGCCGAACTGGTCGGACGATGCGTGGTGGCCCGGCGGCCTGCACAGTCCGAAGGCCACCGGCGACCCTTCGGCGACAAGGCGCTGCCCGGTCTGGGCAATGGCCGCAGCAGCCGACGCGGCCTGCCACGTCCCAGCAGTGATCGCCGTCTCGGCGGCAAGGGCGAAATACCCCAACCGACCATCCGGTTCAACGGGCACGCGGTCGTTCCGGAGCCCCCGAACCGGGAACATGGTGGGGATGGCGTCGCCCGTGTGCCCGGCTGCCGTCCAGTCCTCCCAGAAGGTCCGGAGGAACTCGACGTAGGCCGGGTCGTGGATCCGAACCACCCGATCCAGGGCGAGCGGCTGGGGCTCGTAGCGGTCCTCGAAGCCGGCCGCATCCAGGGCGGCCACCACGTGGTCCCATCGCTCCGGGCACTCGAAGGGTCGCACGAAGGAACCCTCGTAGACCTCACCATCCGGGAAGTGGGCCCGGTGGTCGTCGCTCAGGATGACCTTCAAACAGCCACCCCGGATCGATCCATGTCCTTCCGGTCAGTTGCCTGACTCCACGCTGGATGGCCGGTAGAAGGTGAGCATCTGGGCGACGCCGCCGCCCACGCCCACCAGCAGGGCGATCCACAGGCCTGGCATGCCATCAAGGTCGCCGGCAATACCCATGGCATGATCCACCGACCATGAGCCGGGGCCCAGCATGGCGGCCACAAGGGACATGGCGGCCAGCACGAAGACGTACTCCCAGCCCTCCTTCAGGATCATGAAGCCGTTGGAGCGATGCGTCGTCCACCAGGCCACCGTCATGACGCCGATGATCCCCGCCGCAGCGAACGACGAGAGCAGGCCGACGGCCAGGAGCAGGCCCGCCCCCACCTCGCTGGTCGCTGCCAGGTATGCGTTCAGGCGACCCGGGCGCATGCCGATGCTGTCGAACCATCGACCGGTCCCGGGGATCTTCCCGCCGCCGGTGAACTTGTTCCAGCCGTGGGCGGCCATGGTCAACCCGATGACACACCTCAGGATCAGCAGGGCCAGGTCGGTCGCAGTCGTGGGTTCCATGTGGGTTCCTCCCAGTCGACCCGCCCGGCTCTCGGACGGCACGCGGGCCGGACACTACCGGGGGTTCCCGGAGTCGTTCTGGTCCGCCTGTCCGGTCCGGCACCGGCCCGTAGGCTGACCGGGTGATGGTCCTCAAGATCGCCCTCGCCGTCGCGGTGGCCATGTTCATATTCCGCCTGGGTCTCACAGTGCTCAGGATGCTTGCCACACCCATACCTGAGCCTCCGCCGGCCGGCGAGCTCCGCAAGGTGAAGCTGCAGTACCGCTGCAGCCTGTGTGGCACCGAGGTCCGCATGACGGTTGCCCCGGACGAGGCACCCGTTCCACCCCGTCACTGCATGGACGACATGGAACTCCAGCAGACCGAGGACCTGTAACCGAACGGCAGACGTCGTCCACAGCATGTGGATAAATCTGTGGGGGAATCACATCTGTGTGATTTGTCCCCGTGGCTCGAAGAAAGGGCCCTGTTCAGTGGTACTGCGTGGCGGTGATGATCCCGCCCAGGATCGATCCCAGGCCCAGCAGCAGGATGCCGTTGCTGGTTCCGCCCGGCATCCAACCCACGTAGTTGAAGAAGATGATCAGGACGCCGAGGCCGAGCAGCCCGAACATGATCGCCGCCAGCCATGTCGGAGAAGGCTCATGGCCAGCTGACATCGACGTGTCCGTACGCGCACCTGCCCTGGTGCCCTTCGGGGTGACCCGACCACCCTGGACCCTGCGCTTAGCTGGACCGGGCCGCGACGGCGCGTCCTGTGGATCGACGTTCTCGCTACTCGACATGCTCCGGAGGATAGGGCAATCGACGACCGACCCGGGTGGTCGGAACCAATTCCCCGACGGTGCAGCATGTGCCGGTGGCTAGCGTGAAGCTCGTGGGCGCCCGAGTACTGGTCATAGACAACTACGACTCGTTCGTCTACAACCTCGTCCAGTACCTCGGGGAACTGGGTGCCGAACCCATGGTCCACCGCCACGACGCCGTGGACCTGCCGGCCATAGCCGCCCTTGAACCCGACGCGCTGCTCATCAGCCCGGGACCGGGGCGCCCCGAGGATGCCGGCATTTCGACCGCTGCCATCCGGTGGGCGGCCGGCCGGATACCCGTACTGGGCGTGTGCCTCGGCCATCAGGCCATCGGAAGTACCTGGGGAGGCGACGTCGTACGTGCGCCGGAGGTCATGCACGGCAAGACCTCCATGATCCACCACGAGGGCACCGGGGTATTCGCCGGCCTTCCGAACCCCCTGAAGGCCACCCGGTACCACTCGCTGATCGTCGACCGCCAGTCCGTGCCCGACGAGTTGGAGATCACGGCCACCAGCGAGGACGGGCTGGTCATGGGACTACGCCACCGGGAGCTCGACGTGGAGGGCGTGCAGTTCCACCCGGAATCGATACTCACAACCGGCGGCCACGACCTGCTGGCCAACTTCCTGGCACGCGTGGGCTGAACAGCCCGACTTCGTTCAATCCGTGGAGGCCGGACCGTCCCCGGGAGCGTTCCCATCGCCTGATCCGTCATCGGCCTGGCCAATGACGATCGTCACCGTCGTACCGAAGTCCACTTCGACGTCCGGGAGCGGACTCTGACTGATGACCCGCCCGTCATTGGGGCTGTACGCGGGAAGCGGCTCGTAACGGACGTTCACATCCAGGTCCTCTGATTCCATGGCAAGCACGGCGGCGGCCTCCGTCATGGATTCGACCGATGGAACCATGACCAGCGGGAGCCCGGATGACACCACGATCTGGATGGTCCCGCCGGGCGCCAGCTCGCTGTGGGCGGGGGGTTCGGTCCGTACGACCTGGCCGATCGGCACGGTACGGCTGCGCTCCTGGGTTGTGCTGGCCTGCCAGCCGAGCTTGGAGACGATGTTCATGGCGTCCAGCACCGGACGGTTGCTCAGGTCCGGAACCTCCTCGACCGCCGGCCCCGTCGACACGAACAGGATCACCCTCGCTCCCGGCGCTGTCTCAAAACCGGGATCCGGGGACTGGTCGATGACCTCGCCATTCGGGACGACCGGATGCTCCTGCCCGACGGTCTCGACCTTCAGGCCCATCGCCTCGAGGTCACGGACCGCGTCGGTGGCGAGGTCGCCCAACACGTCAAGGAGCACCATCGGACCAGTTCCGCGGCTGACCCACAACCGGACCGTCTCCGCCGGTTCGATCTTGGTGCCAGCCGCCGGCTCCTGGCGGAAGACCGTGTTCTCCGGATACTGCGAGTTCACCTCATAGTCCATCTGCACGCTGAGGTGGGCTTCGCGCAGCGTGTTGCGGGCCTGGTCCAGCGGTCGCCCGATAAGGGTGGGCACCTCGACGAGGGTGATGCCGACCGGAGCGGGATCGTCGCCGCTTACCCCCAGGGTGTCGAAGAATTCCAGCACCAGATACCCGAAGACGATGAGCAGCCCCGCCAGCACGACCGTGAACAGCGCCGTCCGACGCAGGCCGTCATCGCGCCGGTGCCGGGTTCCACCGCCAAAGTCCCCTACCGGCGCTGGCATCGCCGCTGCCGGGCTGGCATGTGCAATGGGAGCCGGAGAGCCCACCCGAAGGTCGTGCGCCCCCTCCCGGTAACGCCGGAGGTCTCCCCTCAGGTCCTCGGCGGGGGGGTACCGGTTCACCGGGTTCTTCGCCAGCAGTTTGAGGGTTATGGCCTCCAACGAATCGGCCACCGCAGCACCTGCGGTCCTCAACGACATCGGGCTGTCCTGGACATGGCGGTATGCAATCGCCACCGGCGTCTCGCCCGTGAACGGAGGCCGACCGAGGAGCATCTCGTAGAGCACGATGCCCAGCGAGTACAGGTCGCTGCGGGGATCCACCGGACGTCCCTGCGCCTGCTCCGGCGAGAAGTAGGTGGCGGTACCCATGACGGACCCAGACTGGGTGAGGTCGTTCCTGGTACCCACCAGGGCCGTGGCAATGCCGAAGTCAGCCACCTTCACCTCCCCGTTGGGAGTCACCAGCACGTTGCCGGGCTTCACGTCCCTGTGAACGAGGCCGCTGCGATGGGCGAAGGCCAGGGCCGCGGCGATGTCAGCGCCGATGTCAGCGGCCCGGTCCGGGTGGATGCTCCCCTCGGATCGCAACATCTCGGCGAGGCTCCGGCCCTCTACGTACTCCATGACGATGAAGTAGGTGCCGAGTTCCTCGCCCCAGTCGTAGACGCTCACGATGTTCGGGTGGTTCAGGTTCGCCGCCGCCTTTGCCTCCCGACGGAAGCGCTCCACGAAGCTGGGGTCACCGGAGAATTCGTCGAACAGGACCTTCACGGCGACCGGGCGATCAAGCAGCAGATCCCGCGCCAGATAGACGTCGGCCATGCCACCGCGCGCGATCTGGCGATGCAGTTCGTAACGGTCGTTGAAGACTGTGGGTCCCGGCGCTGACACGACGCTGGATTCTACCGCCAGCCGGATTCCCCCAATCGTCAGTCAGGCCTGATCGTCGGGAGAGGCCTCAACCGCCGCCCGGAAACCCTCGATCAGGCGCCTGGCCTCATCGAGCGATTCGACGACGATCGTCTCGTCCACGGCTATGCGGGTCGGCCCGTCCAGGCCGGTCAGCCGTAGGTCTCCACCCTCCACGAAGGTCGGATCAAACCACAGGAGGCCGGACGGCCGGCCACGAAAGACAGCCACGTCACCGTCATCGGATCCAATGAACCACCCCTGGCGGGCATACAGGCCGGCCACCAGGACGACAGTCGCCACCAGGCAGAAAACCATGGCAAGTGCCGTCCCAAACTCGATCCGGGCCTGATCAGCCGCCCCCCGGGAATGGGTTGACCGTTCCGATCTGGCGACCGGAACCGCCGATCGGCG
The DNA here is from genome assembly GCA_014240365.1 of Acidimicrobiales bacterium. GTDB lineage: Bacteria > Actinomycetota > Acidimicrobiia > Acidimicrobiales > MedAcidi-G1 > UBA9410. Next base: position 4,788 of record JAAZXC010000046.1, on the reverse strand, counting down.
GCCCTCGCGGGCCTCCGGTCCGGCCACGACCTCCACGACCAGAACCGTGACGTTGTCATGGCCGCCGTTCTCCACGGCTTCGCCGACCAGCCGGTCCGCCGCCTCCTGGACGGACCCGGCTGCAAGCACCTCGGCCAACCTCGCGTCGTCCAGCTCGTTGAACAGCCCATCGCTGCACAACAGGTACCGGTCACCAAGCGCCGGCTCGAGTTCCCAACTGTCGATCACCGGATCGGCTTCGATGCCCAGGGCCCGGGTGAGGATGTTGCGCTGCGGGTGCTGGGCCGCCTCCTCCGCGGAGAGTTCACCGGCCCGCATCAGGTCAGCCACGAGGCTGTGGTCGTCACTCACCTGCACCAGCTCACCGGCAGCCAGGCGGTACACCCGGCTGTCTCCGATGTTGGCGACGGCGAGAACCTCGTCGCCCGATGCGGAGTTCACGACGGCGAGGGCGCACAGGGTCGTTCCCATTCCGGAGAGATCTGGCCTGGTGACCGTCATCTCGAGGATGGTCCGGTTGGCCGACCGGACGGCAGCCACGAGGCCCGCACGGTCGGGTCGGTCGAACACGGCCAGGACGGCGGCCACCGCCTCGGCAGAAGCCACCTCGCCACCTCGGTGGCCTCCCATTCCATCGGCCACCACATACAGGCCATCGACCAGCCCGACAGAGTCCTGGTTGGAGGATCGGATCCGACCGGTGTGGCTGGCGGTCCCAGGTTCCAACCGCACCGACCGGCTGCGCGCCGTGCGTCCGGAGGCGATCACGGTTTCCGCGGCACGACGAGTGCACCCGCGCACCCGGGGCATGGAAGATCGACGAGAAGCACGGCACCCACGGTGTGTCGATACTACAGGTCACCCTGTGGGCGATCCGGGCGGTGGCCGGGCCGGCCGTGCCTGATTTCGTCGACTCCCGTTAGCATTTCGGGCGCTGCACGCGCGAGTGGCGGAATTGGCAGACGCGCAGGATTCAGGTTCCTGTGTCCGAAAGGATGTGAGGGTTCAAGTCCCTCCTCGCGCACCACTCTTGGGAGTACCCGCGGCTGCATCCAGCCCCGGTCCGTCCGCTCTCCGATCGTGGATCAGAACGCCGGACCCGGCGGTACCTCCACGTCCGGTCGTGGTTCGCAGCCCGCCAACTCCACCAGCAGCTCCATCTCCTCTACCGAGGTCGGTCGCACCGTGAGCCCGGTCGCCAGGGTCGACCTCCACTGCTCGAACCTCCCGGCAATGCGTTGCCGGGAACCAACCAGGGCTCCGTCGTCCAGATAGTCGTCCGGCACTGCGGCAGCAGCCTCGTCCCGGAGACCTGCGGCGAACAGTTCGGTTATCCGGTCGGCGGCCTCGCCGAATCCCCGGCGGGCCATGGCGTCGCGATGGAAGTTGTGCGACGACGGCCCGTAGCCACCGACCCTCATCGCCACGCCCGGGCGGGCCGCGTCGAATACCGCTGCCACGTCGTCGGTGAGCCTGACCGTCACCCCGACCTGCACCTCCAGGTCCGCCATCGTGCGACCACCGCGCTCCAGCCCGAGAGCCAGGTCGTCGGCGTAGAGGTGGGCGCTGCCCGGGGTGTACCCCAAGGGCAACCAACCATTGGCCACCTCGGCGGTCAGGCGCACATTGGCCGGCCCACCGGTGGCCAGGAAGATGGGCAGATCGGGGTTCATGTGCAGGATCGGCTTCAACGGGCGACCGGCCCCGACCGATCCCGGTCCGGTGTAGGGAAGTGCCAACTCCGATCCGTCGTGGGCAACCGGCCCCTCCCTTCGGAACACCTGCCGGACGATCGCCACGTAGTCCCGGAGCCGCTCGTTGGGGTGTCCCCAGGGCTGGCCGTACCAACCCTCGGCCACCCGCGGCCCGGACAATCCGAGACCACACACCACCCGCCCGGGAGCCAACCCGTCGAGCGTCCCGAACTGCATTGCCGTCGTCGTCGGGGGCCGGGCCGGAACCTGGGCGACTGCGCTACCCAACCGTAGGTACCGCGTGTGGGCGGCCAGGAAGGCAAGGGGGGTGACGGCGTCGGCGCCGTATATCTCAGCCGTCCAGACCGAGTCGAAGCCCAGGCGCTCCGCCAGCAGTACCCGCCGAAGGGGCAGTTCCACGCGGGGTTCGGACCAGATGTCCAGACCCAGCCCGAGCTTCACGTCCGATCCGTCCTATGCGTTGACGTCGACCACGACCCGGCCGCGGATCCGGCCGGCCAGGATCTCCTCGGACACGGCCGGCACCTCGGCCAGAGGGACCACGCGTGTCATCGACGCCAGCAGATCACGTTCCAGGTCCTCATCGAGGCGCCGCCATGCCTCGAGCCGACGGGGAAGCGCCACGTGTACCGAATGGACGCCGCGCAGGGTCACACCGCGCAGGATGAACGGAGCCACCGTCGTCTCCAGGTCCATGCCCTGGGCCAGACCGCAGGCGGCCACGCAACCCTCCGGCTGGATCTGGGCCAGCACGTTGGCCAGTGTGTGGCTGCCCACCGCATCCACGGCTCCCGCCCACCGGGCACGGGCAAGGGCGCGCCCCCCTCCCTCGGAGAGCTCACCGCGTTCGAGGATCACCGAGGCCCCGAGGCTTCTCAGGTAATCAGCCTCGGCGGGACGCCCGGTCGAGGCATGCACCTCGTATCCCCTTGCCGCCAGCAACGCCACCGCCACGCTGCCGACTCCTCCTGCAGCACCGGTCACCAGCACCGGACCGGATCCAGGCGTGACGTCGTGGTCCTCCAGTGCCAGCACGCAGAGCATCGCCGTGTACCCCGCCGTGCCGATGGCCATGGCCTCCAGCGAGGTGATTCCAGCGGGGATCGGAACGGTCCAACCGGCTTTCACCCCGGCCCGCTGGGAGAACCCTCCCCAGGCCTCCTCGCCCAGACCCCAGCCGTTCACGACCACCCGGTCTCCAACCGCCACCTCGGGGGAGTCCGACGCCGCCACCGTGCCCGCCAGGTCGATTCCAGGAACCATGGGGAAGTTCCGGACAATGGGCGACGAGTCGGTGACCGCAAGGCCGTCCTTGAAGTTGACCGTCGAGTACTCGACGTCGACGACCACGTCACCCTCAGGCAGGTCGTCGTCGGACAACTCCACGATCCCGCAGGTGAAACCGTCATCGGGCCTGTCGACCATCAGGGCTCTGAACATCAGGAATCCTCCGCCTGCTCCCCGGCCGGGGCCGGAATCAACTCGGTCAGCTACCGAACATTGCCAGCCACTGTTCCTCGGAACGTGGCTTGAACACGAAGTTGTCCCGACGGGTCTCGCCCATCGGAGCCGAGGGCTGCGGGGAGTAGAGGTGGCCCGGATAGAGCACCGCCTCGTCCGGCACCCGGGAAAGGCGGTGGTGGAGGCTGTGGTACAGGGCGGCCGGGTCACCCCCCGGCAGATCGGTCCGGCCGCAACCCTCCAGGAAGAGGGTGTCGCCGGCCACCAGCCGGCCATCCACCAGGAAGCACTGGCTACCCGGGGTGTGCCCGGGGGTGTGGATGAGGTCGATGGCGATCTCTCCCACCATCACCACGTCGCCGCTCTCGTGGCCGACGATCTCGTCATCACCCAGGCCGGTCACCTTGGCGATGAACTCGACCTCTTCACGCTGCGCGTGCACAGGCACCGATACGTGCTCCAACAGCTCGCGGGCACCAATCACATCGAAGCCCATCATCGATCCGCCCACATGGTCCGGGTGGTAGTGGGTGGCGAGAACGCCGGTGCATTTCATGCCATCGGCCTCGAGCACCCCGAGTAGACCGGTCACGTCGTAGGCGGGATCCACGATCACGGCCTCGCCGGTCACCCGGTCACCGATCAGGTAGACGAAGTTGACCATCTGGCGGGCCATCTGGTCATCGGTGGCGAAGTCGCGGCCGGAGAGCAGTTGGCGGAAGTAGAGGCGGTCGTCGGTGCCGGAGGTCATGGTCGGTTCATCGTAGGGATGCCGGGGGGCAAGGCCCGCAACGGCCGGTGGTCAGGACGGTTCACCGGCGCCGTTGCGCCAGGCTTCCTCCGCGAGGGCCACGACCTCGCGGAGGGGCCTTGCCGTCGCACGCGCCACCCTGGCGGCATCATCGTGTTCGGCCTTGGCCCGGCCAGCGGACACCTTGACGGCCACCGGGTGTCCGTCCACCTCGACGACGTGCATAGTCCTGGGAACCGCCCAGCGCTCCACTGAATGTGCCCTCACACCCAGCGAACCGGTTTCGGCTGTGAGGACGGCGGCGACCACCCCCACCGTCGCCGGATCGCAGAGCGCGCTCACCGTGTGGGCCGGCCGGCCCTTCTTCATGACCATGGGGGTGATCCAGGCGTCGTTGGCTCCCGCTGCCAGGCATTCGGCAATGGCGTGGGCGAGGGTCTCGCCGGTGGCGTCGTCGACGTTCACCTCCAGCTGCACCAGTGCCTGGCCCGAACCCGGCGTTCCGGGCGCCGCGTCGACCGACGTGCCCACGACGACCTGGAGAAGATTCGGGCGGCCCTCCAGGTCACGGTCACCTGCCCCGTATCCGGTCACCTCGACGACCATGGCGGGCATGTGGCCCCAGTCCACGACCAGGGCCGCCAGGAGGGCCGCACCGGTCGGCGTGGTGAGCTCGAACGGTACGTCGGTGCCATGGGTGGGCGCTCCGGCGAGGAGCGCGATGGTTGCCGGCGCCGGCACCGGAATCAGCCCGTGCGCGGACTCGACCATGCCACGGCCTGTGGCCACGCTGCCGGACCGCACCTCGTCGATTCCGAGTAGCTCCAGGGCCGCGCAGGTTCCGACCACGTCCACGATGCT
>JAAZXC010000045.1 GCA_014240365.1 Acidimicrobiales bacterium | reverse complement strand
GGTCGCCGATGCCACCGCCCGCCTTGATGGTTTCATGCCGCCCAGGACCCCGCCCCCGGCATGACCACCGTGGCACCTCGCCAAGGGGTTTCGATCCGCGTTACGGTCCGCCGTCCACCCCGTGGGCTCCGGCACGGCGACTAGGCCGGGCCCTGACCTATCCTCGCCCGGACCGGCCCCGTTCGATGGGTCCGGAGGAGTCAAGGGGCTGTATGGGCACATCGTGGATCATCGAGGGACAGGTCGACCCGCGTTGGCCGGTCAACACCCGCGGCAACGTCGGCGAGGTGTTCCCCGAGGTACTCACCCCCCTCTCCTACCGCCTGGGCGTCATGGCCGCCGAGAAGGCCTGGCGGGACGCCTACGCGGAGCTGGGAGTGGCCCGGAAGGGCGACTTCTCCGGTGCCGACCCGGTAATCGTCGGCCTCTACGGCGGCTACGCCTACCTGAACCTCTCGTACCTGCGCATCCTGGGCGTGCGAGCCCCCGCCTCGTCACCCGAGGCCATCGACGTGGCCTTCTTCGGCGAGGGCGACCCACCGCCCTACGTACCCAGGAAGGGCGACAAGAGCCTGTTCTCCACCGTCCGGATCCTGAAGTCGGTGCTGGGTGCGCTGGGCACGAAGTCGATGCCCTCGATGGTCACCGACAGCTATGCCAAGGCCGAGACCCACCGGGCGCTCTGCCCGGACATGGATGCCTCCGACGACGAGTTGCTGGCCTACCTCCACGCCTTTCCGGCGGCCTTCCAGCCGGCCTTCCAGAACCACATGCTGTCGACGGCCCTGGCCTCCATCGTGAGCGGCGTGCTGACCGACGCCTGCGCCGCGGCCGGCCAGCCGGGCCTGGTCACCCACCTCATCGGATCGGCCGGTGACGTGAAGTCGGCCGAGTACTCCCGGGACCTGTACGCCATTGCAAAGGCCGTGCGCGACCAGCCCGCGGTCATTGCCGCCTTCGACGCTGGAGTGGACGGCCTGATGGACCGAGTGGCCGACGACCCGGACGCCGCCGACTTCCGGGAACGGTTCGCCGCCTTCATCGACACCCACGGGCACCGGGGGCCCAACGACTGGGAGCTCTCGTCGCGGAACTGGGAGAACACACCGGAGCTGGCCCTCGTGGCGATCGACCGCATGCGCCTGGCCGACCACGACCTGGATCCCGCCGCCCGGCTGGCAGACGACGCGACACGACGTGAAGCCGCCATTGCCGTGGTGCGGCCGCACCTGAAGGGTATGGACAGGAAGAACTTCGACAAGGCACTCGCCGCCGTGTCCTGGTGGGCCCAGGCCCGCGAGGCCACCAGGGACCGGGCCATCCGTATCGGGGCGCCCACGAAGCAGGCCTATCGGGAACTGGTGCGCCGGGCCGCCGAGCGCGGCGGTGACCCCGACCCGGTCAGGGTGGCCCTGCTGGATCCGGTCGATGAACTCCCCGCCTACCTGGTCGACCCGTCCTCCTTCCGTGACGTCATCGACGAGAGGGGGGCGCTGTTCGACCGCTACACGGCCGTGGAACCCCGGTTCTTCATCACCTCACAGGACGAGGTGCCCACCATCGAGGAACTGGAGGCCGACCAGGCGGCCCGTGCCGCCGTGCCGGCGGCCGTTCCCGGCGACGTCCTGACCGGTGCGTCCGGATGCCAGGGGGTGGCCAGGGGTCGGGCCCGTGTGGTCATGGACCCCGCCGACGCGGTCGATCTGGAACCCGGCGAGGTACTGGTGGCGCCGATCACCGATCCGGCCTGGACCCCGCTCTTCCTGCCGTCCGCCGCCGTGGTCGTCAACGTGGGGGCACTGATGAGCCACGCCGTGATCGTGTCGCGTGAACTGGGCATCCCGTGTGTCGTGTCGGTCGACGATGCCACGTCGCGGATCCCCAACGGGGCCCTCGTGGAGGTGGACGGCACCGCCGGGACGGTCACGATCCTGGAGGGCTGAGCGCTCTAACGGGCACCTACGACCCCGGAAGCCCCACGCCTCATCGGGCTGCGGACGCGACCGGTCAGCCGGGCACGCCGGTGGGACAGGTCACGCCCGTCCCTCCGATCCCGCAGTAGCCCATCGGGTTCCGGGCCAGGTACTGCTGGTGGTGGTCCTCGGCGTAATAGAAGGCATCCAGGTCGAGGACCTCGGTGGTCACCGCGGCGAAGCCGGCCTCGGCCAGCCTGACTGCGTACGCATCCCGGCCCGCCTCGGCGACGACCCGCTGGGCGTCATCAGCCACGTATATCCCGGACCGGTACTGCGTACCCACGTCGTTGCCCTGGCGCATCCCCTGGGTGGGATCGTGGTTCTCCCAGAAGGACCGCAGCACCTCGTCGAATCCAACGGCTGTCGGATCGAACACGACCAGCACAACCTCGTTGTGTCCGGTGCGGCCCGAGCAGACCTCCTCGTAGGTGGGGTTCGGCGTGTGCCCACCCGCATAGCCCACGGCTGTGGTCCACACGCCGGGGGTCTCCCAGAACTTTCGCTCGGCGCCCCAGAAGCAGCCCATGCCGACCACGACGGTCTCCATTGACTCCGGGAACGGTGGCACCAGCGGCCTCCCGTTGACCACATGGTTCCCGGAACCGGGTATGGCCTCAGCCCGACCGGGTAGGGCCTCCTCGGGGTCCGGGATGGTCAGGGGTCCGCGTCCGAAGGCCATGGCCCGATGCTACGGCGGGATTCTCAGATGGTGAAGGCCAGCCGCCCGGCCAGTTGACCGGCCAGCTCCAGATCGCCACCCAGCTCCACACGACCGTCGGCGACAAGTAGCGCCGGATCCACCCGTCCACCGGTGAGCGCCAGCCAGTCGTTCGACGAAAGCGTCAGGGTCGCCGTCGGTTCCACGTCAAAGGAATCCACCAGAGCGGCACGCCCATCCACAGCCACGCGGATCACCGTGGCCACCGGGGCCGTCAGGTTCACCTCCACCCGACTCCCATCCGGTGCGCCGGCCTTCTTGCCTATGACGTAGCCGGCCACCGTGGTGACCTCCGCTACGGCCATCTCCGACGCCAGGCCTTCGCCGGCCGGATCATGGCCGAGTGGTGCCCGGCAGTCCTCCAGGTGCAACCAGGCGTCGTAGACCCTCACGTGCATGAAGCGCAGGTAGGGAACCTCGCCAACCGGAGACCAGCCCACAGCGAGGATGTCGACGTCGGACATGGCAGCCAACTCGGCGAGGCGTTCGGCCGTGACGACACGGAACGCCTCGAGCACCTCCGGACCGGACATCGAACGCATCGACTCCACCCAGCGCTCGTTGCCGGCGCCGGCGGGGTTCCTGACGTGCTCTCCGGAGGCCTCCACCTCGGGCGCACTCTGGCCCTGGAGCATGCGTTCGGTGCCCACGATGTGGGCCAGGTTGTCCTGCACGGTCCAGCCCGGACAACGGCTGGGCGTCGCCCACTGCTCGGCCGAAAGGCCCTCGGCCCACTCGGCCCACTCGGCCCAGATCTGCTCCAGCCCGCCGAGGATCCTTCCCCGGTCAAGTTCGATCTCCATGTGTCTCATCTCCTCGATTGACGGGTCAGGGGGTGGGGTTGACCACCGTGTTCCACTCACGGGCCTCTATGTACGGTCGGAACACCTCGCCGACCTCGGCCAGGTCAGCAGTGGTCTTGGGACGCTGCAGTTCGTAGAGGTGCGGGAACTCCAGCCAGCCGACGACAAGGTCCCAGAGCCGGTCGGCGGCATCTCCGGTCGGCGGGTGGATCAGCACCGGGCCGAAGATCTTGCGCGAGACGTCCTCGTCGGCACCGGGGAATACGAGCGTCGGAACCCCCCATCCACCCATCGAGATGACCCTTTCGTGATCGGCCCGGACATCGTCGTGGGTGGTCGGGTCAGCCAGCGCCTCGTCCACCAGCCCGGGATCCAGGCCCATCTCAGAGAGGAGGTCGCGGGCCACCTCGGCGCGGTGCGGCTGGCGACCCTCCACGTGGAGCGCCGTGCCCGACCGCAGGTACCAGGCGTCGTTCAGGGCCGGATCATGGCGCTTCAGGAGGGCACCGATGCGCATCATGGACCAGCCGTAGGACCACTCCCTCTCCCACGGATGCTTCTTGCCCTCGACCCGGTTGACCTCCTCGAGGCTGAAGAACCGCCAGTCCACCTCCAGGCCACGCCTCTCGGCGACCTCACGCATCCAGAGGGAGGTCTGGTACGCCCACGGACAGATGACGTCGAAGTGGAAGTCGACCCGGTTTGGCGCCTCGAATGGCGAATCGCTCATGGTCGAGAGCCTCGCGCAGCGACTGCACGGCGACCCCAGCGGGCGGATCAGTCAGGGTCGACCAGGCGCAGCTCGTGACGCATCACCTTTCCGAGGGCATTCCGGGGCAGGGCGCCCACGGCGACCACCCGTCTGGGAAGCTTGTAGGAGGCCAGAGCATCGCGGGCGAAGGCACGAAGCTCCTCCACCGAGGGACACTCCATGCCGTCGGCCGGCACCACCCATGCCACCACCTCCTCACCCCACTCCTCCGACCCGATCCCGGCCACGGCCACCTCGGCCACAGCCGGGTGGGATGCAAGGGCGTCATCCACCTCACGGGGGTACACGTTTAAGCCACCGGTGATGATCAGCTCCTTGGCCCGGCCCACGATCCTGACGTATCCGTCGGCGTCCACGGCCCCCAGGTCTCCGGTCCGGAACCATGAATCCCCACCGTCCGGGTCATCCACGAACGCCTCGGCCGTGGCCTCCGGTCGCTCCCAGTAGCCGGCGAACACGTTCGGGCCGCGGACCTCGATCTCGCCGCTCCCCTCGGCGAGACGCAGGTCCACGCCGGGGAGCGGAATCCCCACCGCACCGGGGCGGCGTTCGCCATCGAACGGGTTGGACACCAGCATCACCGTCTCGGTCATGCCGTAGCGCTCCAGGACGCTCACCCCGGCTGCGACCGACAGGCGACCGTGGAGGGCCGCGGCCAACGGAGCCGAGCCCGCCACGCAGAGCCTCAGGCCGCCCAGGTCGCCCACCCGCCGATTGTCCGCCAGGCGGTGGTACATGGTCGGCACCCCGAAGAACATCGAGCACCGGTGCTCGGCCAGGCCGTCCAGCACGGCGTCGGGGTCGAAGCCGGACTGGAGTACCGCCGAGCCGCCAACCAGGAGCGTGGTGTGGAGGCCCACGCCCAACCCGTGCATGTGAAACAGCGGCAGGCACAACATGAGGCGGTCTGCCTCGGTCCAGCGCCACGCCACCTCCACAGATCGGGCGCCGGCCAGCAGGTTGGCCTGGGTCAGGACCGCTCCCTTGGGGCGGCCGGTGGTGCCAGAGGTGTAGCCGATGATGGCCGGATCATCCGGTGAGGTCCGATCCAGCACTGCGGGCGGACCACCGTCGGGGAGGTCCACCGCCGTGCCGGCCACCACGAGGTCGGGGTCCATCGCCACCAGGCGTTCACCCCATCCGTCGTGGTCCACGAGCGCTGCGCGCGGACGGCAGTCCGCCATCACATGGGAGAGCTCGGCATCGCGGTAGGCGCCGTTGGTCGGTACGACGACCAGCCCGAGGCGCAGGCACCCGACGTGGGCGACCGCCAGGTCAATGCTGGACGGCCCGGATACGAGCACCCGGTCGCCTGCGACCAGTCCGGCTGCTGCGAGTCGCCGGGACACGGTCGCCGACTTCTCCAGGAACCCACCCCGCGAGATCCAGACGGGATTGTCGCTGCCGGAATCGGACCATGGGCCGTTGAGCAGCGCACGGTCGGGTTCATCTGCGAGTCGCCTGACGAGGGCCCCCGCCAGGGTGCCCGGTTCGCCGAGCTCGAACACGGCATCGCCAGCACTTCCTCCCGGAAGGTGCCCGCTCCAGTGCCTCGGCTGCCCCACCCGGAAGACGGTACCGGCCAGTGGTGCTCCGACTTGATCCGGTTCCTCGCCTCTGCCATACTAATGTCATCCATTACTAGAGGTCATCGGTTGACTCCGATCGACCCCAGCCCAGGAGCACCCATGGAGTTCGGCATCTTCTCGAACGGCTACACCCCCGGCCCCGCCGCCCACGATTCGGAGAGCGAGCACACCGAACTCATGCGGGAGGCCGAGTACGCCATCCTGGCCGACAAGCACAACTGGAAGTACATCTGGTTCGGCGAGCACCACGGGCTGACCGAATACAGCCACATGTCCGCCCCGGCCCCCGTCATGGGCTGGGTAGCCGCACAGACCGACTACATCCACATCGGATCGGCCATCACCAGCCTGCCGACCAGAAAGGAGCATCCGGTCCGCATCGCCGAGCGGGCCGCCATGCTCGACCACGTCACGAACAACCGGTTCGAGTTCGGCACCGGACGAGGCGCCGGCAGCCACGAACTACGCACCTTCAACGTCATGGACCCGAGCGAGACGAAGGCCCAGTGGGACGAGGTCATCCGTGAGATTCCACGCATGTGGGAGCAAAAGGACTACGACTTCGACGGCGAGTTCTTCACCGTGCCGACCCCCCACAACATCCTCCCCAAGCCCTACGGCAAGGGACACCCGCCGCTCTGGGTGGCCTGCGGAAACCCTCCCACCTTCGCCAAGGCCGGGTCCATGGGAATCGGCGCCATCGCATTCAACTTCGAGCCCATCCACAACCTGCAGGGCCGGGTGGACGCGTACAAGGAGGCCGTTCAGGACCCGGTCGACCAGGTCGGCCAGTTCAAGAACGACAACGTGATGATGACCAACGCCTGCATCTGCCTCGAGGACCGCGACGAGGCCCGGGCGGTCGCCATGGCCAAGGGCCGCGGCTACCTGGTGACCATGGTCAACATGTACCACGACACGATGCCCAAGTCCCCGGACGCCATCGTCTGGCCCAACCCGCCGATGGACCCGGGCTGGACCGAGGAACTCCTGGACATGGCCATCGACGGTGGCTACATGCTGTGCGGCAACCCCGAGGAGGTATGTGAACAGCTGAACCGCTACAAGGACGTCGGCTGCGACCAGGTGGTGTTCGGCCTCCCCGCCGAGGGCCTCACCCACGACCAGACCCTCGAGATGATCGAACTGTTTGGCGACCAGGTCATCCCCGAGCACGACGGCGACCGCGTCCACTCCACCGACCGCTACCGCGCCCAGGCGCAGCGCACCTTCCCGGATTTCCAGTACCCGATCCCCGAGGGCATCGACGTATCCATCATTCCGACCACTGCCCTGCTCCCCCTGGACCAGGGCTGACGGCCCGCCGACCCACCCCGCTGTTCCCGTGGCCCGCGACGGAACCGAGACCCGGGCCGCCCTGCTGGCCGAGGCTGAAAGCCAATTCGCCGAGATCGGGATCTGGCAGGCACCGATTGGGGGAATCGTCCGAGCGGCCGGCCAACGCAACGCCTCTGCGCTGACCTACCACTTCGGGTCACGCGACGGGGTCCTGGATGCCATCCTGGCTGAGCACGGAAACCCGATCGACGCCCACCGTGGCAGGCTCATCTCGGCCACCCACGATGACCCGGATACACCAGCCGACGCCCGGTCACTGGTATCGGCCCTGGTGCGACCGATGACGGCCATCCTCGACAACCCCCGCGGCCGGCGCTACGTCCGGATCGTGGCCCAGCTCTCGGACCGGTTTCCGGCCTGGCAGGACGCCCCCTCCAGCGTCGACCAGGCCCACCTCGCCGAAGCCCTGATCAGGCTGGAGGTGCTAGCCAACGGAGCGTCGGCCACGATCCGCAACGCTCGACTCGTGGCGATGATCCGCCTCATGACCTCCTCGCTGGCGGCACGGGCCGTGGTCCTGGACTCCCCGACCACCCCGGCGCTGGACGATCCGACATACGAGGCAGACCTGGTGGACGTACTGGTCGGGGTCCTGACCGCCCCCAGCAGCCTCGCGGCCTGAACCGACCCGATACCGTCCGCAGCCGTGCACGTACTCCTGATCCGCCACGGTCGCCCCCGGACCGTCATCGACTCCCCCTCGATAGCCGACCCCGGCCTCTGCGATCTGGGCCTATGGCAGGCCGAACGCCTTACCGACTGGTTGGCCTGCGAGGACATCGACCACGTGGTCACCAGCCCCAAACAGCGCGCCATCCAGACCGCCCATGCGGTGGCCGCTGACCGGGGGCTGACACCCGAGGTGGTCCACGGCTTCGACGAGATCGACCGCTGCGCCCACACATACATACCCACCGAGCTGCTGCCCACCGAAGGCGGCGCCTACTGGGAGAAGATCAGCCAGCGACGCTTCGCCGAGATCGGCTGGGACAGCCCCGAGGAGTTCCGGGACAGGGTCGTGTCCGCCTGGGACGCCATGTGCCGAAACCCGCCCGGAGAACGCGTGGTGCTCGCCTGTCACGGAGGCACGATCCGCACGATCCTGGCCGACGTGGTCGACAACAAGGCGGCCCGGTTCCAACTGGAGTACGCCTCGATCAGCAGGGTCGAGGTGACAGCCCCGGCGGACCCCGACGGAGGCTCCGACCCGTTCTGCACGATTGTCGGCACGAACTCGACGGCCCACTTCGACACCACGCGAACGGAGGTGGTGGGCGCCCTGCGTGGCGCCGGGCCATCGGTGGTGCCGCCCCTGCGCCAGCCCCTCAGCGCACCCTCGGACTGACCCCGGACAGCGGGCCGACGTCTCGGAGCCGAAGCACTACGACGGCCTTGCGGACCCCCGGCCGTAGAAGGTCAGCGACGCCGAGTCCGAGAGCCCGACCCCGGGGCGGTCGTTGAAGGCGAACACGACCAGCATGCGGGTCACCGCCCCGACGGTCGGCGTCACACGGTGCATCGCATTGCGACCCCTGAACACGACAAGGTCACCGGGAGAGAAGTCCAGACGTTTCACCTCGACAGTTCCGTCAAGCACGTCGGCCACCCGGTCGAACCCCATCTCGCCCGCATCGGCGTCACGCACCGCCGGCACGTACTCGAAGTGCCCACCCGATCCGGGAGCCTGCAGCAGCATCGTGACGGCGAACGAGGAGTTGTCGAAGTGCCAGCCCAGTTCCCGACCGTCGGCGGCGAAGTGGATGTTGATGGATGACAGGTCGTCGTCATACGGGTGGATGGCCTCCGTCCCCAGCACGGAGCACAGGAACGAACGGAACGACCCGTCCCCGTAGACCTCGCGCAGCGGCGAACCGGCGGGGATCTGGTCGTCTGCCAGGAGGCCCTTGCTGCTGGCCACCTGACGGTTGAAGGGGTGCGACACCGGAAGGCCGGGATCCGGTGGCGTCAGGTACACATTGTGGGTCGACGTGGCGTAGTAGGCCTCGTCCTCCCGGTGTGCCGAGGCTGTGACGACCTCCGCCACGGCCTCCGGCGTGAAGAAGCCCTCCAGCACCAGGACGCCTGCGGCCTCCAGCTCGTCGCGGCAACGGTCCCGGTACCCCGGATCGTCCAGGGGGTGGCTATCCAGGCGGACGTGCGGACAGTTCATCCGTGCACCCGCCTGCCGATACGTACACGACCTGCGGGCACGGTCACCCGCTCAGCTCCACTCGAGCAGCTCGGCACCCAGCTCGTCCACCGACGACGCCCCCACCAGGGCCATCGTGGCCTCGGTCCCGGACCGGAGCAGCTCCAGCACATGGTCCACGCCCTCCTCGCCCGCAGCGGCCAGGGCGTAGAGGAACAGTCGACCACCCATCACGGCGGTGGCACCGGCTGCCACCGCCTTGACTATGTCACTCCCCCGGCGGACCCCGCCGTCGCAGATCACCTCGGTCCGGCCCCCGACCGCATCGACCACAGCCGGCACCAGGTCGAACGGAGCCGGCGCACCGTCGAGCTGGCGACCACCGTGGTTGGACAACACCACGGCATCGACACCGTGGTCGGCGGCCAGCACGGCATCGGCGACGGTCTGGATCCCCTTCACGAGCACCGGCCCGTCCCAGATGGAACGCAGCCACTCCACGTCGGACCACGAAAGGCCGTGGTCGAACTGGTTGCCCATGTAGGAGGAGAGATCCACAGCCGTGGAACCGTCGCCCGGACCGCCCCGGACCCGGTCGGTGCCGGTGTCGCCATCGACCACATTGGCGAAGCGGATCGGGTCGGACCGTAGGAACCGCCACGTCCAACCCGGGTGGCGGAGACCGTCGATGAAGGTGCCGGGACCTATCGCCGGCGGCAGAGTGAGACCGCGCCGGATGTCGCGCTCACGGCGTCCCAGTACCGCCGTGTCCACGGTCAGGCAGAGCGCCTCGAAGTTGGCGGCAGCCGCCCGCTCCACCATTGAGCGAATGAGGTCCCGGTCCCGCCATGCGTACACCTGGAACCAGAGGCGGGCGTCGTCAGGGGCCACCGAGGCGCACTCCTCGATCGACCGGGTTCCCATGGTCGACAACGTGAACGGGATGCCGGCCCGACTGGCGGCACGTACCACGGCCAGCTCGCCGGCCGGATCGGCTATCCGCGTGAAGCCGGTCGGTGCCAGCACCAGCGGGAATGCCAGCGGGCGACCCAGCAGGCTCGTCGACGTGTCCAGGTCACCCAGCCCCCGCAGCACCCGGGGTCGAAAGCCCACCGCAGCGAAGGATCCCGTGTTGCGCTTCAGCGCCGACTCGTCCTCGGCACCACCGTCGATGTAGTCGAAGACCCCGGCAGGCAGGCGGCGACGCGCCATGCGGCGGAGGTCATCCACGTTCGCCGCCGACCGGAGCCTCCGCACTGACCGGCTCCGCTCGGGGCGACGGAGGCGCACAACGGCCAGCAACGTCCTCAGCATTCCCATGTCCGTCGATCAGGCGCTCAGGCGCCCGTCTCCCCCGCCTTCTTCCGCTGGTAGATCTCCTTACAGGTCGGGCACACCGGGTAGCGGTCCGGGTTCCGGCCGGGCACCCAGACCTTCCCGCAGAGCGCCACGATGGGTCGACCCGTGACAGCCGACTCCACGATGTCGGACTTGCGTGCGAAGTGGGAGAACCGATCGTGGTCACCGTCATCGAGTGTCGGCTCGATGACGGTCTCGGTCGGCGTGGACGTTCCCACGTCGGAGAGCCGGACAGCGTGCCGCCGATCCCCTACCACCGGAACCCTCAAGTTCCCGAGCCGTCCAACTCGGCCAGCTTGGCGACGCGCCCGATATGGCGACCACCCTCGAACTCGGCTCCAAGCCAGGCACGAACGGCTTCCGAGGCAACCTCAGGGTCCACCAGGCGCTCGCCCAGGCACAGGACGTTGGCGTCGTTGTGCTCCCTGGCCAGACGGGCCGAGGTGGCGTCGTGCACCGTGGCCGCCCGTATGCCCGGAATCTTGTTTGCCGCCATGGCAATGCCGATCCCGGAACCACAGACACAGACGCCCAGTTCGGCCTCACCGCCAGCCACGGAGCGACCCACGGCGGCACCGAAGTCCGGGTAGTCCACCCGGTCGACACTGTGGGTTCCAAGGTCGATGACCTCGTGTCCGAGGCTCCGCAACTCATCGGCGAGGTGCCCCTTGAGGGTGAACCCCCCGTGGTCGCAACCGACGGCGATCGTGCTCATGGAAGCGAGGCTAGCGGTCGGCCCCGGCGCCATCAGGACCGAGTTCCAACCCCACTCCGAGCAGCGCCTCACGCGTTACCGCCCCTGGCCGCAGCACCCGCGCCGGGTCCGTCGTGAGGTCCACGACCGTCGATGGCGAACCCTCGCACCGGCCGCCATCCAGGACCAGGAGGTCCCCGCCGAGGGCGTCAGCCGCCTCCATGGCCGTCATCGGCGTGGGCTGGCCGGACCTGTTCGCGGAGGTCGTCGCCATCGGGCCCACCTCGGCGAGTATGGCGCCGACCAGGTCGTGGTCCGGGCAGCGAACACCCACCGTGGATGACCCGTCCCCCAGGTGGAGGTCCGCCTCCGGATGCCGCCAGGCCACGATGGTCAGGGGACCGGGCCAGAAGGCCGCTGCCAGCACCTCGAACATGGCATCCACGACCGCAATGCACCGGGCCGCCTCCAGGTCCGCCACCAGCACGGCCACCAGCCGTTCACCGGCACGCCCCTTGCGTTCGAACAGCTCCTCAACGGCGGAGGGGTCGCCCGGAAGGGCCGCCACGCCGTAGA
The DNA here is from genome assembly GCA_014240365.1 of Acidimicrobiales bacterium. Taxonomy (GTDB): domain Bacteria; phylum Actinomycetota; class Acidimicrobiia; order Acidimicrobiales; family MedAcidi-G1; genus UBA9410. The sequence goes on along the minus strand of JAAZXC010000045.1, from coordinate 6,793 downwards.
CGGTCTCGGTGGGCAGGACCACCGGCCGACCCTTCCGTAGGGCGGTCACCGCTGCGGCCACGGCAGCCTCTGGGTGGGTGGTGGCGTCGACGAGGGTCACGCCGGCACCCGGGCCACGATGGAGCGTTCGCGGCCGGTCAGGTCCGGATGGATGCACACCTCGACGAAGCCGGCGGACCAGGCCCTGTCCGCCATGGCCACCGTCTGGTCCGGAGCCATCTCCAGAACCAGCACCCCACCGGGAGCCAGCCATCGCATGGCTCCATCCACCAGCGACTCCAGGTCGGCGCAGCCGGAGTCGGGAGAGAGGAGCGCCTCGGACGGCTCCCAGTCGGCGACCTCGGCCGGCAACTCGTCAGCCACGTCGACGTAGGGCGGGTTGGAGACGAGCACATCGAACGTTCCGACCATTTCGGATGGAAGGGCGTCGAACCAGGAACCCTCCAGGATCGTGACCCTGCCTGCCGGGCGGCCCAGACCCGTGCAGTTGGCCCGAGCCACGGCCAGCGCGTCGGAGGAGCAGTCCGTGCACCACACGAGGGCCTCCGGACACTCGGCGGCGATGGACAGCCCAATGGCACCAGAACCGGTGCCCAGGTCGGCGACCAGCACCGTTGCGCCTCCCCTGGCCGCCGCGATCCGGTCAGCCTCCTGGAGCGCCAGACCGGCCACCACCTCTGTCTCCGGCCGCGGGATCAGCACCCGCCTGTCGACCATCAGGTCCAGGGTCCTGAATCCCCACCGCCCCAGGACGTACTGCAACGGCTCGCCGGCCAGACGTCGGGCCACCATGGAGTCGTGATGCGCCATGCCCCGCTCGGTGACAAGGACGCCCAGTTCCTCGTCGGTGCCTGCGCCCGATGCCTCCTCGACCATCCAACGTGCCTCCATGGGTGGAAGACCCGCAGAGACCATGCGCTCAGCCGTCGCCGTCAGGACCTCATGCCAGCTGATGGTCCCGAGCAGGTCGTCAGCATCGTGTCCGGTCGGAGCTCCCCGACCGGCCGACCCGTCTGACCCGTCCGACCCGTCCGACCCGTCAACGCCCACCGTTGGCGCTCCGGGAGAGGTGCCTGGCCCGCTCGTCAGCGAGCAGACCGTCGACGACCTCGTCCAGGTCTCCTGCGAGGATCCGGTCAAGGCGGTGGAGGGTCAGGCCGATCCTGTGATCGGTGACCCGGTTCTCCTTGAAGTTGTAGGTGCGGATCTTCTCCGATCGGCCGCCGCCACCGATCTGGCCACGCCGGGCCTCTGATGCCTCTGACTGCTGGCGGTCCTGCTCGATCTGCAGCAACCGGGAACGTAGGACCCGTAGGGCCTTGGCCTTGTTCTGGAGTTGGCTCTTCTCGTCCTGCATCGACACCACCAGCCCAGTCGGCCTGTGGGTGATCCGGACGGCGGAATCGGTGGTGTTGACCGACTGCCCACCGGGACCGGACGCCCGATACACGTCGATCTGGAGGTCGTTGTCATCTATGCCGACCTCGACCTCGTCGGCTTCCGGCAGCACGCTGACCGTTGCCGAAGAGGTGTGGATCCGACCCTGGGATTCGGTCACCGGAACGCGCTGGACCCGGTGCACACCACCTTCGTGCTTCAGGCGCGTCCAGGCGTCCTCGCCCTTGACGAGGACCATCACCTCGCTGAAACCACCCATGTCCGAATCACGGGCCATGAGGGGCTCCACGGACCAGCCGTGGCCTGCGGCGAACGCCAGGTACATGTCGTGGAGGTCCCGGGCGAAGAGGTTGGCCTCCTCACCCCCCTCGGCCCCTCGCACCTCGAGGATCACCGGTCGGCCGTCGTTCGGATCAGACGGCAGGAGCAGGCCCCGCAGTTCGTCTTCCAGCCGGTGGATCTCGATCTCGAGGGATCCGACCTCGAGCCTGAGCTGGTCGCGTTCGGAACCATCGGCCAACTCGACGAGCTCATTGGCGGCCTCCAGATCGCCGTAGGCCTCCCTCAGCGGGCGGCTCACCGCGACCATCTCGTCGACCTTCTTGAAGCGTCGCCCTGCGTCCCTCAGTCTGTCGGGGTCACCGATCACGTCGGGATCGGCCAAAAGGGCCGCTACCTCCGCGTACTCGGCCTCGAGGGCGTCCACCTGCTCCAGCATCGTCCGAAGGTTACCCAGCCCTCCAGGCTCGTTCGCCGAAGTCCCGGGCGCGTGGCCGGAATCCTCAGGCGATGTCCCAGCCGCAGGCGACACCGAGAATCGAGGTCGGCACCACAAGCCTGGCCAGCGCACGTTCGATGGCCGGGAGCACATCGCGGCCGGGCAGGGCCACCACGATCCGATCGGGGGATTCGCGCAGTACCAGCTCGGCTGCCGCCGAGACCACACACGGATCCACGCCGACGGAACACACGACCAGTACCCGCTCGCCGTCCGGCCCCGTACCAATGGCAGGTGCCGGCGCCGGGTCACGCAGGTTGGGTCGCTCGTCCGCCGGGTCCACGGCCACCAGGTCACCGAGTCCCAGGACCGACGGGTCGGCCACGAGGTCGTGTCGGAGCCAGCGTTCCCGGCAGAGGGTTGCCAGCGGGTGTGCGCCGGCGCCGGTACGGCGGCGGGACCGAATCAGGTCAGCGGCTGCAGCCAGGGACTCGCCCTGCGGCTGGTTGGCATGCACGAGCACCCCCGCCTCCCTGTCAAAGCGCCCCACGCCGACCTGGACCTGGCTGCCGAGGTCAGGATCCTCGACGACCCGGACCACCTCCAGGCCGAGGATCTCGCCTCGCCAGACTCCATGCTCCACAAGCGGCTGGACCCCTACTCCCAGGCAGAGGTCCACGAAGCCATCCGGTGGTGGCGGAGCCTCCCCACGTGGCACTGCCTCGGTGGGCTGCACGGGAACGAGGCTCCTGCCCTCGATCAGCCTGATCTCGGGCACGGGCCTGAGTACGACAGCCCGCCTGGCTGCCACGCCTGCTGCCTCGACGTCGTCGAAGCAGACGGTCAGTGGTGCGTCGGCGTGGCTACCCGAGCGCAGGACCGCAGCGCCGAGTGCCCGTTCGGGGGTGTCATCCGATGCCAGCGCCCAGAGGCGGGTGCCGTCGAAGCAGTGGTCGCCGTCCAACACCAACTCGTCGCCCGGATCGCCTGTCTCCTCGGCGATGAGGGCGCTCAACTTCATCCCACGCAGGGAGTGCCGACGCTCGGGATCGAGGATCATGGATTCTTCACGATCCGACCAGGTGAATCGGGCCGGGCAGCAAGCCGAATCGGGCCGGGGCGGTCAGGCCTTGCGACGCTGGCCGTAGCGGCGCTCGAAGCGCTCCACCCGGCCGGCGGTGTCCACGATCTTCATCGTGCCCGTGAAGAAGGGGTGGCTGGCCGACGAAATCTCGACCTTGACCAGCGGATACTCCGCGCCGTCCTCGAGGGTGATGGTGTCGTTGGTCTCAACCGTGGAGCGGATCACGAAGTTCACGCCCTCGGACATGTCCTGGAAGACCACCGGTCGGTAGTTGGGATGGATGTCGGCTCTCATAACGGGTCCAGTCTGGAAGGTATTTCGGGTGGAGGCAACCTGTGGACGATCAGGCGCCCATGTTCGGGCCCTTGGCGATCTCCACCAGGAACTCCTCATTGTTGTTGAAGGTCTTAAGTCGGTCGATCAGCAGCTCCAGGCCGGCAGCGGCTCCGGTGCCACCGTCGTTGGCCAGGCCGTTCAGGACGCGTCGCAGCTTCCATACCTGGTTCAACTGCTTGCGCTCGAACAACAGCTCCTCGTGGCGTGTCGAGGACGCATCCACGTCGATCGCCGGGTAGATCCGGCGCTCGGCAATTCGGCGGTCCAACCGCAACTCCATGTTGCCGGTGCCCTTGAACTCCTCGAAGATGACCTCGTCCATCTTCGACCCGGTGTCCACCAGGGCCGTGGCGAGGATGGTCAGCGAACCACCCTCCTCGACGTTGCGGGCCGCACCGAAGAACCGCTTCGGCGGATACAGGGCACCACTGTCGATGCCACCTGACATGACCCGGCCCGTGGACGGGGCCGCCTGGTTGTAGGCCCTGGACAGGCGGGTGATGCCATCGAGCACAATCACCACGTCCTCGCCGTACTCCACCATCCGCTTGGCCCGCTCGATCACGACCTCGGCCAGATGGGTGTGCTCGTCGCTGGGGCGATCGAAGGTCGAACCCACGACCTCGCCCTGCTTCGTCCAGCGACGCATGTCGGTGACCTCCTCGGGCCGCTCGTCGACCAGCAGGACGATGAGCTTCACCTCGGGATGGTTTGTCTCGATCGACCTCACGATCGACTTCACGATCGTGGTCTTGCCGGCCTTGGGCGGCGAGACGATCATCCCGCGCTGGCCCTTTCCGATCGGCGAGAGGAGGTCGATGATCCGGGCCGTCATGTTGTTGGGATCACCGTCGATCTCCATACGCAGCTTCTCGTCCGGGAACAGCGGGGTGAGGTCCTCGAACTTCGGCCTGGTCTTGGCCTTCTCGGGATCCATGCCGTTGATCGAATCGATGCGCAGCAGCGCCGGGTTCTTCTCAGTCCGGTTGGCCGGACGGGCCGTGCCTACGATGGCATCACCCTTGCGCAGGCCGAGCTGGCGGACCTGCTTCACGGAGAGGTAGGCGTCGTCCTTGGATGCCTTGTAGCCACCGGTCCGCAGGAAGCCATAGCCCTCGACACGCAGGTCCAGGTAGCCGGAGATCTCAACCGGCTCACCATCCCAGACCTCCTCCGGGCCCTCCTCCCGGTCCCGGCCCCGGCGGCGGCGGCGGCGGTTGCCCGCATCGGCCTGCTCCCCCTGCTGGCCCTGCTGGCCCTGCTGGCCACGGCCCTGGTTCTGGTTCTGGTTCTGACCACGGCCCTGATTCTGACCACGTCCCTGGTTCTGGCCACGGCCCTGCGCGCGATCCTGGCCTGATCGACCCTGACCACCCCTGTGGTCGGCGCTGCGCTGCGCCCCGTCATCGGAGCCGCTGTCGTCCAACGGTCCGGCAGCGGCCGTCGAGGCATCGGTGCCCGGGTCGTCCGAAGCCGGCGTGTCAGGAGTCGACTAGTCTGCATCGGCGGTGGCCGCCACTGCGACCTCCCATTCCGCAGGTGGCTCCTCGTCGGCGCCACCCGCCTCAGGGGCCGCTTCAGCGGCCGCCTCGGGGGCCACCTCGTGAGCGGCACTGGACGTCGGGCCGGTGGAGGAGCCGTTAGACCCTCCACCGGTCAGGTCCAGGATCAGGTCGACGATCTCGGCCTTGCGCGAGCGCGACCCGGGTTTGCCGCCAAGTGCGTTGGCGATCGTCGTGAGCTCGTCGCGGTCCTTGCCTTCCAGCGTGCCGCGTTCAAGTTGGGTGGAGTCCATGCTCAGAACACCTCGGTTTCATCGGGCCGAACGGCCCGTCTTATCTACCCGGCCGGGATCGACCGGGAGAGGGGGAATACCTTTCGGATGACCGACGGAGCGGTACCGGAAGACATGTCGTGGACGGTGACCCCGGGTACTACGCCTCTGGCCGGCACGGTCGCGTGCCTGTCTCGAGGCGAACCCCATGGGACCGTCGCCCGCCCGACGACTCCGACACTTTACCCAATCGCCTCCGACGGTGGCAACCACCCTCCCAAAGACGGGCTGAGAACCTCAGCCGGCAAGCAGTCGGGAAACCAACTGGTAGCCGGGAACCACCGGCTCGGCGGCAACTCCCGACTCGGAGAAGACGCCTCCGGGACCGTCGACGGCCGAGTCAACCAGCACGTAGGGAACCGGATCGGCGGTGTGGGTACGGGTCGTGAGGGGCGTGGCGTGGTCGGGGAGCATGAGTAGGCGCCAGGGCCCCATGGAGTCCAGCCCCGGGATCAGCCCGGCGAGGATCCGACTGTCCCAGTTCTCCAGGGCCCTGACCTTCTCGGCCACGTTGCCGGCGTGACCGGCCTCGTCGGTTGCCTCCACATGGATGACGAACAGGTCCAGCCCGGCCTCCAACTCAGCCAGGGCGACATCCCGCTTGCCTTCGTAATCAGTGTCGAACCACCCGGTGGCTCCCGGGATGTCGCAGACCTTCATGCCCGACAGCACCCCGATGCCGCGTACCAGGTCGACAGCGGTGACCAGACCGGCCTCCACCCCATGCGTCTCCGCGAAGGACGGCACCTGTGGCTGGAAACCCTGACCCCACAACCAGATCTGGTTCGCCTCCATGTCGAAGCCCGCAAGGATGTCCCTGGAGGCCTCCATCAACTCGGACAGCGCAGCACCAGCCGGTCCGGACGGGTTCACGATCGCTTTGCCGGAGAGGTCGTGCGGCGGCGTGCAAGCGGCATCGATCCAGTCCTGGGGGGCGATCATCGCGTTCCTGAAACCGACACCGGCCATGAACTCGACGCCCTCGTGCATGGGTGCCAGCTCGGCTTCAAGGGCAGCCACGACGGCGGCGCCCTCCTCGCTGGAGGGGTTGTCTCCTGCGTAGTCGACCATCACGCCGTCATGGACCACCACCAGATTGCAGCGGAAGGCCGTCTGGTCAGGGCGCAGGGTCCGACCCATTGCCGCCACCTCGATGGGGGCCCTGCCGGTGTGGAAGCGGGCTGGGTCGAATCCCATGATCGACATGTTCCCCACGTCGCTACCGGGAGCCATGCCTTCGGGGATGACGGCGGCACGACCGACCGTTGAGCGCGCTGCCAGGGCGGCGAGCACTGGCATGTGGGCGACGTCCATCGGGGTCCGACCGTCGAGTTCGGGGACCGGGAGGTCGGCACAGCCATCGGGAACACAGATCACGTACTTCACAGGTGGATCATCCTGCCAGCCTCGGGAGCTGGCCGGA
>JAAZXC010000044.1 GCA_014240365.1 Acidimicrobiales bacterium | reverse complement strand
CCCCGAGTACGAGACGTGGCAGAGGCCGTCCCAATGGGTGCCTGCCTGTAGGCCGAACGAGACGTGGTCGTCGCTGGTATGGAACGAGTCGGGCCCGCCATCCGGATCCATGCCCTCGTTGATGGCGTGCAGGGTCATGGTCGGGTTGTCCCGGCCGGGAACGAATCCGACCTGGATGCCGTCGTGTTGAAGTCCCACAGCCAGCGGAATGGTCCGTCCGTGGCGGATGCAGTCACGGGCGGCCAGGACCACCTCGGGAGTGATGAGGTTCAGGGTGCCGAGTTGGTCGTCGGGCCCCCAGCGACCCCAGTTGCGTACCTGCGACGAGATCTCGAGGAACTGTGCGGACAACGGCATTGGGAACCTTCCTGGCGGTAGGGGATCAGTATCCGGCGACCGGATCCACGATGTCGATGAGCGTCTCGCCGGCCAGCCACCGGGCAAGGTTGTCGGCGAAGGCCGCATGGAGGCGATCCAGGGCGCCGGGGTCGGACCACGAGACATGGGCGCTCAGCCTGACACCCGGATGGGAGTAGAGCCAGTGGCCGGCCGGCAGCGGCTCCGGTTCGCATACGTCCAGGGACGCCATGGCTAGGCGTCCGCCGTCCAGGGCGCGTCGGAGGGCATCCTGGTCGACGAGGCGGCCCCGGGCGATGTTCACGAGGTGGGCTCCGGGTTTCATGGCGGCGAACAGGTCGTCGTCGAACATGTTCTCGGTCTCCGCTGTGAGGGGTGCGCCGATGACCACATGGTCCGCGTCGGCCACCGCTTCCCGGATGTCGGTGGTCACCTCCACGCCGGGCACGGGGCTGGGGCCACCGGAGCGGGTCACGGCCACCATCCGGCAGCCGAACGCTGCGAGCCGCTCGGCGACCGCCTGGTTGATCGAACCGAGCCCCACCAGGCCGACCGTGGCGCCTTCCAGGGAACCCAGGTCTGCCAGCACCCAGCGGCGGGGAGGTTCCGACAGCCAGTGGTCGGGAAGCTGCTTCACGGCGGTGAGCAGCATGGCGACCACCCACTCGGAGATCGGGACGGCGTTCACCCCGCGGGCGCACGTCAACGTGCGGTCGCCGAGGTACTCGAATGGGAAGTGGTCGACCCCCTGGCCCAGGGCCTGCACCCATTGGACCCCCCGCTGCAGGACCTCCTCCAGGTTCTCGGTGCGGGCGGCCTGTGTGATGCAGACGTCGCCGGACACGTCCTCGGCCACCGGACCGTCGGTGTGCACAGGAATGAACTCGACGGTGGGGAAGCGTTCGCGGATCGCCGGGGTCGGGAAGTGCTCACCCCAGAGGTGGACGAGGACCCGGGTTGGAGCTTCTGGCGAATCCATCATCGGGGAGTCTGGCATGGCCCCGTAGGGGACCTGCCTCAGCGGGTCCGTTCGCGTATGAGGATCTCCTGGGCGACGGTGGCGACGTGAACGCCTGACGGGGCGAACACCTCGCCCACGCTGAGACCCCTGGCGCTGGCCAGACCGTGCGACCGGTGGTCGTGGAGGAGCCACTCGTCGGGGGGCAGCGGCCTGTGGAACCAGATGGTGTGGTCCAGGCTGGCTCCGATGAACACGTCGCCGTAGCCGATGTCGCCCTCCCGGACCTCGCCGATCCTGGGATGGGTGCTACCCACCGAGTCGGTCGGGATGTCGTCGGAGGTGAAGGCCAGGGCGCAGGCCTGCATCGTCGGGTCATCACCCAGGTCGTCCTGCACGCGCAGCCAGATGGCGGATCGCCCGGTGGAGCGGTGCGCCACACGTCGTCCGAGCAGGTCCCAGTCCTCCACGGTGCCCGACCCGGGCTCGCCCGCCTCGGCCGGCAGGCTCGACTCCTGGACGTCTGCCTGCTCCTCGAGCACCTGGAAGGAACACGCCAGGTTCAGGATTGCACCATCGGACTGGCGGGCCACGACGCGTCGGGTGACGAAGGATCGGCCGTTGCGGATCCTGTCCACCTCGTATCGGATGGGCTCGTCGCTGGTGCCACCCCGGATGAAGTAGGCGTGCAACGAGTGGACGTGGTGGTCGGCGTCGACGGTCAACTGGGCAGCACGTAGGCCCTGGGCGACCACCTGACCTCCGTAGACGCGGCCCCACGGGTACTCGGGGCTGATGCCCACGTACACGTCGGGCCCGTGCGCCTCGAGCGCCAGGAGCGTGGCGAAGTCCGGGATGTCCCAGGCCATCGTCAGCTCCCGTCCGCGATCTGTCCAGTGTGCAGGGCCATGGCTGCGTGCAGGGCGATTCCGTGGACCAGGCCGTCCTCGTTCAACTCCATCCGGTTGGAGTGGAGCGACGGAGCCGACCGGGGATTCGGTTCGGTCGCCGGGCACACGCCCAGGAACGCCATCACCCCGGGCACCTTCTGGAGAACGTATGAGAAGTCCTCGCCCCCCATGGCTGGCGCCGGCATCAGCCGGTGGCCGTCCTCACCGAGCGTGGCGCGGCAGACCTCGGCGAACCTGGCTGCCTCCCCCACGTCGTTCAGGGTGACCGGGTAGCCGTCGACCATCTCGATGTCCACGGTGCAGCCATGGGCTTCGGCCACGCCTCGGATCGTCCGGGCCACCGCCTCGCGGATGCGTGCCCGGGTGCGTTCCGAGATGCAACGGATGGTGCCCTCGAAGAAGGCGGTCTCAGGTATGACGTTGGTCGTCGTGCCGGCCACGACGTGGGCAATGGTGAGCACCGCCGGGTCGAAGACGTCCACCTCCCGGGTGACCGTCGTCTGGAGGGCGGTGATGATCGCAGCGGTGGCGGGAATCGGGTCGGTGGCCAGATGGGGCGTCGAGGCGTGCCCGCCGTGTCCCCGGACGGTGACGGTGATGGAGGTGTCGCCAGCCAGCAGGGGTCCTGGTCGGCATGACGCCGTGCCGACCCGCTGGTTGGGGGAGACGTGGAGGGCGAAGGCCCGGTCCACGTTGTCAAGGACGCCCTCGTCGATCATCAGGCGGGCGCCGGCAAAGCCCTCCGCGCCGGGCTGGAACATGAAGACGACGTCGCCCTCGAGCTCGTCGCGGTGGCCTGCGAGCAAACGCGCGGCGCCGACCAGCATGGCGGTGTGGGCGTCGTGGCCACAGGCGTGTGCCCTGCCGTCAATAGTGGAGCGGAACTCGAGGTCGGTGTCCTCGGTCATGGGTAGGGCATCGGTGTCGGCCCTCAGCAGAACGGTCGGGCCATCGGTCGCTCCGACAAGGTCGGCGACCACCGACGTGAGGCCGGTGCCGGTTCGCACCTCCAGGGGCAGCCCGTCGAGAGCGTCGAGCACGAGTGCCTGGGTGCGGGGATTGTCGAGGCCCAGCTCCGGTTCGGCATGGAGATCGCGACGTAGCGCTACGACGTCGCCCGCGACGGTGCCGGCTGCTTCAAGGAGGTCGTTCATGTTCCCATCATTGCCGAGGGTCGCCGGGTTCACAGGACCGGGAAGTCAACGGGCAGACTGCACCTGTGGACCTCACCATCGACCAGATCAGCGCTGCTCTGGACGCCCTGCTGGATCGTCGGGATCCCTCGGGAACCTCCACCGTGCTGGGCGCCGGAAGCGATGACCTCGAGGCCGGGCGGCGGTTCCTGGCGTTGATGGTCGACGGTGGGTGGATGGTGCCGACGTGGCCTTCGATCCATGGCGGCCGTGACGCCGAGGCGGCCGAAGCGGCGATGATCGAGACCACCATGGGCGACTACGCCATGGCCGACATGTACCCCTACGGCGTGGGCCTGAACCTCGTGGGTCCCGTGCTGCTGGACCGTGGTACCCCCACCCAGCAGGACAGGTGGCTCCGACCCATCGCCGATGGTTCGGAGATCTGGTGCCAGATGTTCTCCGAGCCGGATGCCGGATCCGATCTCGCCAATGCGGGCATGCGGGCCGAGCGCGATGGCGACGAGTGGATCCTGAACGGTTCCAAGGTGTGGACCTCGCGTGGCGCGTATGCCAGGTGGGGCATGTGCCTGGCCAGGACCGATGCCTCGCTGGCCAAGCACCGCGGCCTGACCATGTTCGCAGTCGAGATGTCGGCGCCGGGCGTCGAGGTCCGCCCGCTGGTGCAGATCAACGGCGATCGTCACTTCACCGAGGTGTTCGTCTCCGACGTCCGGGTTCCCGACGCTGACCGCATCGGTGACCTGGGGGCCGGTTGGGGGCTGACCGTCGAGACGCTGGCCCACGAACGGGCCACCATCGGTGGCCGGGCCTTCGGTGGCGGTGACGTCGAGGAGGTCGGGTTGCCGTCCTGGCTGGAGGCGTGGCGCAACGCCGGCCAGTTGTCCGGCCCGGTGGAACGCCAGGCGGCTATGCGGTCGTTCATCCTCCACCGTGTGAACCAGATGGCAACGGCGAGGGCCGCTGCCATCTCCGACGGCTCGGCACCGGGCCCGGAGGGGTCTGTGGCCAAGCTCCGCAGCGTGGCTGCGTTCAAGTCCCGTGCCTACCTGGGCAAGCACCTCGGGGGGGCCGCCGGGATGCTCTCGGATTCAGTGGGGCAACTCGAGTTCCTGACCGCCCCGTCCATGTCGATCCGTGGCGGGACCGACGAGGTGCAGCGCAACATCATTGGCGAACGCATCCTGGGGCTGCCCGGTGAACCCCGGGTGGACAAGGGCGTCGCCTATTCCGAGCTGAAGAAGAGCCGTTGATGCGCGCGGTGGTGATCACCGGCTACGGCGGACCGGAGGTGCTCCAGGTGATGGAGGTGCCCGAGCCGCTCCCCGGCCCGGGCGAGGTGCTGGTCGACGTGGTGTCCAGTGCCCTGAACCGGGCTGACCTGCTGCAGCGCATGGGCCTCTACCCGGGGCCACAGATGGAGCACGAGGTGCCCGGGCTGGAGTTCGCCGGACGGGTGTCGGCCGTCGGCGAGGGCGTCACCAGGTGGTCCGAGGGAGACGAGGTGATGGGCATCACCGGTGGTGCGGCCCACGCGGAACGCCTCGTGGTGCACGCCGACCAGGCGGTGCGCGTGCCTGTCGGAACTCCTCTCGAGATGGCAGGCGCACTACCGGAGGTGTTCATCACGGCATGGGACGCCCTCGTTCTGCAGGGCGGGCTCCGGGAGGGCGGTACGGCGCTGGTGCATGCCGGGGCGTCCGGTGTCGGCACGGCTGCAATCCAGCTCTGCGGAATGCTCGGTGCCACGGTCGTGGTCACCGCCTCGGCCGGAAAGGTCGCCCGTTGCCTGGAGCTGGGAGCGGATCGTGCGGTCGACTACGCGTCGCAGGACTGGGTGTCGGTGGTGGCGGAGGCGACCGACGGGCGCGGCGCCAACGTCGTGCTGGACGTGATCGGTGGTGACTACCTGGACCGCAACGCCGATGCCCTGGCGGTGGGTGGCACGATCATGCAGGTGGGCCTGATGGGTGGAGGCAAGGCCACCTTCGGCCTGGGAAAGCTGCTGTCCAAGCGGGCGAGGCTGGTCGGCACGACGCTGCGGGCCCGCTCGCTGGAGGAGAAGGTCGCGCTCAGTAGGGCCTTCGAGGACCGGGTTGTGCCGGGCTTTGAGGACGGCAGCCTTCAGGTCGTGGTGGACCGTCGGTACCCGCTGGCTGACATCGTCGAGGCTCATGCCTACATGGAGACGAACGCCAGCGTGGGCAAGATCGCCCTGGACGTGACCGCCGGCTGAGGATCGGGTCTCCGACCGGTCCCGGCTTTCAGCGAGCGTCGATGGAGGGAACGTCCCGGTCGGCCTGGCCGGTGTAACGCTGGCGTGGCCTGGCGATCCGGGAGCTCTGCGTGAGCATCTCGTCCCAGTGGGCCAGCCAGCCCGGCGTGCGGCCAATGGTGAACAGCACGGTGAACATCTCCACCGGAAAGCCCATGGACTGGTAGATGAGGCCAGAGTAGAAGTCGACGTTCGGGTAGAGCCTGCGGTCCACGAAGTAGGGATCGGCCAGCGCCACCTCTTCGAGCTTCATGGCGATGTCCAGCAGCGGGTTGAGGCCGGTGATGTCAAAGACCCGGTGGGCCGTGTCCTTCACGATCCGGGCCCGTGGGTCGTAGTTCTTGTACACCCGGTGGCCGAAGCCCATGAGCTTGCGCTCGCCGGTCTTGACCCCGGCGATGAAGTCGTCGACGTTGTCGAACTCGGCGATCTCCTCGAGCATGTGCAGGACGGCCTCGTTGGCCCCGCCGTGGCGTGGCCCGCAGAGGGCGCCGGCGGCGGCTGCCACCGTGACGTACGGGTCGGCGTGGGCGCTGCCCACGACGCGTGCAGTCGTGGTCGAGCAGTTCTGTTCATGGTCGGCGTGCAGCACGAAGAGCATGTCGAGGGCGTTACGCAGTACCGGGTCTACCTCGTAGGGCGCGTCGCCCATCTTGAACATCATTGCGAGGAAGTTTGAGGTGTAGTCGAGTTCCGGGTCCGGGAAGACGTACGGCAGGCCGACGCTGCGCCGGTGGGCGCTGGCAGCCATGGTCGGCATCTTGGCGATTAGGCGGGTGGTCTCGACGCTGCGCTGTTCCGGGTCCTCGATGTCCTTGCTGTCCGGCCAGAAGGTCGACATGGCTGCGATGGACGAGACGAGGACGCCCATGGCGTGGGCGTCGTCCCGGAAGCCCTCGAGGATCCGCTTGTGGAAGTTCTCGTGGATGGGGGCCGCTTCGGCGATCTCGGACTGCCAGGCCTCCAGCTGGTGGGCGGTCGGGAGCTCCTTGCGGACCAGAAGGTGCGCCACCTCCAGGAAGGTGGTCTGTTCGGCTAGCTGCTCGATCGGGTAGCCCCGGTAGCGCAGCAGCCCGGCTTCGCCGTCCAGGTATGTGATGGCGCTGTCCGCACCCGAAGTGGCACTGAAGGACGGGTCGTCGAACCAGATCCCGGGGAGCAGCGAACTCCAGGCCTTGGCCGACACGGTTCCATCCACGAGCGGGATCGCGGTGGTTTCGCCGGTGCGGTTGTCGGTGATCGTGATGCTGTCGGCCACGGTGCCGTCCCTCCTGTCTGATCGTGCCGGCCTGCTCTGGTGGATCGGCTCGGCGACTGGGCTGGCTCCGGGGGTCCTAATCGACGTCCGAAACCCTGTTGTGACAACGAAGGTACCGGGCGGGTGGAGGACTTGTCGCCGTCGGAAGGGTTGAAAGAAGTGTGAAAGTTCCTAATCACGAACGCTCTGCGGGATGCTCAGGCCGAATTCACGGTAAAAGATCCGCCTACCTGTGCCGTTACCGGCATCAGGGTCAGAGTGGTGTGTTGTCGTGGCGTCGGCGGGGAAGGCGTTCCCTCTTGCCGACCAGGACCTCCAGGGCGGCTGCCAGTTCGGACCGGCTCCGGGCGGGATCGATGATCCGGTCCACGGAGCCACGCTCGGCGGCTATGTAGGGGTTCAGGAGACGTTCCTCGTAGGCGGCCACCAACTCGACCCGTTCCGCCTCGCCGGCCTGCCGGTGGAGGATCTCCACGGCACCCTTCGCCCCCATGACGGCGATCTCCGCAGACGGCCAGGCCAACATGACGTCGTTGCCCATGTAGCGGGAGTCCATGACGATGTAGGCGCCCCCGTACGACTTCCGCAGGGTCAGGCAGACCCGCGGGACGGTGGCGCGCGCGTAGGCGAACGCCATCTGGGCGCCGTAGCGGATCATGCCCCGCCATTCCAGGTCCTTGCCCGGGTAGAAGCCCGACGTGTCAACGAAGGTGACCAGCGGCAGGTTGAAGGCATCGCAGAATGAGACGAACCTTGCGCCCTTCTGGGATGCGGCGATGTCCAGCGTTCCGGCCACCGACTGTGGTTGGTTGGCGATAAGCCCGACGGGTCGGCCGCCGATCGAGGCGAACGCCGTGACCAGGTTGGGTGCCCACTGGGCACGTGGCTCGAGCAGGTGGCCGTCGTCAACCACGCAGGCGATCACGTCGCGGACGTCGTAGCTGCCGGTGGCGGTATCGGGAACCAGGTCTCCGGCCTCCGGCGTGGGACGGTCGACCGGGTCGGCGCATGGCCATCCGGCGGGGACCTGGTCCGTGTGGTCCGGGAGGAACGAGAGCAACTCGACGATCAGGTCGTCGGCCTCGGATCGGTCAGCAACCGTGAAGTGGGCCACTCCGGATGTCCGCTCGTGCATCGTCGCACCACCGAGGCCCTCGTTGGAGAGCTCCTCGCCGGTGTACTGCCGAACCATGTGGGTGCCGCTAACGAAGGCGTACGTGTCCGCGATCATGACCACCAGGTCCGCCAGGCCCAGCAGCAGCGCCGGTCCCGAGACGGTCGGGCCGGTGACGCAGAAGATCGTGGGTACCACGCCGGAGCAGGCCACGAACTCCTTCGCCGCAGTACCCCAGCCGTGGACGGCAGCTACACCCTCGTCGATGGCGGCACCGCTGGACTCGACGAAGCAGACGAGGGGAAGGCGCTGGTCGCGGGCGGTGCGGGCGGCGATGGCCAGGTTCTCGCCGTCGGCGGGACGCAGCGCACCACGGTCCTCGCCGGCGATCTCGACCACCACGACCCTGCGGCTACCGAGATCGCGCACAGCGAAGGCCACGGTCCCACCCGTTCGGTTGCGGAGTTCGAGGTCAGGCACTCCGGTCACCCACCCAGCGTGACATGGATTCCGGGCTGGTGAGGGGCTATCTCGCGTATTATCTCGAGGACGATGTCCCGTGCGGCCCTGGTGGGCATTGACGGGGTGGTCCGTCGGTTGTGTACCAGCCCCACGGAACGTCGGGCCAGCCCATCGACATGGACCAGGGACCAGTCGCCCTCCGGATAGCCCGAGACGGCACTGGCCGGGAGGAGGGCGGGGGCGTAGCCCTGGTAGGCCAGCGAGGCCAGGAGCCTGAGCCCGTCCACCTCGGCCGCCGCTGTCAGGCGCACCCCCGACGCCGCCAACTCCTGGTCCAGGGCGTCGCGGAAGGTGGTGCCGCGTGGCGTGAGCATCACCGGGTGTTCGGCCAACTGCTCGATGCCGATGGTGCCCTGCCCGGCCAGCGGGTGGCCCCTGGGGACGACGATGATCCGCTCTTCGTCGAAGAGGGGTTCGGAGTCGATGCTGGCCTCCACGACGGGCGTGTTCACGATGGCCATGTCCAGGTCGCCGTTCATGACCCTCGGTGTGAGGTAGGTGGTGGTTGCGTCCACCAGCACGGGGTGCAGGGCCGGATGACGCTCAGCCAGTCGCCTCAGCAGTGGTGCGGCCATCCAGCGGCCGGTCGTTCCTATGCAGCCGATCCGCACCTCGCCGGCCACCTCGTGGCGCATGGAGACGATGTCGTCGCTGATGGCCTGCAGCTCGGTCCGGATCCGGCGGGCCCGTTCCAGGACGGCCTTCCCCTCGGAGGTGGGTTGCATGGTGTGCCGGTCGATCAGCACCGCCCCAAGCTCCTTCTCCAGCCTGGCCACATGCGTCGAGACGTTTGACTGGACCGTGTGGAGGGCCCGTGCCGCCGCTGAGAAGCTCCGATGCTCCACGACGGCGATGAGGTGGCTCAACTGGCGAAGGTCCATCGCCCCGAAGGATGCCACGGCCGGGACCTATCCGTCTTGTCGATGGCCAGCCGATGGGTTGGCGATGGCGGTGGGCGGGTATCCGGAGGTCGTAGGGTCGCCGACGACACCTGCCGCCTACCGAACCGACCGGTCCCCTCGATGCCCACCGTCCTCTCACTGCACCTGGGTGGCTCCTCGATTCATGCTGCGGTATCTGTGGACGGTCGGATCAACGTCCTGGCGCTGAGTGACGAGCAGGCCTACCTGCAGGCCCCGTCACCGACCGACGGCCCCGGGTTGGTGCGTGTGCTGGCCACAGCCCAGGCCCGCTGTGTACGCATCGTGGATGCCGTGCCCGACGAGGTGATCGTGGTGCGCCCGTACGTGGGTGCCGATGATGCAACGCTGGGGGAGGCCGCCGCCCGGGCCAGGGTTCCGGTTCCGGTCGTGCTCGACGAGCTGCGAGCCGTTGCCGCCCTGGCTGCCCACGGGCCGGCGGGCATCGATCGGTCGTTGGCCCCGGCGCTGGGTGGGTTGTTCTGGCACCGCAGTGGGGATGCCCCCACCGGACCAAAGCCGATCGTCACCCGAGCGGATCTTGGCGTCGACGCCTCGCGCGATAGTCGTCTCCCGCAGGCGCCGTCGGTGGTGGCGGTGGGACCCCGGACGGTCTTCGAGCAGGACGCTCAGCGGTCGACCCGAGGTGGTGGACCACCCATCCCGGTCCTGGTCGTCCTGGCCGTCCTGGTGGTGGGGGCGTTCATCGCCCTCATTGTCATGCGCTCGGATGACAGGCCCATTTCCCGGCCGCCCACCGTCGTGACGACGAGCACCGTGTCGTCTGTGACGACGACGATCCTCCCGGCGGAGACGTCGACCACCGTTGCGCCGGTCGTGGATGCATCGACGACAACGGTTGCGCCAGATGAGACCTCGACCACCGTTGCGCCGGTCGTGGATACGTCCACCACGACGTTGGTGGCACCGGTGGATACGTCGACCAGCGTCGCTCCGGCTGTGGAAGAGTCCACTACCACCGTGCCGCACCTCGGCTCCGTGACCCTGTCCGGCGTCGGATTCACCCTGCATGCCACCACCGACACCGAGCGGCTCTGGGCGTTCGGCGACGACGGTGGGTCCGCCCTGGCTGACCTCGTGACGGTCACGGGCGAGCCGGTCGGAGACTCCGGATGGGCATCTGACGACCGCTGCACGACAACGGAGGTCAGACGCCTCGGGTGGGGCGGTCTGGAGGTGGTCCTGAGCCGTGAGGCTGCCGATGGTCCGACCCTCCTGGCCCAGTGGTACCTGACCGGTGAGGACTCCGACGCCACGTCACTGTGGACTCTCGAGCGAATCGGGATCGGCTCGACGGTTGCCGACCTGCGATCCGCACACGGAAACCAGATCTCCCTGGAACGACCGTCCGATCTGGACCCGGCAGGCTGGTTCGACACGGAACCACTGTTGGGCGATGGCATCCGGGGGGCCGTGGGCAACACGTCGGACAGCGGCAGGGTGCTCCTGATGTGGGCGGGCGAGGGTTGTCAGCGCCGCTTCGGGTGAGTGACGGGTTCAGCTGCCGCCGGATTCGGAATCCAGCCCGCTGACAGGCGCCGGGCCCCGGTCGTCGTCCACCCAGAGGGAGGCCACGAGCCCTATCCCCAGGAGGAGTGCACCGGTCAGGAAGAGGGCCTTCCACCACCGTGGCACCAACCTGCCCGATGCCGTCGGAGCCGGCTCACCTATCACTGCTGGGCCGGCCCGTGCACTGCATCCAGGGCCCTGCCCAGTGCAGGGATGAACAGGTCGGGTCTGCGCACGCAGGCGGAGTGGTCGGCATCGATCTCGACGATCGTCGCGTCAGGCAGGGCATGGGCAAGTTGGCGTTGCCGTGCCGTCGGTACGACGTCGTCATCGCCACAGATGACGACTGCGTGCGCAACGTCCACCTCGTGGATCCAGTCGCTGGAATCGAAGCGACCCAGGTTCCATGCCGCCCTCAGGACATGGTCCAGCGAGCCTGCCTTCGTCTCGTCCCACGCCCAGCGGTCGAAGTCGGCGTCGCCGGTTCCCATCGACGCCCCTGTCTGGCGTTCGCCGGCCCGTCTGGCGGCCCGCCACCCGAGATCGTTCCTACCGACGGCAGCGGCCAGGCGTGCGGATAGCGAGGAGGCCCCCATGACAGCGAAGTCCCGACGTTCCTTCGCCGTCAGGCCATATGCCATGGCGGTCGCACACAGGACCAGCCCGTCCAGGAGGTCCGGATGGCGACGCCACATCGCCTGGGCCACCGCCCCGCCCATCGAGTATCCGACGGCGGTTGCCCGGTCCACGCCAAGGGCCCGGACCACGGCAGCGGCGTCGTCGGCGAGGTCCTCCATCCGCATACGCCCACGGGCTCGGATGCCACCCGGGCCATGGCCCCGCTGGTCCCACGCGATGTCCCGGGCACGGCGGGCGATCGGTTCGTAGGTGCGACACCAGTTCAGGTCGGCGCTGACGGTCCAGCCGTGGATCAACAGGATCGTCGGAGCATCCGGTTCGCACCCAGGCGGACCCGAGTCCCTGATTCGCAGCGGGCCAAGGCCCGGCAGGTGGATCTCACGCCAAGGCGGCGCGTCGATCTTCACCGCTCTATTGCGACGACCTTGACGGTCTGGGAGCCCCCGGGTGCCTCGAAGGTGACCGAGTCGCCGACCGCTACTCCGAGCAGGGCAGCGCCGAGGGGTGACCCGGGGGACACCACGCCGACATCGTCCCGCTTCTCCTCGATGGAGCCGACGAGCATGCGTTCGGGCTGCTCGTCGCCCTCAAAGACAACGGCTATGACGGTCCCGGGAGCGACGACATCGACGCTTCCGGCCGTCAACTCGACGATCTCGGAGTTCTCCAGGATGCTTTCGAGGTGCAGGATCCTGCCCTCCATCTTGCCCTGCTCCTCCTTGGCGGCGTGGTAGTCGCCGTTCTCGGAGAGGTCGCCGAGCTCGCGTGCAGTCTCGATCTTGCGGGCAATGTCGATGCGCCCGCGGGTGGTGAGGTCCTGGAACTCGGTTGCCAGCCGATCGTGGGCCTCCTGGGAGAGTTGCTGTACCTGTGGCATGACGAAAGGGTAGCTAGAGCACCTGATGGACCGGCTGTTGGTCCTAAACCCGCTTGATCGGGCCCGTGGGGTGCTTGGTACACTCCTGCTCGTGACCTTCAGACCGCAGGTGATCATCATTCGCTAGCGCACACCACCCCAGGTGTGCGCCCCGACCGTCCACCTCGGTGGACGGTTTTTTCGTTCCCTTCCCACTCAGGAGACAGCAGTCGTGACCCACCGCATAGGCATCATCGGCGGCGATGGCATCGGGCCCGATGTGATTGCCGAGGGTCTCAAAGTGATCGGGGCGGCCGGAATCGAGCTGGAGACGGTCGACTACGACCTGGGTGGTGCCCGCTACGGGCGTGACGGCACTGTTCTACCCGATGAGGTGATCGACCAGTGGCGCTCCCTGGACGCCCTCTACCTCGGGGCCGTAGGAACCCCGGAGGTGCCTCCGGGTCTGATCGAGCGGGGCCTGCTGCTCAAGATGCGCTTCGCCCTCGACCTCTACGTGAACCTTCGACCCTTCGTGTACCCGGCCGGTGGCATCGACTTCCGGGTCGTGCGCGAGAACACCGAGGGTGCCTACGCCGGCGAGGGGGGCTTCCTGCGCCGCGGAACGCCACACGAGATCGCCACGCAGGGATCGGTCAACACCCGCCACGGGGTGGAGAGGGTCATCCGCTACTCGTTCGACCTGGCAATGGCCCGCCGCCGCCATCTGACGCTCGTCCACAAGACCAATGTGCTGACCTTCTCGGGCGACCTCTGGGACCGGACCTTCAACGAGGTCGCCACCGAGTACCCCGAGGTGGAGACCGCCTACAACCACGTCGACGCGGCATGCATCTACTTCGTGCAGTCGCCGGAGCGCTACGACGTCATCGTCACCGACAACCTCTTCGGTGACATCCTCACCGATCTGGGCGGAGCGGTATCGGGAGGCATCGGGCTCGCATCATCAGCGAACCTGAACCCGGAACGCACCGGCCCGTCCATGTTCGAGCCGGTCCACGGTTCGGCACCCGACATCGCCGGCCAGGGGTTGGCCAACCCGAAGGCGGCGATCCTCTCCGGCGCCATGATGCTGGACTTCCTGGGGGAGTCCGAGGCCGCCGCCAGCATCGAGCGAGCCTGTGCTGATCCGAGCACCGACGTCGATGGGACGACGGCCATCGGCGATGCCGTGGCCGCCCTGGTGTCCCAGGCCGACCGCCGACACAAGACCTGAGAATCCGAGACAGAACCGAAGGAAACGACATGCCGATCGAGAAATCCTCCAAGATCTGGATGAACGGCGAGCTCGTCGACTGGGACGACGCCACGATCCACGTGCTGACCCACACGCTGCATTACGGAAACGGCGTGTTCGAGGGCATACGTGCGTACGAGACGGACCGCGGCGCTGCCGTGTTCCGCCTGCGTGACCACATCGAGCGGCTTTTTCGATCCTCCAAGATCCTCTTCCTGGACGTCCCGTACACGGTCGACGACCTGGTGACCGCGACGCTCGACACCGTGAGAGTGAACCGCCACCTGTCCTGCTATATCCGTCCGCTGGTGTACCTCGGCTACGGCGAGATGGGGCTCAACCCCCTGCCATGCTCGGTCGACGTCTCGATCGCCACCTGGCCATGGGGCACCTACCTGGGAGACGATGGCCTGACGAAGGGCGTGGACCTGATGGTCTCGTCATGGCAGCGACATGACCCGAACGCCATGCCACCGGCGGCCAAGGGCTGCGGGCACTACATCAACTCCCAGATGGCCAAGGTCCAGGCCGTGAAGGCCGGTTACGACGAGGCGATCCTCCTCTCGCCCCAGGGCTATGTGTCGGAATGCACCGGGGAGAACATCTTCGTGGTCACCGACGGAACAATCGTGACGCCACCGACCAGCGCAGGCGCTCTGGCCGGCATCACGCAGGACTGCATCCGGCGCATCGCCGGGGACCTCGGGATCCCCTACCTCCAGGACAACCTCCTGCGAAGCGACCTCTACACGGCTGACGAGGCGTTCCTCTCCGGAACGGCCGCCGAGGTGGTGCCGGTCCGTTCAGTCGACGACCGCGAGATCGGTGATCCCGGCCCCATCACCCGACAGGTCCAGGAGGTCTTCTTCCAGGCGGTCCGGGGCCAGCGCCCCGAATACTCCGATTGGAACGACCATGTCGACGCCTGACCCGGTTGCCGGGCTACCGGCAGCGGTGGAGATCTACGACACGACGCTGCGCGATGGTGCGCAGCTGGAGGGCATCTCGCTCACGGTCGCCGACAAGCTGCGCATAGCCGAGCAGCTGGACCGCCTCGGCGTGCACTACATCGAGGGGGGCTGGCCCGGCTCGAACCCGAAGGACGTGGAGTTCTTCGCCCGTGCCCGGACCGAGCTGAACCTGGAGCGATCCAAGCTGGTGGCCTTCGGTTCGACCCGACGTGTGAACGGCGATGCCGCCCAGGACGCCACCCTGGCCAACTTGCTGGCGGCGGAGACCGAGGTCGTCTGCATCGTCGGCAAGGCCTCCGCCTACCACGTGACCGAGGCGCTCCGGACCAGCCTCGACGAGGGTGTGGCCATGGTGGCCGATTCGATCCGGTACCTGAAGTCCCGGGGCCGCACGGTGTTCTTCGACGCCGAACATTTCTTCGACGGCTACCGCGACGACCCTGATTTCTCCCTCCGGGTCCTGCAGGGGGCAGCCGAGGCGGGTGCCGACTGTCTGGTCCTGTGCGACACGAACGGCGGGTCACTTCCGGGCCAGGTGCAGGAGATGGTCGCGGTAGTGGTCGCTGCCGTGGACTGCGAGGTGGGTGTACACCTGCACAACGACACCGGCTGTGGGGTGGCCAACGCCCTGGCGGGCGTGGCCGGTGGGGCCACCCAGGTCCAGGGGACCATCAACGGCTACGGGGAGCGGGTGGGCAACTGCGACCTGGTGCCGATCATCGCCAACCTCAGCCTCAAGATGGGGGTGGAGACGCTGCCCGAGGGGTGCCTGGCCGAGTTGACGTCGGTGGCCCACCATGTGGCCGAGCTGGTCAACTTCGCCGCCGACCCCCAGCAGCCGTACGTCGGAACGACTGCGTTCGCCCATAAGGCCGGCCTGCACACGAGTGCCATCTCGCGCAGGAGCGACGCATACGAGCACATAGCCCCGGAGCTGGTGGGCAACGGCACCCGCTTCCTCGTGTCGGAGATGTCGGGTCGGTCCACCATTGAGTTGAAGGCGAAGCAGCTGGGCGTGAAGCTCGATGGCGAGGTCCTCGGCGAGATCGTCGACACCCTGAAGGAACTCGAGTACGCCGGCTACCACTTCGAGGCGGCGGACGCCTCCCTGGAACTCCTCATGCGTGCCGCCTCGGGTTGGTCGCACGACTACTTCACCCTCGAGTCCTTCTCCGTGAACGTCGGCCACAGGTCGGGTAGCGGAAGTCGGGCGTGGAACGACGTGGCCGTCCAGGTCGAGACCGAGGCAACCGTGACGGTCCAGGTCGATGGTGACCGGGTGGTGGCCACCGGCGAGGGCAACGGTCCGGTGAACGCTTTGGACTCAGCTCTGCGCAAGGCACTGGCAAGCCGGTTCCCGGAGTTGGAGAGGCTCTACCTGACCGACTTCAAGGTCCGGGTGCTGGAGGCCCGCCAGGGGACCGGAGCGGTCACCCGGGTGCTCATCGACACCACCAACGGTGAACGCACCTGGACGACGATCGGCGTCTCGGAGAACATCATCGAGGCCTCGTGGCAGGCCCTCGTGGATTCGCTGGTCTTCGGGATCCTCCACACCGACGCCCCCGCCTGAGGATCGCGGTACCTATCCTCGGTCCCATGATCAGGCCGGTGGGATCCAGACAGCTCCTTGCCGAGGCGACAGGGGCCATGTTCCTGCTGGTGGGCGTGGTCGGGTCGGGGATCATGGCTGAGCGACTCAGCCCCGGCGACACTGGACTCCAGCTGTTCCAGAACGCAGCTGCGACCGCCGCCGTCCTGGTGGCGGTCATCTCGATCTTCGGGACGATCTCGGCCGACTTCAACCCGGCTATCACCATCGGTGCGTGGGCGTTGGGTCACCGGGAGGGCCGCGACGTGCTTCCGATGGTCCTGGCACAGACGGTCGGGGCGTGCTGCGGCACGGTCCTGGCGAACCTCATGTTCGACCTGCCCGCCGTCGCGTGGGCGACCACCGAAAGGTCCGGAGCCAACCTGTGGCTCGCCGAGGTGGTTGCCACGGTCGGCCTCCTGCTGGTGGTCTTCAGCCTGGTGCGTACTGCCAGGACCAGCCAGTTGCCGTACGCGGTCGGCGCCTACGTGGGCGGGGCCTACTACTTCACGTCGTCCACCGGGTTCGCCAACCCGGCGGTGACCGTCGCCCGGACCCTCTCGGACACCTTCACCGGGATCGATCCGACATGCGCACCGATGTTCATCCTCATGCAGGTTGCCGGTGCCGGTGTCGCCGTCGGGCTCCTGAGGGTTCTCTTTCCGACCACGGAGTGACCGGTCAGGCCTCAGTTCCTGACAACGTCCTTCCAGGCCACGTCCTTGTCCACCCTGACGTCACCGGGCAGGCCCAGGACGCGCTCACCGAGGATGTTGCGCATCACCTCCGTGGTGCCTCCCTCGATGGAGTTGGCCCGCACCCGCAGGAAGTACTCGGCCAGCGTGTCGTAGTCCAGCACGGGTCGGGTCTGGTCAAGGTCGTACCCCCCGTCGAACAGGGTCCCCGCCATGCCGGTCAGGCCGAGGGCGAAGGCGAAGGCGTCCTTGTTCAACTCGGCCGAGATCACCTTTCCGATGGAACCCTCCGGGCCCGGGGTGCCGGTGGTCCGGGTCTCCTCGGCGCGCAGGTTGTTGAGCCGTAGCACCTCGCTACGCACCCACAACTTCATCATCTCGTCACGCCGGGCGGGGTCGTCGTGGCCGTGGTCGTTCCAGGCCTCCAGGATCCAGTCCATGGCCGTCTTGCCGGCATCCCGGGTGTCGCCGCCGATGGCCACCCTCTCGTTCATGAGCGTGGTCAGCGCCACCCTCCAACCGTCGCCCACGTCGCCCATCCGGTCGGCCTCCGACACCTTGGCGTCGGTCAGGTAGATCTCGTTGAACTCCGCCTGGCCGGTCATCTGGCGCAGTGGCCTGATCTCCACGCCGGGCTGATGGAGGTCGATGCCGAAGTAGGTCATGCCGCGGTGCTTGGGGGCATCAGGGTCGGTTCGGGTGACGAGCAGGCCCCAGCGGGCCATGTGGGCGTTGCTGGTCCATACCTTCTGGCCGTTCACCACCCATTCATCGCCGTCCTGGACGGCACGACACGAAAGCCCCGCCACGTCCGATCCGGCGCCAGGCTCGGAGAACAGTTGGCACCAGACCTCCTCACCGGTGAACAGCGGCCGTAGCCAGCGGGTCTTCTGGTCGTCCGTGCCGACCTCGGCGATGGTCGGAGCAGCCATGCCGTAGCCGATCTCGTACCTGGGTTGAGGTGCGTCAACGGCCACAACGGCGTCATGTACCAACCTCTGGAACCCACGGCCGGCGCCAAGTCCTCCGCTGCCCTCGGGGAAGTGGATCCATGCCAGGCCGAGGTCGTACTGGGCGCCCAGGAAACCTGTCCGATCGGACAGGTCGGACTCCATGAGGCGTTCGATTCGGGTACGGACATCGGCTTCGGAGATGGCGGACATCTGGTTTCCTCGGAGCTGGTGGTATCGAATCCGACTACGTATCGGGGCCGGGAATGCCCAGAAACTAGGTGCGGCCCGGAGGGCTGTTCCCATCGGGACGTCTCCGTCGTGGCCGGGCGGCCCCGCCCGGTTGGGCGGCGGTAGCGTGCGGCGATGCCCGGACCGCCGCCCCCACCGGACGCGTCGACCTCGGAGCAGCGTCATATGGCAGCCTTCGACTGGCTTCTGCTGGTGACAGCGGCAGGGATCTGGGGTTCCTCCTTCCTGTTCATGGACGTTGCCCTGGAGGTGGAGCACCCGGGCCTGGTGGCGTGGTTGCGGCCCGTGCTGGGTCTGGCGTTCATGGTGATGGTTCCGTCGGCGCGTCGACCGGTGGAGAGGTCGGACTATCCGAAGTTCCTCCTCCTGGGCTTTCTCTGGATGGCGATTCCCCTCAGCCTCTTCCCGCTCGCACAGACCTGGATCGACTCCTCGATCGCCGGGATGATGAACAGCGCAATGCCGGTCATGACGCTTGTGGCCGGCGCCGCCTTCTTCGGCGTGACAACCCATCGGGTGCAGGTGGCCGGCATCGTGGTCGGCATCGTCGGGCTCCTGATGATCGGCATTCCGACAGCGTCTGTGGGTGACACGAGTGCTGTCGGCGTCCTCCTGGTCATCCTGGCCGTCTGCTGTTACGGGGTGGCGGCGAACATCGCCGGGCCCCTCCAACGGCGCTACGGCTCGCCGGCCGTCCTGCTGCGGGTCCTGGTGGTCGCAACGGTTGTGACCACCCCCTGGGGCCTCGTGGGCCTGGCTGATTCCGATTTCGCCTGGTCGGCAGCGGCCTCGAACCTGGCCGTCGGAGTGGGCGGAACGGGCATCGCGTACCTTGCGGCAGCTTCGCTGATCGGCCGGGTCGGGCCGGTTCGGATGTCGGCGGTTACCTATGTGGTGCCGGTGGTGGCCGCCGTGCTCGGCATAGTGGTCCTGGGCGAGACCCTCGGAGCCGTTCAGGCGTCCGGTGCTGCGGTCCTCGTCGGGGGTGCATGGCTCACGACCCGTTCGGATAGCTGATCCGAGATGGGATCCACAGCCCGGTCGGTGCTCGGGTCGGGGGCCCTGCTGCTGGCGGTGGCGTGCGGAGCCACGTCCGTACCCGGAGCGCCACCGACCACCCTGCCATCCTTGTCGGGGACGCCGTCGCCGTCCAGCAGGGTCCAGCCGACCTCGTCGGCGACGATGGTTCCTTCCGGCACGACCCTTCCATCCGTGATGGCACCAGCCACGACGGCTGCTCCGCCCGCGACGACTGTCGTGCCCGCGACGACTGTCGTGCCCGCGACGACTGTCGTG
>JAAZXC010000043.1 GCA_014240365.1 Acidimicrobiales bacterium | reverse complement strand
TGGAGCTCCAGGCATCCACGCCGGCCACATCCAGCGCCGGAAAGTACGCCCGGATCACCCAGGAACACGCAACCCTCCGAGGACTCATCGGTGCGGCGAACGAGATCGCCGAGATCGGCTACGGACTCCCGGACGATGTCGTGAAGGCGGTGGACGAGGCGGAGAACCTCGTCTTCCAGATCGGACAGGGACGTGTAACCGACACGATGGTCCAGATGCGTGACGTCCTGAACGTGAGCCTGGATCGCATGGAGGAACTCTTCGAGCGGGGCGATTCCATCACTGGGACACCATGCGGCTACGAGGACCTCGACCAGCTCCTGTCCGGCCTCCAGAACGACGCTCTGATCGTCGTCGGTGCCCGCCCGGCCATGGGAAAGACCTCCTTCGTGTTGGGGATCGCCGCCCATGTCGGGATCAGACAGGAGCTGCCGACCGTGGTCTTCTCGCTGGAAATGAGCCAGATCGAGGTCTGCCAACGAATCCTGTGTTCCGAGGCGCGCGTCGATGCCTCCAACATCCGCAACGGCCAGCTGACGGCCGACGACTGGACCCGCATCAACAAGGGTGTGGGAAAGCTGGGCGATGCCCACATCTGGATCGACGACAATCCGAACACCACCGTTATGGAGATCCGGGCCAAGGCCCGACGCCTCAAGAGCCGCGTCGGCGACCTCGGCGTGGTGATCGTGGACTACCTGCAACTCATGTCCGGTCGGTCCAGCGCCGAGAGCAGGCAGGTGGAGGTGTCGGAGATCAGTCGAGGCCTCAAGATCATGGCCCGTGAGCTGGGGTGTCCCGTGATCGGTGTCTCCCAGCTCTCCCGAGGCCTGGAGTCACGTCAGGACAAGAGGCCGATGCTTTCGGACCTGCGGGAGTCCGGTTCGATCGAACAGGATGCAGACGTGGTGATCTTCCTCTACCGCGACGAGGTCTACAACGGGGATTCGCCAGACGTGGGTATGGCCGAGGTCATCATCGCCAAGCACCGGAACGGGCCCACAGGCACGGTCCGACTGGCCTGGCTGCCCCGCTACACGCGGTTCGCCGACATGTCGCGGGCCAGCTGAGGCTCACCGGTGTTCCTTGGCGAGGACCTGCTCAGTTGGCTGCTCCTCGCGCTCGGCGCGGCAATGGCGGTGGGAAACGTCATGGCGCTCGTGCGACCACCGCAGCAGCTCGAAGACAGCGACCTGACCCGTCCACCCCTCTGGCGGAGCCTGCTCTACATAGTCCTAGGCACGGTCGCCGGTTTCTGGGCTGTCGCCTCACTCATCGGCTGAGGGCTCATCGGTTGAGGGCTCGTGGGCTGAGGTCTTCGACCAGTCGGATCCTTCGCCGGATCGGGCCGGTGGTTGGGCTACCGTCCAACGTGGAGGTGACGTAGATGGCTGAAGTGGTGACCACACAACTGCTGGATCCGGGGTTGATTGATGCATGTGGCGCCCAGCCCGGCATCGCCTGTGAGTGGGTGTGGGACGCCACCGCCAGCGAGACCCTGGCCCCCCTGGCCGACTGGCTGATCGAACGCCCCCTCAAAGTGCTGGTCATCCTGCTCGGGGCGGTCATCGTGAACCGCCTGGTGAAGAGGGCCATCGACCGCATGGTCAACCGGATCGTCGAAACCCGGACCATTGAGGAATCCGCCGCGGAGGTTGAGTCCAGTGCCCGTCTTCTGACAGGTCTGGGGCGGAGTAGAGGCCACAGATCGCTTCGAACACATGTGCATGGGAGGGCTTGTAGAAGTGCTCGGCGGCGACCACTTCGAGGGCATCGGCAATGGCGTCACGCGAGAGCAGCATGGCGCCGAGTAGCGAGGCCTCGGCATCCAGGTTGTGGGGAGGTACACGCCCTACGGAGGTACGTACAGGCGATCGGCTGCCACGGTCGAAGGTCCGGGACGGCGCTCCGGGCGGCCGTTCCTCGTCCCGCGGGGGTTCTTCAGGAAGCGGGGCGCCGTCCGGGATCGGAAACTCGGGAAAGGCCATGTCGGCTGGTCCCGGAGCGTCCTCAGTCGGATTCAAATCCCCATCGGGTGGTGACGCGCTCATATCGACAATCCATCCACCGTTCCGCCCACGCAGAGAGCATTCACGAATGACCCTGTGGGGTACCAGAGGGAAAACCCCTCACATCCATCCACAACCAGCGACCTGTGGGGTGGATAACACGACCCGGGTTGTGGAACGTCCACCCGCCGACTCGGACTCACCACCGGAGCCACCTGAAATTCGACTTCCAGGTGGCTCCGTGGAGTTCGGGCTCAGGCCTCAGCCTGCACCTCGACTGTCACCGGGATCGCCACCTCGGCGTGGAGCTGGACCGTGAACTCATGCGACCCCACGTCCTTGACCACCTCGCCAGTCACCTGCCTGCGGTCCACCACGAGACCTGCCTGAGAGGCGAGTACCTCGACGACCTCGGCAATGCCGACCGAACCGAACAGGCGGCCCTCCTCAGAAGCCTTGGCGGTCACATGGAGGACCACGCCGGCGATCTGGGCTGCTATCACCTCGGCATCGGCGCGATCGGCAGCGGCCTTCAGGGCACGCTTGCGTCGCATCGCCTCGGCCTGGGCCGTCACGCCTTTGGCAGCCTGGATGGCCAGGCCCTTGGGAACCAGGAAATTGCGGGCATAGCCACGGGTCACCTCGACGATGTCCCCGGTGCGACCGAGCCCGTCGACGTCGGAACGAAGTAGGACCTTCATGATTCCGCCCCTTCCTCGACCACTGCGGCGGCCTCGGCCGACTCCACTGCGGTCACGTCCGCCTGCACCTCGGCAGCCTCGATCTCCTCGGCCGAAGCCTCGTCACCGGAACCCGGTGGCGGAGCGGTCGGACGCGGCGGCGGACCATCAGCGCGTGGACCCCGGTCATCGGACCGACGCTCTCGACGCTGGGTGGTCACCCGGTTGGTGTAGGGCAGCAGGGCCATCTCACGAGCGTTCTTGACCGCCCGAGCGACCTCCCGCTGCTGCTTCTCGCTGTTGCCCGTCACGCGTCGGGGCTTCAACTTGGCCCGCTCCGAAACGAACTTCCTGAGAAGGTCCGTGTCCTTGTAGTCGACGAACTCGATCTTGCCGATCGTCAGCGGACTGATCTTCTTCTTACCGCGACGGTTGCTTTCCTTGCCCTTGTTGGTGCGGCGGGGAGGGGTACGACGTGCCATTAGAAGGGCTCCTCATCGGTCTGGGGTGTCTGGGCGGACCTATCGCCGCCACCGGTCGGTGCCGACGATCCGGCACCGTCACCACGGAATTCGTTTCGAGTGATCTCAACTGTCGCCCACCTGAGGCTCGGAGCCACATCGTCGGCGACTATCTCCACCTTTGAGCGGCGCTCACCCTCCTGGTTCTCCCAGGAACGCTGGTCCAGCCGGCCATAGACCACTACCCGTGATCCCTTGGTGATCGACTCGGCCACATTCTCGGCGAGGCCACTCCAGCAGGTGATGTCGAAGAACGAAACGATCTCCTCGTCATTCTGTCCCTTGCGGTTCCACGCCAGGCCGAAGTTGGCTACGGCCGCACCGCCGGGGGTGAACCGCAGTTCGGGGTCGCGGGTCACATTGCCCACTACTGTGACTGTGTTGTTAAAGCCCATCTTCTACTCCGTTCCTGAACCGGCCTCGGCCGGCGCCACCTCACCGAGAAGGCCGCGCTTGGCGACCTCTGCATCGGGAAGGCGCATGATCTTGTGGCGGACCACGTCACTGCGGTCCGCAAGTCGCAGGATGCGATCGGTGGTGTCGAGATTGCCCGCATCGGTAACTACCTCGAGGACGACGTAGACGCCCTCCCACTTGAGGTTGATCCGATAGGCGAAACGCCTCCGGCCCCATGGCGCGGAGTCCCGCACGGTGACCACGCGGCCACCCTCGGACTCGATGTTGGTGGTGACCTTCGAAAGGCTTGCCGCAACGGCATCCTCTTCGAGCTCGCCGCCGAAGATAATCATGAGTTCATAGACCTGCATGGCAGGCACTCACCTCCTCTGGTCTCGAACATCGCCTCTGGCGCGCCCGGGGCCCCGTGTGGGGCAGGGGTAACAGGTTGTCGTGCTCCATACGGCGACCGGCGAACCGGGACCTACGCAAGCAACCAGAGGCTACCGGCGTGCATTCCGAGGTCCGACACGCATCCATGACCACAGCATGACCACCGGGTGTGACAGTCACCCCTGGGCGACGCCCGCGGGACCCTGAACCGGTCCATGGTGGTCCCGGAGCTGCTCAGGCGGCTCCATACAGACCCAGGGCGTCGGCCGCCCCGTCGTCGAGCCGGTAGCACTCGGCCGGTTCTGGAAACTCTCCGGACCTGACGTCTCCGGCGAACTCCGTGAGAGCGGCCACGCCGAGGTCGAAGAGGTCGGCGTAGCGCCTGACGAACTTCGGCATTATCCGCTGCTCCAGGCCCAGGACGTCGTGGAAGACCAGCACCTGGCCGTCGCAGTCCGGACCAGCCCCGATGCCTATCGTCGACACCTCCACAGCCTCGGTAACCATGGTCGCCACCGGAGCCGGGACGCCCTCCAGGACTATCGAGAAACAGCCGGCGTGGGCGAGGGCCTTGGCGGCATCCACCAGACCGAGGGCTGCCTCCGCATCACGACCCTGGACCCTGTAGCCACCCATGGCGTTCATCGACTGGGGTGTAAGGCCAATGTGGCCCATCACTGGGATCTCGGCAGACACGAGCGCCTCGATCATCGGGATGCGACGACGCCCGCCCTCCAACTTGACTGCCTGGGCACCGGCCCGAATCAGCGTCGCGGCGTTCTTGACCGTGTCGGCTGTCGAGACGTGATAGCTCATCCATGGCATGTCGGCGATCACAAGGGCCGACGGGTGGGTCCTGGCCACCGCAGCGGTGTGGTGGGCAATGTCCTCAACGGTCACCTGCAGGGTGTCGTCGTAACCGAGGACGACCATCGCAACCGAATCCCCTACGAGGATCATGTCGGCACCGGCCTGATCGACCATCCGGGCACCCGGAGCGTCGTAGGCGGTGAGCATCACCAGAGGGTCGCCTCCACGGGCGACCTTGCGTTCCCGAACGACGGGAACCGTGCACCTCTGAGCCATTTCTGTCTCCTTCTCCGTCCAGCGCACAGTGGCTGCCGGCGGTCCCGGAAACGGTAACAGAACGTCGCCCGGCCGTGAAGGGGGAGTGACACACTTCACCGCGACCCCCGAAGGATCGGCTCAGCGGTAGCCCAGAGAGGTCAACCGGACCAGGTGGTTCCATCCGCAGGCTGCACAGACCTCGACCACGTAACCGGTCATGTCGGCCCTGCGGGCATCCAGCCTCGCCAACTCACCGGGTGTCGAGATGCAACGGCCATGGGCCGGCAGTCGGGGCCCGAACACATAGGTAACGTGGGCGATCTCGTGGTCCTCGCAGATCGGGCAGATCTCCGAGGTGGGGGTCCCGCACGCCACGGCGTTACGGCGGAGCATGGGCTGGGCGTCGCAGAGGACATCTCGTCCGACGTCGCCTCTGCGCCAACCGTTCAAGGTCGTCTGGCGAGCCAGCCTGTAGTCCACATCCGCCGGCCTGCGGGCAGGCAGCAGGCTCTCACCCACCTGTCTAGCCTCGCCGGTTAGCCGACCTACCACGTCGCAACCATAGGCGACCACCGGGAGCAGGCCCGACGCGATCCCGCCAATCAATCAGCTCGACGACCTGGCGGACCACCAGTCCAGCAACCGAATCGCCACATCGCCAGGCTCCATCCGGCCCTCGTCGAGGCGAAGCTCAAGAAGCCAGGCCAACGCCTCACCGATCTCCCGGCCAGCCTCCAGGCCGAGGAGGGCCATCACCTCGTCGCCACCCAGAGCGGGCCCGAGGTCGTCGAGTTCACCTGCTCCACGAAGCCGACCCAGTGCCATGCGAAGGTCGCCGGCGAGGATTCCGACCGAATCGGAGAAGTCCACCGCAGGATCCAGGGTCGGCCCGATTGCCGCAGCCAGGCGTCGCACCGATCCGTCCGACCAGGGTTCCCCGGCGGCTCCACCTATGCGAATCCGCTCGGCTGCGTCGACCAGGAGGGTGATCCGGTCAGCATCAGCGCCGGAGAGTCGAAGGGCCACGGCGGTCTCAGCCAACCCGGCCGTGGACCAGGCAATGACGGCCAACCGCAGTACCGGATCAGCGGTCATAGCCGCCACACGCTCCAGCGTCGACGATCGGGCGTCGGCATCCAGACGGGCGAATTCCGGAAGCACCCGCCACCCCAGGTCGACCTCCTCCAGGAAGTCGAACCCGCCGGTGGGATCCGCCACCTCCAGCAGACGGAACAACTCCCCCCGGATCCGTTCCCCTGAGACGATTCCGATCCGGTCGGCCAGGGAGCGCGCCGCCTCGACCAGGCCGTCGACCGGGGCGAGGTCGTACCCGGCGTGGAACCGGGCGGCCCGGAGCATCCGGAGCGGGTCATCGCCGAACGACACCTCCGGTGAGAGCGGTGTGCGCAGCACCCCGGCAACCAGGTCGGACCGGCCATCGAACGGATCGTGCAGCTGCCCATTGGCCACGTCCACGGCCATGGCGTTCACCGTGAAGTCCCGTCGACCCAGGTCCTCGTGGAGGTCCGTGGAGAACCTCACCACAGGCTTACGGGAGTCACCCACGTAGGACTCGGCCCTGTGGGTCGTTATCTCCATCGTGAGGTCGCCGACCCTGATACCCACGGTTCCGAACCGCTCGCCCTGCAGCCAGACGGCGTCGGCTACACCGTCCACGAGCTGGCGGACCACTTCCGGGGTGGCATCGGTAGTCAGGTCGTGGTCAGCGGCACGGGTTACGCCCATCAGGCGATCGCGTACCAGCCCCCCGACCAGGTACAGGCGATGGCCGGCCTCCATGAACCGTTCCGAGACCGAGGCGACCGAGTCGCAGAGGTCGTCAAAGGCCCCCTCCCGGATGGGATCCCCGACTCCGTTCACGATGCCAGCCCGTGTCGTACGACCTGTGCATCCACGACGTGGCGTCCCGGACCGTCGCTCGTGGTCGCCTCCGGCGAATACCGGACCCCCAGGGCTGCTGCCACGAAGGCTCCGGCAGAGTCGGCCAAGGCCCCGAGGTCATATCCGCCCTCCAGGAATGCGATCAGTCGACCCGTCGGGACCAGGCCCGTGAGCCGGCCCATCAGGTCGGCGTAGTCGCCGGCCGACAACCCGAGATCAGTCAACGGATCAGCACGATGCGCGTCGAAACCGGCCGAGACCAGAATCCAGTCGGGCGCGAACCGTTCAACAGCAGGGACCACCAGGACGTCCATTGCATACCTGTAGGTATCGCCTGCGGCACCGGTGGGAAGCGGCACGTTGATCGTCGTGCCCAGGCCATCTCCGGTCCCGACCTCATCGACGGCACCGGTGCCCGGATAGAGAGGCCACTGGTGGCAGGACACGAACAGGACACGTCCATCAGCCACGAATGCGTCCTGGGTGCCGTTGCCGTGATGGGCGTCGATGTCGACTATCGCCACCCGCTCTCCGGCGTCAGCCAGCGATGCCGCAGCAACCGCCACGTTGTTGAGGAGGCAGAACCCCATGGTCCTGGTGGGCGTCGCGTGGTGCCCGGGTGGTCGCACGGCACAGAAGGCCACCTCGGCGTCGCCGTTGCGCAGCCCGTCTATGGCCACCAGACCGGCCCCGGCCGCCAACCGGGCCGCCTGCCACGATCCCGGACCCATTGTCGTGTCCGGATCCAGCCTTCCTCCGCCGGCAGCGTCGAGTTCGACGAGCGCCTCGACATGGTCGGACCGATGGACCCTGAGGAGATCCACATCGTCGACCGGCAGCGGCGCCCTGCGAACCAGCGCATCGCCCAGACCCGCAGCGTCGATGCCGTCGAGCACCGCAGTAAGGCGGGCCGGACATTCAGGATGGCGACGACCCGCCACATGATCCAGGAACCGTTCATCGGTCACCAGCAGTACGGACACCCGGCGAGCGTATCGCCCAGGTCCCGACGGCTAAGGGCCCCATGGTCCGCCACCATCGGGCCGAGGCGGCCCGTGACGCCCAGCAACGGCGCCGTACCCTGTTCGACATCGACCTCAGGCCGCCCACCCAGTCAGCCCGCAGAAGGCCACTGGCGCACCGACGCGCACCGACCACCGGGTCCGGGATAAATCAGGTGGAGTACCGCCGTATCGGCAACGATTCCACAGTCCGGATAAGCCCTTGGCGTGGGGACGCATCCACAGCCCAGGTGGTAACTGTCAGGGGTCCAGCACCGGACAACGCAACGGTCCTCAACCTGCTGGAACTCCTCGGCAACCGTGACGTGACCACCGTCCTGACCGCAGCCCTCTCCCCCGATGACCAGCGCCCCTTCACAGCCGCCGGTTTCACGCCCCTGGAGCACCTCACACTCATGCACCGGCCCCTCCAGCCGGAAGAACCGGCCCCGCCCAGTCGCTCCCCTCACCGGCTCAGCCGGATCGGCCGTCGCCGCCTCGCCGACACCCTCGACGCGGATGCCGACGCCTTCTCCTCCTTCAGCCCGTTCTGGAGGTTCGACTCTGCCGCCTACGCCGAGGCCTGCGAGGCGACCGACCTGAGCCGACAGCGGTGCGTCCGCGTCGACGGACAGGTGGTGGCCTACGCCATCGCCGGCCGATCCTCGTCCAGCGGGTTCGTGCAGCGCCTGGCGGTCCGACCCGGCCACGAAGGCCTCGGCATCGGCTCTGCCCTGCTGGCGGACGCCATCTCATGGCTGGACCGGGCAGGCGCCCGGGACGTCTGGGTGAACACACAGCCGGACAATGACCGGGCCCGCCTCCTCTACCAACGCCACGGCTTTGCGGAGCGGGCCGGGGGCCTCGTCGTGCTCCGGCACGACACAGTCCGATGAGGCGCCTGCTCCTCGCCGCGATCGTGGCGGTCGTCGGCCTGCTGGCCGCCACCGGGCCAGCTGTCGCCGAGTCCGGATCGGCCACCCTCTCCCTCGTCGCACAGTCCCCCTGGATCTCGGATGACGGCGACCTGGCCCTCGAATTGCGGATCGCCGGCAACACCGCCGAGACGACGCTCCGCCTCCAGTTGCACCGGACCGTCGACCGCCGAGGCCTGCTGGCCCTTCGCGACGGCCTTCTGGGTGATCCCCTGGGCGGGCCGGTGGACATGGAGGTCACCGACGTCCTGAACTCGGCCGGCATCGCATCGCTGGTCCTCCAGGTTGGTACCGAGGGTCGCCTCAGCTCACGGCCCGGCGGCGTCTACCCGCTCACGGTGACCCTCGTGGGCGCCGACGGTTCCCCCCTGGACAGCCTGATCACACCTCTGGTCCACCTGCCCATCATCCCGAAGGGTGAGGCGGCTGCCCATCGCCCACTGCTGGTCGGAATCACCCTCACCGTCGACGGTCCGCCACCGCTGCGACCCGACGGCCTCCTGCGGCCTGACCGGGCCACGCTGCACCAGATGGAGGCGGTGGTCCGTGCCGCCCAGGGGCATCCCGACATCCCGATGGACGTCAGGCTCCCGCCCGCCACCGTGCTCAGCCTTGCCCGGTCCGATGATCTGGACCACGCCCGTCTCCTCGCCGACCTTGTCCATACGGTCGAGGAGCGTTTCCGCCTCCAGTCCTCGCCGTTCGTGACCGCTGATCCCGAGGCCTGGCGCCGAGCCGGACGTTCCGACGTCCACCGTGACCTCCTCGACCACGGCGACCGGGTCCTCATCGACCAGTTGGGGGTGATCCCGGACCGTTCGATAGCGGTACTTCCGACCACGGCGGTGGCAGCCACCCTCGACCTGCTGGGCCAGTTGGGCGCCGAGCGGTTCATCGTGTCGGCCGACCACCTGGAACCCCGTCCGTCGGCGGCGTCCGCCGAGAGCACCCTCCCGGCGCGGCTGGTGGCAGATGACGGCACCGCCTACCCGGCGCTGGTGGCCGATCCCGATCTCGCCAGACACCTCACGGACCCACAGGGGGCGGTCTCGGCAGCCCAATACCTGCTCGCGGACATGGCGCTGCTGGCCTGGTCGGATCCGACTGTGACGAGGATGGCCGTACTCACCGCTCCCGACGACCTACCCATCGACGCCCTCACCCTGGACCTGGTCCTGGGGGTCCTGGAGAAGGCCCCGTTCCTGAGGGTGAGACCGCTCCCGGACCTCTTCGACGCCGCCCTGGCCGCTGATGCCGCCGCCGCCGTCACCTACGACCTCTGGCCCGATGCCATCACGTCCATGTCCAGGCGAGCGACGGACCGCAGCCTCGCCGAGCAGACGGTTGCGGCCTATACGGCCATTCTCGGCGGTCCCCATCCGAACGCAGCCGCGCTGAACGACCTACTCGAGGTGACGGCTGCAGCCGAGTTGGACACCGACACCATGAACGCCTACCTGACGGCGGTCTACACCTCTGTCAGCGAGGTACTCGACGCCTTCACGACCCCGCCGGACCAGAGCGTCCGGCTCACCGGGCGTTCTGCTGACATCCCCTTCAGCGTGCACAACGGCCTGTCGACCGATGCACGAGTCGTCCTGGTGCTGCAGAGCGATGGGCGCCTCGAGTTCCCCGAGGGGGCGGTCCTCGCCGTCGTGCTGGTGCCCGGCAACAACCGGATCGCAATACCGGTTCGGGCACGTACCTCCGGGAACGCCAGGCTCCAGGTGACCGTCCGCTCACCCGATGACGCCCAGCTCCTACAACTCAGGTCGGCACACCTCATGGTCCGAACCACGAGCCTCTCGGGTGTCGGCGTGCTCCTCTTCGTAGGCGCGGTCGCCGTGCTCGCAATCTGGTGGGTGCGGGCCGCTCGGGTACGCTCCGGCCGACCCGAGGAGTCAACATGACCGTTCAAATCGTCACCGACAGCGCCAGCGACCTGAGCCACGACGAGGCCACCCGCCTGAGTATCGACATCGTCCCGCTGAGCATCCGATTCGGCAACGACGTGTTCCTGGACCGGGAGGAACTCAGCATCGACGACTTCTACAGTCGGATGGCCCAGAGCGACGACCTGCCCCAGACAGCGGCACCCTCCCCGGGCGCCTTCCAGGAGGTCTTTACCCGCCGGCTCGCCGAGGGAGCGGATTCGATCGTCTGCATCTGCCTGTCCAGCGGGGTATCGGCCACCATGGAGTCAGCCGAGCTGGCCGCACGCGAGACCGATGGCGAGGTCCGGATCGTCGACAGTCGATCTGTCACGGCTGGTCTCGGCGCGATGGTCGTGGCCGCAGCGGAGGCCGCTGCCGGCGGCGCAGGAGCCGACGAGATCGTCAGCATGGTCGAGGCCATGCGGGAGCGGACCCACGTCTACGGCGCCATCGACACCCTGGAGAACCTCAAGAAGGGTGGTCGAATCGGAAACGCCCAGGCCCTCCTGGGGAGCCTCCTGTCGATCAAGCCTCTCATCGACATCAGCAGCGGCGTGGTGGAGGAGGCCGGCCGGCAGCGGACCCGTAGGAAGTCCCTTGCCTGGCTGCGGGACAAGGTCGCCGAGCACGCGGACGACATCGAAATCCTGTCGGTCATGCACGCCCAGGCCGACGACATCGGTGACCTGACGGGGATGCTCGAGTCCATTGTGGCCCCGGGGATCACCCGGGTGGGTGTGATCGGACCAGTAGTGGCGAGCCATGGCGGACCGGGCGTGATCGGGCTCTGCTTCACCCTCAGGTCCTGATTCCACCACGGCCCGGGAGGACCTCCGGGGGCCGTCGTCGGTAGGATCCACCAGATGAGCACGATGGCGGCACCTCCCTCCGATGCCCCGACCCCCGACGACGGCCCTGGCGGGCGCAACGACTGGGCGACGACATCGATCGACCGGGTCGTGGACGTCGTCGAGCGCCTCCGTTCAGCCACCACGCAGCCGGCGATCACAGCAGTCCGCACAGTCGTCCACGGCGTCTTCGTCGCGTTCTGTCTGATAGCGGCGCTGGTCCTGGGCAGCATCGGCATCTTCCGGCTCCTGGACGTCGCCATCCCGGGCGAGAGCTGGTCCGCCCACCTCGCCCTGGGAGCCACCCTCTCCGCTCTAGGTGCCTGGTTCTGGTCCAGGCGTACGCCCCGTTCCTGACCCTGCCCCGGGAAACCACGTCGATTGCCCTAGGAGTGCGAATGACCCACCACGAAGTCGTCATCATCGGATCCGGCCCGGCCGGCCTGACAGCGGCGATCTACGCGGCGCGCGCCGACCTGGCACCGCTGGTCATAGAGGGCGAACCGTCGTCGACCAGCGACCAGCCGGGTGGGCAGCTCATGTTGACCACCGACGTCGAGAACTATCCCGGCTTCCCCGACGGGATCCTGGGACCCCAGCTCATGGCCGACATGCGGTCCCAGGCAGCCCGGTTCGGCGCCGAACTGGTGACCCTGAAGGTTTCAAGGGTGGATTTCTCGGTCAACCCCTTCGCCATGTGGATTGGCGATCCGGATGCGCCGCTGCCCACGTATACCGCGGATTCCGTCATCGTTTCGACGGGTGCACGCTCCGTGATGCTCGGCCTGGAGGCCGAACAGCGCCTCATTGGACACGGACTCTCCACGTGCGCCACCTGTGACGGCTTCTTCTTCCGCGATCAGGAGATTGCAGTGGTGGGAGGGGGCGATTCCGCCCTGGAGGAGGCCGGATTCCTCACGAAATTCGCCTCCAAGGTGACGCTCGTCCATCGACGGGATGCCCTCAGGGCATCCAAGATCATGCAACAGAGGGCCTTTGACAATCCCAGGATCGAATTCGCCTGGAACACCGCTGTGGTCGATGTGGTCGGTGACACGAAGGTGGAGGCACTGGCACTGCGTGACACGGTCAGCGGCGAGGAACGGAGCCTTCCAGTATCCGGCGTGTTCATCGCCATTGGCCACAGGCCCAACACTGACCTGTTCGTCGGCCAACTGGACATGGACGACGCCGGGTACCTGATCACCGGATCCGACCGGTCCACGACCAACATCGAGGGCGTCTTCGCCTGTGGCGATGTCCAGGACCACACCTACCGACAGGCCATCACCGCTGCCGGTTCGGGTTGCATGGCCGCAATCGATGCCGAGCGGTGGCTGGAGAGCCGCACCGATTGATTCGCCGGGCCCGACCGCCGGTTCGTGACGCGTTCATGCCCGCAAGCGGATAGAAAAGAGACCCTGACAGTCCACTCGAGAAACGAGACCCCCCATGGCCGGTGCCATTGTGAACCTTTCCGAGACCACCTTCGATGAGGAGGTCGGCTCTTCGTCGGAGCCGGTACTCGTGGACTTCTGGGCTGAGTGGTGTGGACCCTGCAAGATGATTGCACCGATTCTCGAGGAAATTGCCGCTGAGCAGGCCGGATCCATCCGGATTGCCAAGGTCAACGTGGATGAGGCTCCCGATCTGGCCCGTCGATTCGAGGTCATGAGCATCCCCACCCTCATCCTGTTCAGTAACGGTGTTCCCGCCAAGCGGATGGTGGGCGCAAAGGGCAAGCCCCAACTCCTCGAAGAACTGGCCGAGTACCTCTAGGCGATCCCGGCGGGACGACCTCAACCAGCGGCGGCCCCCAGCATGTCCGACCCGATCCGCCCCAGCGATCGCGGAGCACCTGTCAGGGACCTCCACCGTCGCCTTCTGGCCGTCGGCCACCCGGTGGATGCGGCTGAGGTGTCCGACGACCACTTCGGGCCGGATACGACCAGGGCACTGCTTGCCTTCCAGGCCGAGCGAGGCATCGACGAGCATGGAACGGTGGACGCGACCACACAGGCCGCCCTCGTGGAGGCAGGGGTTCGTCTGGGAGATCGCCACCTCTACCTGCACGCTCCGATGTTCCGAGGCGACGACGTAGCCGACCTCCAACTCCGCCTTGGCAGTCTCGGATTCGACGCAGGTCGCATCGATGGAATCTTCGGTCCCGATACTGCTGGTGCGCTCGGCGACTTCCAGCGCAACACCGGGCTGGCCGTGGACGGAATAGCCGGCTCCGAAACAGTCCATGCATTCCGTCAACTCCTGGGCAGGTCAGCCGGTCGGACCCCCGTGGCACAGGTGCGTGAGTTGGATCGCCTCCGCCGGGGCAACCCTGACCTCCGGGACCAGCGCCTGGCCATTGGACAGTTCGGAAACTCTGGTGCCCTGATGTCCGCTCTCGCCCGGATTCTGCGGGCGCGTGGAGCAAATGTGCTTGTCCTGGACAATCCTGACGAGGCGGCACAGGCCTCAACGGCCAACGACTTCAATGCCGTCATGTATCTTGGCCTAAGAATTGAGAATAGTTCTCATTCACAGGCAAACTACTTCTCGACCCCCGGATTCCTGAGTGAGGGTGGTTACAGGCTCGCCCACCACTGTGCCACCTGCCTTGACCATGCGCTGCGAGGCTCCGATGTTCCCCCCACGGGAGCTGCTGGAAGGCAGGTGCCCGTTCTACGCCAGACACGAATGCCGGCCGTCCTGTGCACCCTCGCTCCCCCATCAGCCGTAGTCCTGGCAACTGCCGAAATCGCAGATGCACTGGCCGTTGCCATCACCCGCTGGGTAGCCAACCCCGCCGCCGACCCGAACAACGCACTGTCGGTGGAGGACTGAAACCCATGGGCGCTGGAGTGCCCGGGGCCCCGCCCCGGACGTAGATCAGCCGCCCAGGAGCCTGAAGAGTCGCTGCAGATCGTCCTCGTCCGCGAATTCGACCACGATTCGCCCCTTCCTGCCACGGGTGTTAACCCGGACCCTCGTGTCGAACCGGTCACTCAGGATCTGTTCAACCTCAAGGGATGCCGCATCTGCCGGCTTCACCACTGGACCAGTTGCCGAATCTGTCGCCGGTACGGGAATGTCATCCAGAGAACGGACCATTGCCTCGGTCTGGCGCACGGACATTCCCTCCTCAACCACCCGCAGGGCCAACTGCTCAAGGAGTTGGCGGTCTCCCAGCCCGGCCAATGCCCGAGCGTGGCCTGCACTGAGTCGACCATCCATGATCATCTGCTGGACATCATCGGGTAGGAGTAGAAGCCTCAGCCCATTGGCCACGGCAGGCCGACTACGGCTCACCCTCACAGCCACCTGGTGCTGGGTGAGCCCGAACTCGTCCATGAGGCGATGGAATGCGGCAGCTTCGTCAATGGGGTTCAGGTCGTCACGATGGAGGTTCTCGATGATCGCCTGTTCCAGCGAGTTGCGATCCTCTGTCGGCCTCACGACTGCCGGAACCCTGGTCAGGCCCGCCCGTCGTGCGGCGCGCCAACGCCGCTCCCCGGCCACGAGCTCGTAGCCACCGTCGACCCTCCGGAGCAGAAGCGGCTGGAGGATCCCCACTTCCTGAATGGAGGCCGTCAACTCGGCCATGCTCTCGTCGTCGAAGGCCCGTCGGGGCTGATAGCGGTTCGGTTCGATGTCGGCGACCGACACCATCTCGAAACTGGTATCAGGCGTCGGCACCGTGGCCGGCGTCAACACGCCATCTCGAGTTGATCCACTCTCAGAGTCGTCGGCTCCCGCCGTGGGTATGAGGGCCGACAGACCCTTACCCAGACCGCTCTTCTTCATCCCAGAACCTCCTTGGCAAGTTGACGGTAGGCAATCGCTCCCCGGCACGTTGGGTCGAACACCGTGATCGGCTGTCCGAAGGACGGTGCTTCCGAGAGCCTTACCGACCTCGGAATCACCTGTCTGCAGACCTTGTCGCCGAAGAATGAACGCACCTCGTCCGCCACCTGTTTGGACAGGTTCGTCCTGGCGTCATACATGACCAGCGCAATGGTCGAGACCTCCAGATCCGGATTCAAATTCTCCCTGACCAGCTCGACGTTGCCCACCAGTTGGCCAAGACCCTCCAGTGCGTAGTACTCGCATTGGATGGGCACCAGCACCTCGCCCGCAGCGACCAGGGCATTAATTGTGAGCAGGCCCAGCGCCGGCGGACAGTCGATCAGGATGATGTCGTAGTCGTCGGCCACGGTCTCCAAGGCACGATCAAGCCGGTGCTCACGGCTGAATGCCGTCACAAGCTCTATCTCAGCGCCCGCCAGGGCAATGCTCGACGGAACCACCTCCAGGTTCGGTACCTCGGTGGTGCAGATGACCTCGCTGATAGTCGTCTGCTGGAGCATCACCTCGTAGATCGAGGTCTGGAGACTCCTGTTGGGGATTCCCACCCCGGTGGTCGCATTTGCCTGTGGGTCCAGATCAACCATCAGGACCCGCTGGCCTGACTCAGCCATTGCCGCACCCAGATTGATTGTGGTGGTGGGTTTACCTCCACCACCCTTCTGGTTTGCAACGGCGATTACACGGGCACTTCGGTTCCTGCTCGACATTGCAGGCATCATGCTTCCGGTGGTGGACGAATACAAGGACCCTCCACGAGCCACCCGGCGGCATCCAAAATGTTCCACGTGAAACACTTCTGGAGTCGGCAGGCGGCACTGGCCAAATTGTTCCACGTGAAACAACTTGGGTATCTACAGCGCCGATCAGAACAGGGGAGCAGCCAACTGTCGCCTGAAACGACGGGGAAAACGCTGTGGACAGG
This sequence comes from Acidimicrobiales bacterium, assembly GCA_014240365.1. Classification (GTDB taxonomy): domain Bacteria; phylum Actinomycetota; class Acidimicrobiia; order Acidimicrobiales; family MedAcidi-G1; genus UBA9410. The sequence goes on along the minus strand of JAAZXC010000043.1, from coordinate 3,619 downwards.
TGCCGCTGGACCGCATTGCCCTGTATCCAGCCTCACCATGTCGCCATCCGCCCATGTCGGCAAGCCCGAGTTGGCCCAGCGCCTCCGGAACCCAGCGGTTCAAGGCCCCGACCTTGTCACCCGGTGGTTCGCTGACCACCAGAACACCGTCCGGGGCCAGGAGCGGCGCTGCGCATTCTGCAGTCGACCCAGGTGCAGCGAAGGACCTGGCGGTCACCAGGCCTGCTCTGCCGCGGAGGTCGCCACGTGCAACCTCTACGACATCCATGGCATGGACCTCGACGCGATCGGCAATGTCCAACTCGCGGGCCGCCCAGCGGAGGAACGTGCACCTCCGATCACCCCGATCCACCAGAATCCACCGATTAGGCGTCAGGGTGGCCAGAACCAGACCGGGTACACCGCCACCGGTTCCAAGGTCGATTGCAATCAACTCGGAATCCAGATCCACCGGTACGCCTTCGACGGCGAGGTCGGAAACGACCCCAGAATCATCCAGCCCCCCAAAACGGAGGAAGCCCGCGCTGTGCGCGGGCCCCTCGGCGGCGGCCTGAGAGGTAAGAAACCCCTCGGCCACCGCAATGTCGAGGATTTCCTCGACAGGTGTGGTCACCCGGTGGTCTCAACCATGATGACCACCTGGCGGTCTGTACCGCTTCCCTCCGAGATAGTTTCCAGGCCGTCGATCTCACCGATCGTGTCGTGGATCACCTTGCGGTCCGCAGCCGCCATCGGTTCCATGGTCCGCGACCGCCCATCATCAAGTACCGCCTCGGCCTGTGACCTGGCGAAATCCGCCAGGAAGGACCGGCGGCGCTCGCGATAGCCACCAATGTCGACAACCAGGGAGCCTTCAGCCTGACCGTCTGAACTCCTCTGGACCAGAGTCCGCGAAAGCTCCGTTATGGCCCGGACAGTGTCCCCGCGGTTGCCAATGGCAAGACCAAGGTTGAGACCGTGAGCCTCCACCGTCAGTCGGTCCTCCTCGATCGTGCTCTCCACGCGGGCTTCAAGGCCCATCGCGTCAAGTAGACCCTGAACGAATCCTTCGGTGATTCCAGCCTGCGTCTGCAGATCCATAACCTCGGCCTCAGCCCTCTCCCGATCGTTTCCACGACCGTTGCCATTCGTCGACTTTGCCGACGACTCCCTTGATGCAGACTGGCCCCCATTCTCCCGGCGCCTGTCTGACTTTCCATTTCCCTGACCATCGTCGCCGTCACGACCGGTCGGCGGAGCCGACTGGTCCTGCTGGCGAGCGGCCGGACGATCATTGCCACGACGACGTCTGTTTCCGTCATCCCTGCCGCCCTCGCCAGATGAACCCTGACGCGAGTCGCGCGATCCCCGGCCACCCTGCTGCTCCTGGCGTCCGTCTGACGAACGCCCCTTACCACCCTTCCGATCATTGCGACGGTTGCGGTCGCGCCGCTCCACCTTCGGTCGGGGGCTGGTTGGCCTTACCCGGGCACGCAGGCGTGCCTCGGATTTCTTCAAACCAAACATCGAGCGTGTCGGTTCCGAAAGAACCTCCACCTCCAGGTCGTCCTCGGCTACGCCGAGTCGATCCAGTGCCCGTTCCTTGGCTTCATCGAGTGAGATGCCGGTGGTCTCTATCCACTCCATCCTCACTTCCTCCTTTTCTTCTTGGCGCCATGTGCTCCGGCAGTACCCAGGGGAGTAGTTCGTCCCCCACCTGCTCGAGCCGCTGGCGGTCGCTTGTCGATCGTTGTCTGTTCATCCGCGGACTTGTTGCGTGACCGTCGTCCGGGCTTCTTCGTTTTCCCTTCGGACTTCAACCCCTTCGAACCCCGGCCGGGCTTGGGGCTCCCGGCAGAACCATTCCCATTGGGTGAGCGGCTCTCGGAGTTTTGAGACTCATTCCTATTTGCACCCGCCGTAGTCCTACCTTTTCGGACAGAGGAAGATGATGGGCTCGCAGGTGACGGCTTTGAGGCTGAATTTGGCGCCTTGGATGCTCCCCGGCCCGTCTTGGAGCCCTTCTCGGCGCTGGTCTCCTTCTCCGGCAGGACCACCACCATTTCCGAATTCCCGCCGGGGCCGTACAGGGTCCGTGTGATGTAGGCCTGCTGGGCGATCCGGTACAGGTTTGAGATCACGAAGTAGAGGACCAGGGCCGCATCAAGGTTGAACGAGATGACCGGCAGGAAGAAGGGCATCACCTTCATCAGCATCTGCTGCTGAGGGTTCACCGTGGCGTCCGGGTTCCGGCCGCGTATCTGGCGCTGCTGGATCCAGGCGCTGGCGAACACCACCAGGATCAGGATCAGGTACGGAATCGCCGCCATGACACTCTGCGACAGCGCTGCTCCCGCCGACCGTGAGAGGTCGAAACCGAGGAAAAGCATCTCGGTCTCGTTCGCCAGGTCGACGAACAGCTCCGATCCGGGGTCCACATATGCGGGATAGAAGGCCTGTAGGTTCGCCGGCGCGCCGGAAATACTTTCGGCGGCACCCAGACGCCCTGCGACCCATCCGATATCAGCCCCGGTGTCAGACAGCCGCCTCGTCATACCGCGCAGCACCTGGTACAGCACCATGAACACCGGTGCCTGGACAAAGAGGGGTAGGCATCCACCCATGGGGTTGATGCCGTTGGCCTGGTAGAAGGCCATCATCTCCTTGTTCATCGCATCCCGGTCGCCCTTGTGCCGGGTCTGGATCTTCTTCATCTCCGGCTGGAGATGCTGCATCTTGATCATCGACCGCGTTCCCTTGAGGGTCAGCGGTGTGACGACGATCATCACCACGAAGGTCAGCAGGATGATTGCGAGCCCGAAACTGGGTACAAGCCCGTAGAACCAGGCAAGAACGGCAGCGATCACATTGAACATCAGGCGTTACCTCGCTGGGAGAAGGGGGACCCACCGGGCACCGGGTCCCATCCATGGCCACCCCACGGGTGGCATCGGCCCAGCCGTCGCAGGACCAGCCAGGAACCACGCACGGCCCCATGTCGATCCAGTGAATCGAGGGCGTAGGAAGAACAGGTGGGAACGAAGCGGCACGGGCTGGGTCTCCCGTCCACCAGGGCCTGGTAACGGCGCACCAGTCCCAGCAGGATCCGGGCGCAAACACCCGGTTCAACGCGTGTTTTCATAGATTCATCAGTCATTGGAGAGTTCATCTATCGCTTCCGCCAGATGATGCCGGAGCTCGTCGAACGACAGGTCTGAAGCTCCCGGGCGTACCCGGACCAGATAGTCGCCAGCGGGAAGAACGCTGGCAGAACGATCGATTTCGACGAAGATCGCCCTGAGTCGACGCCGTAGACGGTTCCGGACCACCGCCGACCCGACCGGCCGGGGGATCGCGTAGGCGACACGTGCGCCGGCGCCGGCTGAACCTGCGGCCCGAAAGCCGACACGCATCGGTCCGCGTCGAACGGAGCGTCCGTCACGACGTAGGGCATGAAAGTCGTCTCGTCGACTGAGACGGTATATCAAGCCGACAGTCGGGCTCGGCCCTTCCTGCGCCTGGCACTGATGATGGCGCGACCCGCCCGGGTACGCATGCGCTTACGGAAGCCGTGCTTGCGGGCTCGACGCCGGGTATTGGGCTGATAAGTACGCTTCATGGATCGTCTCCTACCGGCACG